>DASXZE010000166.1:0-4384 GCA_036502105.1 Candidatus Angelobacter sp. | reverse complement strand
GCCGTGTCACAGGTGATCGGCAATATTCCATCGCCGGCCGCTGCTCAGCCCGGCCAGCCTGGTACTCCCATGGCTGCCGCTAGCGGAACTGTCTATGGCGGAACCGGCACCGTGTATGACGGAGCTTCCACAGCTTATAGCGGCCACACTCTAACTCCACAGATGGGTGCATTTGTGCCGCCTGACTTCCATTGGGCTTTGGTGTTGCTGATCACCATTTTCACATGTGGTATTTTTGGCTGGGCCTGGCTCTTTGTGGAAACTGCTTATGTCAGAAAAGTAAAGCCCAATAGTAAAGGGCTTTTATTTGCGATCATCGCTCTTTGCGTCGCGCTTCTGAATGGGGGATATAGCGGATACATGACAGCATCAACCGGAATAAGAACCCATGCTAACCCATTTTTTTCAATCGTTGCGATTGGCTTGGTTGAGGTCGCTTTGTTCCAGATGAAGTCTGACCTGGAAGATTATTACAACACTGTTGAACCTATTAACCTTCAGCTCAGTGGGGTAATGACATTTTTCCTGGGAATATTTTATTTCCAGCACCACTTTTCCCGCATTGCGCAATGGAAGAAGATGGGCATTCTGCAACCTCAGGGCTCATGAAACTGCGAACCATTACCGGGCTTTCATCTGCGGCGTTATTGGGCGCTCTGGCCGTGGTGTACAAATTTGCGCCGGCGGAGCATTCGTTTTATCCGCGCTGCATGTTTTATGCAACCACGCACTGGCTTTGCCCTGGTTGTGGTTCCACGCGGGCGCTGCACGCGCTGCTGCATCTTGATGTGGGGAGCGCACTGCATTACAACGCTTTGTTTACGATGGTTATGCCTGCCGTACTTGTTTGGCTGTTTTTTTGCTTTTATCGGGTAATGCGCTATGAGCAGTTTCCACGGTTTGCGATTCCGCGTGGACTCACTGCTGGCGCTATTGCAGTGGCTTTGCTGTTTGCCATTGCACGAAACACAATATTTTCTTTTTGAGTTGATCTTATGCTGTCACCCAGAATTCGCCGGCTGAAACTCGACCATGCTTCACTCTTCCAGCGCTTTAAAGGCTGGCCTTTGATTCAGATTGTTGGCACGGCAGGCATGCCGCCTGAACTGTATCGCTTTCAATACCTGATTCGCGGGCTCTATGTTGCTCCGGATGGCGCGATCCTGGAGCGCAATGAGCATACGCTGGAAGTAAATCTTTCTCTGGGATATCCGCGGCGCGCGCCGCAGTGCCGCATGCTCACACCGGTCTTTCATCCTAACTTTGATGACAGCTCGGTCTGCATAGGAGATTTCTGGGCTGCCTCAGAATCGCTGGACGACCTGATTATCCGCATTGGCCGCATGATTTCTTACCAGGAATACAACACCAAGAGTCCACTGAACGGACTGGCTGCGAAATGGGCTGCGCAAAATGCCCAGCTGTTGCCTGTCGATTCGCGTGCGATCTCACCGCCGCTCGAAGGTCAGCCAGCCGAGACAGCAGAAGCAACAACCCCGCCACCACCAGAGCAGCAAGCCCCGCCGCTTGCAGCTGAAGCTATGCCGCCAGTACAGCCCGGTGAGCCGCCACAAAATGAAAATCCGTGGGAACAGAAGATCATCATTTCGTAGCATGCAAATCTTAGGCTTGCAAATTGATCACAGGGAACGCGCTTGTGCTGGTTAAATCCGATTCGCTTCTTCCAGAAGTGCACGCAGCCGCTCAGTGTTTTCTTTAGCAGCATCTGTGACCATGTAAAACTGCAGTCCGTTCTGCTGCCATCCGTTGACCACAAAGTTCTGGTCGCCTGTGGAAGGTTCGCCGTGAACATCGCGTGCTTGAAAGATAAAGACTGAGATTCTGTGTTGCTTCACCTGATAAACCAGCTCCGCTCCGGGAGCGTGCTGCGCATAGATCAATTTGCCGCCGACTAAACTGAAAGGCGAATCCTTGGCCAGCTCAGGCGGATTAAAAGTAAACGGCAGCTTTCCCTGATACCACGGCTTCACCGTGTGCATGTCGCTTGAAACCACATCCACCGGATTCGCGCTGGCCAGCATGGTTACGTGCTGATCGATCAATTCAGCCACAGTTGAGTTGTCTGCGTGAGAGCGCGAGTACGTCATAAATCCCAGCGCAACAAACAACGCCAGGGACGCAACCACGGTGCTCCACTGCCACAGCCGGCTCGCTTTTGGCTTGGGCGCAATCTGCTTGCGGACGCTGGCATAAAGATCTGGCGGCGCGGTAAAGCGCTTGCCGGCCACACGCACAGACTTCTTCAGTTCCTGCTGTTCGAGCATGGTGGCAGAGCAGTCAGCGCAGCTTTGCAGATGCGTGGCCACCGCCTGCTCCGCTGCGGGCTCCAGTTCTCCATCTATGTACGAGCCGATTTTTTCCTGCCATTCACAATTTTTCACTTTGCACCCACAATTCTATTTTCACCCAGCACGGCCACAATATGTGCCCGCACCTGCTTTCTTGCCCGCGCCAGCCGTGACATTACCGTGCCCATTGGTATATCCAGTGTTTCCGCGATTTCCTGGTACTTCATCTCTTCCACGTCGGCGAGCAGGATCACTTCCTGAAACGCGGGCGCCAGCTGGGCAATGGCAGCTTGAACCAGTTCGGTGTCAGCGCGGCGCATCAGCGCGACCTCAGGTGTCTCCTTGGTAATAACGGCATCTTCAAAGCCGTCTTCATCTTCCTGCTGCGTATTACGGCGCTCAAGTCCGGTGCGGCTAGTCAAGAACGTGTTGCGCAGGATCCTGAACATCCATGCCCGGAAGTTTGTGCCCTGGCGAAAAGACGAAAAGCCTTTGAGCGATTTCATAAACGTTTCCTGCACCAGGTCGCGCGCCTCATCTGGGTCGCCGCTCAGCCAGCAGGCAAAGTTATAAAGCCCATCCAGCAATGGAACAGCCAGCTGCTCAAAATCTTTATTTTCCAGACCGCTCACTTCACCTCTCATGACAATGGTGGCGGCCATCATTTTATTACCTTTCGTTCATAAGGTCTTGCCTGTCTCAATTTCAAATTTGCATTCCTTCCTTACTGAACCGCCAATCTATTAAGCGCTATCTACCAGGCGTCGATTTACTGAATAACAATCTTTCCCGTCATCTTGGGATGGATCGAGCAAAAGTAGGTGTACGTGCCCTGCTTGGTGAAGGTGTAGCTGAATTGCTCATCCGTATCCATTACCCTGGATTTGAAACTTTTGTCTTCACTCACCACGTTGTGCGGGATGTCATCGTGGTTCGTCCAGCGGACAGTGCTTCCAACTGGCAGAGTCAGAGTGTTCGGTGAGAACGTAAAGTTGTCGATTTTGACTGCTGTCTCTGCAGCAGGTTTTTCCGCGGCGGCAGCCGAGCTGGAATTTCCAGCTCGACCGGCCACCATGGCAAACACAAGAATGATCGGCGCTATCGCTAATCTCAAATGCGTCTTCTTCATTGGTCTTTGTTCCTTTAAAAAATTTCCTTGCTTGTTACACGACTCAAAAACTATTCCAGGCTTGAATCCACCACGGCCAGCGCATGTGTGCCCTGAACGTAATTCACGTTGCGAATGCCCAGAACGCTGCGCAGCTGTTCCGCCGGAACCTTCATTGGTCCGGGCGATGGCGCGGAGCCGGGTTTGGGTTGCGGAAATGCCGTGGAGGCAGCGGTGTGGAATGTGACGTTGCCTTCCACTTTCTGCATGGTCTGGTGAATGTGTCCGTTGAGCACGGTGACGGAGCCAAAGTGTTTGAGATAAGAGAGTGCCTGCGCGCTGTCGTCGGTGCCCCAGCCCCATTCCGGATAAACGCTCCAGAGCGGGATATGCGCGAACACGACGATAGGCGTGCTCCTGGAGAGATGCTTCACATCTTTTTTCAACCACTCCAGTTGTTCTGTGCCCAGGCTTCCCAGGCCCCCGGCCTTCAGGTTCATTACATTTACCAGTCCGATAAAGTGAACGCCGTTTTGATCAAAGCTGTACCAACCGGAGCCTTTGGCATTCTTGCCGTAGCGTTCCAGATATTGCTTGCCATCGTCGCCAATCACATCGTGCTCGCCGGGAACATAGAAAATATCTTTCGCGCTGGCGCTTTTTAGAAGTTGATCCACGCCATCAAACTCTTCCGGCTTTGAAAGATGTGTGATGTCGCCGGTATGCAGAATGAAGCTGGGCTGAGTGGGCAGAGCGTTGATCTTGTCGATGGCCGCCTTGAACGTTCCCACCACATCTGTGTTGGCCGGCTTGTTGAAGCCCATGTGGCTGTCACTGATCTGCACAAAACTAAAATCGCCCTTGAGCTGTTTTTCCTTGAAGCCGGTGACTCCGCTGAGCGCGTAAGACTTGAGCACTCCGCCTTGCATCACGCAAAAAGCGCCGGTGCCGGCCCAGGCCATACACT
>DASXZE010000165.1:0-7312 GCA_036502105.1 Candidatus Angelobacter sp. | reverse complement strand
ATGCGCACATATTTATACACAGGCCGCCAGTAAGCAGCGGTAATGGCGTCCAGCGCGCAAGTGCGCTCCTGCGGATCGCGGCCCTGTGCCGCTGCCACCACGGAGTGGCGGGTCAGCGGAAATGCGTCGCCTTGAGGATTGGTGTTCACGAGGAAAGTTGCTGGGGCGAGTTTAGTAGCGAAGCTCGTGGATGACAAGCTTTTTGGAACGTGGAGTGCGCGTATATTGCGCAAACAAGCGCAGGGTCCCTCCTCCGGTTTGCTGATGGAGCTTTAATTCTGGCGAGGCTTCAATTAATTCTGACGAGGATTTAATTATGGTTTTGCTGCGGTGGTTTCTGTAGTTGTCTCCACAGACTGAGCGCCACTTTTTTCTGATCAACATTTTTGGCTGGTGCGCGAAAGACATATTTTTCTTCCTTGCGAAAGGGCAGGCGCAGCATGAGGTTGCGTTCGTCGGCCAGGCCCTTGCTGCTCATGAAGGCCAGCACATTTAAATTGTGGTTCAGGTGCATGGGATGGGCCTTGGTCGATCCTGCTGGCACGTCGAAGACGAACAATCCGCCGGGGCTGAGCAGCGATGAAAGGAAAGTCAGCTCGCCGGGCAGATCGGGCATGTGCTCCAGCACGTCAAAGGAGAACACGGTGTCGAAGCCTTGCTGCTGTGCAGCTTCCGCTAATTCGCTTTTGACATGGAAGAAATCAATTGCCAGTTTCTGGCGCTGCGCGCGCTGATAGGCAAAGTGCATGGTTACGCCTTCCACATCGTAATAGGCAACGCGGTGGCCGCGGCGCGCCAGCTCGAGAAGGATTTCGCCGTTGCCAGCGCCGTAGTCGAGCGTTGCGCCTTTGGCCAGCCGCAGGACTTTCATATTGGAGCGGATGCGCTTGTACTCAAGGTTGTACGCCGAGATATCAAACAGATAGAGCTCTGAGTTTTGGCGATACCATTCGGCCATCTGCTCAGGATTATCCTCTGCAGGGTTGGCAAGCTGCCAGTTTGTGGCCAGTTGGCGATTGCTGGTGGCCCACAGTTCGCGTATTTTCTCCGGCGCATAGCCGGTGAAGTCGATCAGTTCCTGCATGGCAGCGGCAACATTTTTTGCGCTCTGCTCACGTGCGCGACGCACCAGCCAGGTTGTGCCAGCCACTGACACCGCCAGCAAAATGATCCCGAGCAAAAAAGCGGTTTGCCCGAGCGGCCCCGTGGCAAAGGAGACGATGACCAGTCCGGAGAAAAAGGTGATGGCCGCCCAGCGCAGGTGCTGGTCTTCTCTTCTTACGATGGCGATGTGCGCGGAAGCTGCGAGCAGAAGAAGCGTAATCGAGGCCGGACCAACAGCCGCGCGGATTAAAGATAGAAACAGCAGGATGAGATCCGTCACCCAGAAAAATGCAGCCAGCTTTTCCGCGGGAATCTTTTTGAGTGCAGCCCAGTTGGCAGCGGCCACCCACGCGGCGGCAAACAGCACAAAGAGCCGGCTTCCATTGGACGCGGCTAGAAGCATGCCGAGCAACAACACTGCCCCGGCGATGCGCCAGCGGATTTTGGTTTCCCAGTGCGGCTTTCTCTCAGGGCGCACGCTCAGATGCAGGTAGTCCGGCGTGTAATACATGAGGACTGAAACCGCCATGGTAGCAAGCAAGAAGACAATGGTCTGCAACGCGCGCCAGCGTCCACCGGCGGCGAAGCGGATGGCCAGGGCCACCACAAAGAAGCCGAGGCTCACGGCTCCGCCCCAGATGCGGCTACCTTGAAGAAACTTTTCCTGATCGCGATAATCCATGAGTATGCGCTGTCGCGTTATTTTACAGGAGAGCTACGCGAATATGGCTCGCGCGAAATGTATCGGAGGTCCAATGCGTTTGCTGCCAGATTTCTGGGCTTACCGCAGAGGCGCTGAGTCGCGGAGAAAAGCAAAACCGCTTTTACCGCAAAGGGCACGAAGGAACACAAAGGGACGACAGGCGAATATATTCCAAGAATTTCCGACTATCCTCACGCGCTTTGCTTGTTCGTCTAGTGCTCAAGATGACTAGCGCAAGATGACCGAACGTTTGTGCTCCTGCTATCCTTCAGCGCATGACTCTTTCCGTATGCATCATCACGCTGAACGAAGAAGCGAACATTGGCCGCACGCTGGCGAGCCTGAAGGAAATTGCCGACGAGATTATTCTGGTGGATTCAGGCAGCACGGACGCGACGGTGGCGATTGCGCGGTCGTTTGGGGCAAAGGTTTTTGTGGAGCCATGGAAAGGATTTGCGCGGCAGAAAAATTCGTCGCTGGCCAAGGCGACGTGCGACTGGATCCTTTCGCTGGACGCAGACGAAGAGGCAAGCACGGAGCTGGCGGCGAGCATCAAGAAGCTGCTCACGTCAGGCGCGGCGCCGGAATTTTCCGGCTACATGATCAATCGCCGCAATATTTATTTTGGTAAATGGCTGAAGCGCGCGGGGTACTATCCCGATCCAAAACTGCGGCTGATCCGGCGCGGCGCGGCGGAGTTTGAACTGCGCGACGTGCATGAAGACTTGAAGATGCCGGGAAAGAAGCTGGGCCATTTGCAGGGTGACATGCTGCACCATGCCTACCAGGACCTGGACAGTTTTATTGATCACCAGAACAAATATTCATCGCTAGGCGCGGACATGCTGGTGCGCGAGCGCAAGGTAGGCTTCAGCGTAATCAATATTGTCTTCAGGCCGCTGGTGCGGTTTATCTGGGCGTATTTTTTCCGCATGGGATTTCTGGATGGCCGGGTAGGCCTGGTGGTGCTGATGAACCACGCAGCTTATGTGAGCTGGAAATATGCCAAAGCGTGGCAGAAGTCAGAAGCGAAGCTGGCGAATAAGTAAGCACTGCCGATTTAATTTGTGCCGGGCCCGAATTCCGATTTCTCCCATGTGCTAATTCGTGCTTGATTCGCCATAAAATATACGCTATACTTTCGCCTGCAGAAATCTGACTGGCGGCCAACAACCTAACATCCGCTGGCTGGGTTTGTACCGGGTTGCGACCCTCTGCCGATTCTTGGGTCGCCTTGGGTGCTCTTGGGTTGAATTGGGTCAAAACGGGGGGAGGGGGTAGGGATTGCCAAAATTGCCAAAATCGGGTCATTGCCAAAATTGAAGCGCATGGAAGCGCACCGCTGAAGTTAAGGTCGAGAGCATGTAACTGGTTTACTGCCATTCGGCCAGCGGGGGAGTGGCCTTAGTAGTCAATGACTTAGCACTCAGGTAACTGTTATTCGCGAGACCAAGTGGCCTATGCTTAACCTTATGTCCAGACGAATTTTTTATGCAGTGGCGTTGTTGGCGCTGCTGACGACAATGATGGTCAGCAAGATGCCGGCCCAGGAGTCACTGGGCGATGCCGCGCGCAGACTCCGCGCTAAGAAAGACCCCGGTGCATCCACTTCAGCGGTGGACAAGATGGGCAATGCTCAGCCGGTGATTGTGGCAAACACCAATGCTGACGTGAATGCGACGATGACGATTCTGGCGGAGCGCGATGAGGCCGGCTACAGAACTCGCCTGAGAACGCAGCTGGAGCAGGAAAGATTTAAAGTTTTGGACGATATTGCGGCAGCCGAGCGGACCGGGCGGACGCGCTTCCCCGGAGGCAGCTGGAAGCTGCACACATTTTATTCAGCCCTGGAATCGCCCAAAGGCAAGGTGCCATCCACGGAGGCGGAGTGGGCTGATTTTCTGGACCAGATGAAACGCTGGACCGCGCAGCAGCCTGACTCTATTACCGCCCAGGTGGCGCTGGCCTATGCCTACCTGAATTATGCGCTGCAGACGCGTGGCGGAAAGACTGATCCGGCATCGGCGACGCCAGACGGACAGCGGCTCTATGACGAACGCGTGAAGCTGGCTGAGACAGTGTTGAACCAGTCGTATGAGCTTCCGGCAAAATGTCCGGAGTGGTATTACGTAATGCTGCAGGTAGGACGCGCCAAAGGCTGGGAGATTGAAGACCTGACTACGCTTTTTCAACGCGCGATTGCATTTGATCCAGAATATTACTACTACTATCAGGAACAGGCGCTGAGCCTGACGCCCAAGTGGCGCGGCAAGGCCGGCGACGCAGAAAAGTTTGCTGAAGAAATGGCCAACCGCGGCGGCAGCAAAGCGGGAAACATTCTTTACTGGCAGATCACGCAGTACATTGTGAGCAATCGCGCACTGGCTGACATGCCGCAGCAGTTTTCATGGCCACGCGCGCAGCTGGGCTATCAGGTCATGGTGGAACAATACGGCGCCAGCGTGATGCGGCAAAACCAGCATGCACAAATGGCGGCAAAGTTTGGCGACTACATGGTGACGGACGAAACGCTCACGCAAGTAGGCGAGAACTGGGACCAGCACACCTGGGGCAGCCGCGAATACTTTGACAAAGTAAAAACCTGGGCCAAGACTTCTGCCGTGCCGTTCAGAAAAATTATTGCCGCTTACCAGGCTGTGAGCGTGAACATCGCTACACCGGAAGGCCGCAAGTACGATGAAGTGGTATCAAAAGAATTTTCTTCGCGTTACGCGCGTGCGGTGAGAGATTGTGCGTCCAGTGCACCTGGCCCGACGCCAACCCTGCTGGTATTGCAGATGGGCAAGAGCGGCGCAGTGCAACAGGTGATGGTTGTTCCGGAGACGGCGAGCGATGTTTGTCTGCGTCCGAAGCTGGAGAAAGCCGCGTTCTCGCCTCCGCCGAAACCAGAGTATTGGGTGCGAGTGGCGTTGAGCGCCAAGCCGTAATGATCGGCGCATGATGAAACGCTGGCAGCAGAGTTTTGATTTCAAGACAATGGATTGGGAGTCGCTAGAAGGCAGCGGTAGAAACTTTTTGGTCAAGAGAAAAAGTTGCGAGGCCGACTCGCGCGACGAGCGTCAAGCGCATAAATACTTGTAAGAAATAAAAGAACTGTAGCGGTGTGTCGCGAAAGCGACAAGAAGGAAATGACACAAAAGAAAAGACCCGGTAGTGGGGTCGACCGGGTCTCGAACTAGCTCAGATTCTGGATAAAAAGATCAGGCGGGTTGCGTTGCCGGTTTGGTAACGCTTTCAGCCTGAGGCCCTTTTTGCCCCTGAACAATTTCGAATTCAACATCATCGCCCTCCTGGAGGCTCTTGTATCCCTCCGACTGGATGGCACTATAGTGGACGAACACGTCGGGACCATCATCACGGCCGATAAAGCCGAAGCCCTTCGCGTTATTGAACCATTTAACTTTACCTTTAATTCGAGACACGTTCCTTACTCCGGGCGGTCGTCAGAAAGCACGGTCTTACTGTGATCCCCTCGGACCAGTTTTCTTCTCTTGGTTTTGCCACTTTTTTTGGTAAGGACGAAAAACGCGGAAGATATACCGTCTTCCAACGTGAGTCGCCTTATACCCGTACTTTGGCTTTGCGGCTATTCTGCGCCCAGTGGGACATGATGTCAACTTGATCTACGTACTCATGGGGCGCGAATTCGCAAAAAGGAAAGCGACTGAGCGCCCACATTAGAAACACATCGCACCTTGTAAGGTGAAATCGAAAAATGAAGACTATTTCTTTAGCGGCGAGCCAGCTTTTTCTCTATCCAAAGCAGAGAAGCGATAGTTTTTGCGTCTACAATTTTTCCGGACATTGCCATGTGAACGGCCTGCTTGAGCGGGAAAAACCGCACGGCAATGCGTTCATCCTCTTCCGGCTGCGCAATTCCCTTCTTCAACCCGCGCGCCAGAAAGACCGTCATGCTCTCGTCGAGAAAACCGGGGCTCACGAAGAAATACAGCGCACGCTCCCAGCTCGATGCCGTGTACCCGGTCTCTTCAATCAGCTCGCGCTTGGCTGCGGCCAAATCTTTTTCGCCCTCATCGACGCGTCCGGCGGGAAGCTCCCACATGCGTATGCCGGCAGCGTAACGAAATTGCCGTTCCAGCAGAACGCGCGGCGTGCGTCCAGATTCATCAAGCAGCAGAATCACGATGGAGCCAGCGTGGCGAATCACATCGCGCCGCGCGCGAACATTGCCGGGCTCCTGAACTTCGTCGGTCATCACGCTGAAGACCGGGCCTTTGAAAGAAGTTTTAGAGGAAATTACACGGACCAAGCTGGATTTTTTGCGCGTTGTAGGCATATAGACAATATTAAAGTCTCAAGCAGAAAACCCAAAACCTTTGAAACACAGAGGAACAGAGGTAGCAGAGGAACGGACAGCTTTAAGGGCTTATAAATCCGAACGTTTACGAGGCTGATGGTTCATTGAAAAGCTAAAGATGAAAAACTTCCTCTGCTTACTCTGTTCCTCATGTGTTTCAAAGGTTTTTGTTTGAATGATTTTGTTTTAAAAGCTGTTTGTTAGTATTCTCGCGTTGCGTGTCATTGAAGAACCACAAAACGACTATCACGCTGATCGGCGCAGGAAATCTGGCGCAGGCCATAGGGCCGGCGCTGCGCGCTGCAGGCTATACGATCAATGCAGTTGCGGGACGCGCGTCAGCGCAGTCGCGCAAACGTGCAGTTATGCTGGCGAAAAAACTGGGAGCTGAAGCTGTGGCGCTGGAAGATGCCGGCCCCGACTCTGACATCATCTGGATCTGCCACACTGATGACGCACTGGCCAACACAGCCAAATGGCTGGCGCATAAGCCAGGATGGAAGAACAAAATTGTTTTCCATTCCAGCGGCGCTTTAACGAGTGACGTGCTTGCACCACTCAAGCGCGTTGGCGCGAACACAGCATCACTGCATCCGATGATGACGTTTGTTCCCGGTTCGAAGCCGAAGATGAGTGGCGTGCCGTTCGCAGTGGAAGGTGACAGCAAAGCAGTGGCTGCGGCGCGCTGGATAGTCAAAGAATTAGGTGGCGAGGTTTTTAAGATCCATAAAACGTCCAAGCCTCTTTATCACGCCTTGGGATCATTTTCGTCACCGCTGCTTGTGGCCACGCTGGTCACGGCAGAGCGCGTCGGTCGCGCCGCTGGACTTAAAGCCAGCCAGACACGCAAAGTTATGGCGCCAATTCTGCGGCAGACGCTGAAGAATTATCTAGAGAACGGTGCGGCAGCGGCATTCAGCGGGCCGATCAAGCGCGGCGACATCAACACTGTGCGCCGACATTTAGAAGAATTGAAACGCGTGGCACGAGCCAGCGAAGTGTATCGGGCGCTGGTAAAGTCGGCGTTGCTGGATTTGCCATCGCTGAACAGGAAAGGTCTTTTACAGCTTTTACAAAAATCTTTGAAACACAGAGGAAAGGAGTAAACAGAGGAAGTGAAATATTTTCTGATGTATCTGTCACAGAGATCAACTAACCACGGAACG
>DASXZE010000164.1:0-10555 GCA_036502105.1 Candidatus Angelobacter sp. | reverse complement strand
TAATACGCTTAGCCGCAGCCTAGTTTCACATAATGGCACATTAGGCCATGTAATGCCGCGGGTGCAGGAATTTAAAGCGGAGTGGCCGAAAGATGGAATCCTGATCATGCATTCTGACGGAATACAGTCGCGCTGGGAGTTCTCTAAATATGCAGGCATTCTGGCGAAGCAGCCGGCGTTGATTGCCGGAGTGCTGCTGCGCGATTTCCGCCGGGAGCGCGATGACGCCAGCGTGCTGGTAATGAAAGGCATGCCTGCGATCTAATACATCCGCGGTACTGAAACAAAATGAACAAGCCACTTTCCACGATCTCATTACGCAACGAGCGCGACGTGGTGCAGGCACGGCAGCGCGCGCGTGAGATTGCCGCGCTGGTGGGATTCGATAATCAAGAGCAGATCCGGCTGGCTACAGCCACTTCAGAGATGGCGCGCAACGCCTTCCGCTATGCGCGCGGCGGAAAAGTTTCTTTCACCGTGCAAGCTGGCAAAACACAGCTGCTGGAGATTGTGGTCTCTGATGCCGGGCCGGGCATCTCTAACCTGACCGATATTGTTGAAGGCCGCTATCACTCCGATACCGGACTCGGCCTGGGCATAATGGGCACTAAGCGGCTGATGGACAATTTTGAAATCAGCAGCAGCAGCGCGGGCACGCTGGTGAAAATGGGGAAAGAGCTGCCTTTTGCAGCGCCCATACTTACCGCATCCAAAATGCAGGGCCTGATCGACAAGATCAATGAGAAGACAGCTGAAAGCCCGTATGACGAAATTGACCGGCAGAACCGCGAGCTGCTGAAGACGCTGCAGGAATTGCGCTCACGGCAGGAAGAGCTGGCACTGCTCAACCAGGAATTGGAAGATACCAATCGCGGCGTGGTGGCGCTTTACGCCGAGCTGGACGAACGCGCTGACTATCTGCGCCGCGCGTCTGAGCTGAAGACGAATTTTCTTTCCAACATCTCGCATGAATTCCGCACGCCGCTGAACTCAATCATGTCATTGGCGCGGATCCTGCTGGACCGCCTGGACGGCGACCTGAGCGGCGAACAGGAAACACAGGTCGGCTTTATTCTTAGCTCCGCGAAAACACTGGCTGATATGGTGAATGACCTGTTGGACATTGCCAAGGTGGAAGCAGGCAAAGTCCGGATCAGGGTAAAGACGTTTACTGTCGCGGAACTTTTCAGCGCGCTTAAAGGCATGCTGAAACCTCTGCTGGCTGACAATACTTCTGTCGAGCTGATTTTTGTTGACGGCCCGAACCTGCCTACACTGCGCACGGACGAAGGCAAGGTCTCGCAGATCCTGCGAAATTTTATTTCCAACGCCATCAAATTTACTCCGCAAGGCGAAATCAAGATTGTGGCGGAGCAGCGGGAAAACTCAATCCTGTTTGAGGTGACGGACACAGGCATTGGCATTCCGGAAGACCAGCTGGAAAAAGTTTTCCAGGAATTTACCCAGGTGGAAAATCCGCTGCAAGGCCGCTATCGCGGTACCGGACTGGGATTGCCGCTTTGCCGGCAGATGGCTTTGTTGCTGGGCGGCAAGGTCTGGGCGAAAAGCGAATTCGGCAGTGGCTCAAGCTTTTTTGCTGAATTGCCCATCATCTATAAAGGCGAGGCCGATACGGAAGCCTCGCGCGAAGATGTTCCGTCACCAGAATTTTCACGCTCCGCGGTGTTGCTGATTGATACAGAGCTAAGTGCGTTTTCCATGCTGGAGCCGGCATTTAGAAGTTCAGAATTTCAACTCATCCATATGGAAAGCCTGGAACGAGCGGAAGTCTGGCTGCAACGCCACAAACCCGGCGTAGTAATATGCGCCATGGACAGTTCGTCGGCCTGGGACTTTCTGAGATTTTTCCGGCAGCAACACGGAACGCAGGACGGCGTGGCGTTTGTTGCCGTGTCAACCCCGGAAGATTTGCCCAGAGCGCTTGATCTGGGAGCGGTGCTGGCCATGAGCCGTCCGCTGGAGCCAGAAAATTTGCTGCGCGACATTCGCGGCATCACTAAACATGAAGAGCCCAAGAAGCTGCTGCTGGTGGATGACAACGATTTATCGCTGTACATTCTGCGCGAGCTGCTGGATCGTCCGTGGCTGAACCTGGTGGAGGCTCGCAATGGCCGCGAAGCCCTGGAGATGATTGCAAGCGAACGGCCCGACGCAGTGATTCTTGATCTGGTCATGCCGGAGATGGGCGGCTTTGAAGTACTGGAAAATTTGCGTGCCCAGGAAGAGACGCGGAAACTGCCGGTCATTATTTATACCTCGAAGATTTTGAACGTTGAAGAGCAGGCGCGGCTCAAAGTTCTTGAAGCCAGCTTGATTCCTAAAAGTGATGTCACCAGAACGCTGTCACCAGAGTCGCTGCTGCGCTCGCTGGCCAAGCTTGATATTGCACGGCCGAGAGGAGAATAAGCCGCGGAATGACTGAACCATCCACATCACGGATTTTGCTGGTGGATGATAACGAGCAGAACCGCTATGTGCTCTCGCGCATATTGAACCGCGCTGGATTCAAAGTGGACCAATGCGGCACGGGCAGAGAAGCGCTGGAAAAAGTACGCGCGCTGCCTGACCTGGTGATTCTGGATGTGAAGCTGCCAGATATTTCCGGCTATCAGGTTTGCCGGCAGATCAAAGGCAATCCGCTTACGTCCGGCGTTACGGTGCTGCAGATTTCTGCGTCGTTCGTGAGCAATGAAAGCAAGGTGGAAGCGCTGGAAGGCGGCGCTGACGGATATCTTACGCATCCGATTGACGCCACGGTCCTCATTGCCACCATTAAATCTTTGCTGCGGCTGAAGCAGGCAGAGACAATTTTTCGGCAGTCGGCGCAGCAGTGGCAATCTACCGTGGACGCGCTGCCGGAATACCTGGTGCTGCTGGATACGGAAAACAAAGTTGTGCGCTGCAATCGCGCCTTTGTGGAGCTGAGCGGCAAGCCGTTTAGTGAGGTGATTGGCAGTGACAGTGCCGCGATTCTAAAACAAGTGCTGGGCAGCGCTGACTTTCTGGGCCGCCAGGGAAGCTCACGTTATGTGGCGGAACAACAGCATGAAACCAACTGGTATCGCGTAACGGCTGATCCGGTCATGGTAGGCGACGAGCGCATTGGGTCCATTGTTGTCCTCACGAATTTGACCGAACGCAAGCTGGCGGAAGAGTCTCTGCGCAATTCAGAAAAACTAGCTGCCACCGGACGCCTGGCCCACACCATTGCGCATGAAATTAATAATCCGCTGGAAGCGCTCACCAACCTGCTTTATCTGGCCGCACATACTGACGAGCGCGAAAGTGTCCAGGAATTTCTGCGGCAGGCCACCAGGGAACTGGACCGCGTGGCCAAAATCACCAAGCAGGTTCTGGCCTTCCATCGTGATACAAAAACGCCGGTTGAACTGGACATGCACGAGATGGTGCAGTCGGTGCTCGCGCTGTATGTGAGCCAGCTGGGCGCTAAGAACATCAAGGTGGATTACGAGAGCACGCAGCCATTTCACGTTCAGGGTTTTCCCGGCGAACTGCGCCAGGTTTTGGCGAACCTGATTGGCAACGCCATTGACGCTTCATCCAGCCAGGGAAAAATTTCTTTGCGCATACACCATGCTGAGCAGGATGGCGTGCCGGGAATTGCTTTTACCATCCACGATGAAGGCCCGGGCATTCCGCGCGCGATTCGCGACCGCATTCTGGAACCGTTTTTTACCACCAAGGAACTCAAAGGCACCGGACTTGGTTTGTGGCTGGCCAAAAGCATTATCGTGAAGCACGGCGGCACTCTTACTTTTCGCTCAACCTGCACGCCTGGACACAGTGGAACATGCTTCAGAGTTTTTCTGCCGCAAGGACAGGCAGAAGGTTCGGCCAAGGACCGGCAAGCTGGGGATCGAGATGCTGGTGCGCAAAACGCGTCAGCGGAAAAACAACTCCGCTAAAACTCATCACCATAATTCTTAGCTGCCGGCCAGCGCGGGCAGCAGCATCATGAGCGCGCCCACCCACAAGGCCATCCAGATCAACAAATTTTTCGTCTCTGCCATCTCTGCTGTGTTCATCCTGCACCCCCAGATATTTTGTTGCGCTCTTGTTGGTTACGCCCAGAGATAGTGCAAGCCGTTGCCCGTAAGTCTATGTTATTGATTTAAAAGCATCTTTCAATGGCGAGAGGCGGTCTGGTGTGTCACAATCGCCACCCGGGGTGTGGGCCGTGGGAGACACAATCAAAGCCCGGAGTATGGCTGGATTTTCAGGAGGTTTTTTCCGTTTTTACGCTCAGGTGGCTGGTTTCCGGCGCGGCGGGCGCGCTGCCCAGAACTTCCCGCAGCTTCGCGGAAAGAATTTTGAAGGTAAATGGTTTGTTCACCAGTACTGTGCCAGGTTTCAGCACTCCATCTGGCTCGGCCAAAGCGCCGTCAGTATAGCCGGAGATAAAAACCACCTTCATCTCCGGGCGCAGGCTGGTGAGCTGTTCCGCCAGCACCGGGCCGGGCAAAGGTTCCATCACAACGTCGCTGAGTAAGAGATCAATCTTGCCGGGATATTCCGCTGCCAGCTTCAGCGCGTCCTGTCCGTTGCCGGCAGAGAGAATGCGGTATCCAAGCTGGCCGAGCAGGTCCACTACGACTGTGCGCAGGGACTCTTCGTCATCCACTACAAGAATGGTTTCAGTACCGCGATGGTAATCCAAGGGGGTAGCTTTCTGCTTTCAGTTGAATCCGTCTTGCGAAAAAAATATTAGAGAGATTGTGAACGTTTTAACAGGCGTTTACAACTGGAAATGGATGAAATTCCGTGCCAGTGGTAACAATTCCCGGAATGGGAAAAGCCGTGCACACCCGCTAGGCATCACACAAGTCGCACATTCTAATCCAACTTCTAATCACGCCATCGAAAGATGATAAGACTCTAATTTTCCGATTCTGTTTTCTCAGTTTTCAATGATCTGCCCGGGCAATTTTGTTGCCCGCCGAAGCCTGGGCTTCGTTTATCAAATATCAAGTTGCTTTGTTCAGGTAAGCACGCTTCCTGCTGCTGCAATCGTTCAGTCTTTGCTCTCGCGAATCCCCATGCTTGTCCTGGTCACTTCCATGCTGCCAGTTGAATGAGGTAGGAGAGTGACGTGACTTGTTTATGGTCCAGCACTCCATCAATCACCGCTGCCTGTAATTTTTTAATCGCAATCTGTATGCTGTCCGGATCTTCCATCGGTCCCAGGTCCAGTTTCAGCGCCTTCGTTTCTTCCATCTTGTTGTGCATGCGGCAAAGCTCTTTGTCTTTCATCCTCGGTGCGCGGCATTGCTCGCCGCCCAGAAATGTATGTGAGCACCGTGCCGCCAGTTGCGCCAACTCCAGGTTTCGGCGGTCGCTCGCCGCCCGTTCTGCGCGCCAATATTCCACCGCGCGCAGTCCTTGGGCAAAGAGTTTGTGCTCTTCAAACTCCAGCGCTTGTCCATCCGGACTGCGCCGCGCATATTCATGCTCATCCAGAAATTTTTTGTATTGCAGAAAAGCTTGGTAGAGCGTCAGGCAAAGCTTGCCCTGTTCCGTCTCCAGCCATTTCTCGTGCATGTTCTTTTGATAGAGAGCTATGCGTTTTTCTTGCTGTATTCTTTTCTGCTTCCACACAGCCTCAACCTCGTCCCTGGCGTACATCTCTCCTTCTATATTCACCTCGGCCTTGGGATCGCCCCGCCGTCGCGGCAAAATCAGTTTCTCCGGGATCTCATTTTCTGGGCCCTGATTTCCGTCCATAATCTCCTCGCTCCTTTTATTCGATTGCTGCTCTTTGTCTTTGTGCACGCATCATCAAAAGATCTGTGCCCGCAAAAATGCGCTGGCCTCTGACAACCTGATGTCCCGATGACCAAATGACCCGATCTCAACCACCCCCCACGCTCCCCGGTTCACCCCATTCCACCCCACGCGCACCCCATGTCACCCCAGCTTTACCCCAGGCTTGTCCCCATTCCAAGCCATTCGCGCCCCACGTCACCCCAGCCATGCTGCTTTCGCCTGGCCTAGTTTGCTGCCGGTGAGCAGCTATCCCGGTCACGCGCGTTGTCGGCGATCACGTGCGATCCCGGGCGATTCCTTTTGCAACCTCTCTGCTTACGGCTGAGAGGTCACAACCCTGAAATGGAAAAACCCGGCTCTTAGCCGGGTTTTGACTTCTAAATTTTTATGCGGCACAGGCACTCTTGCCTGTGTCTGTTCAACGTACTAAATCACTTCCTCGAAACTTCATCCTAGCAAATATTGATTCGGTTGCAACAAAAATCTGCGACCCTCTGCCGATCTAAAACTGTGGAATTCATGTTGAAGTTCTTCCGTTGTGCAGCATACGGGTACACGCTGAAACGGATACACGGATATACCTTAACGCATGTAAACCCCCAGTCCCGTAGGGACGCTACAAACTGTAGCCCGGCACGGAAGTGCCGGGGTGTTATTAGCCAAAGCCAGAGTCCCGTAGGGACGGCACAAGCTAAATGATCGGGGCCGTATTCATTCACTCGTCTCAAAACCATGCACTTTTAACAAATGTGCCATCTCCGCTTTGAAATCGCCCTTCTTATGATGACAACGCTCATTGAAATCTTCGGCTGTGCCGCATACGCTATGTACCGATTCGAGATGCTGAATACAGATACGCGCTGAAACGGATACACAAATGCCTCATGCACGTAACTCTCAGTCCCGAAGGGACGCTACAAACTGTAGCCGGGGACGGTAGTCCCCGGTGGCATGATTCTAAAATCAGAGTCCCGTAGGGACGGCACGTCTACTCATACCGCAGAGCTTCAATCGGGTCCAATCGCGATGCCTTGATTGCGGGCAGCATGCCGCTGATGAGGCCGACTACGATGAGGATCGCGGTGGAAACTAGCAGGTGCATGGGAGCGATGGAGAGATGGATATCCCCGGCGTCGGCGTTTTTGGCCATTACGCTGTAAACGGGAATTGTGCCGATGATCCAGGAGATGACGTACGCGACGAGGACGCCGAGGATGCCTCCGGCAAAGGTGATGGCCATGGCTTCGGCCAGAAATTGCGTGAGGATGTCGCGACGGCGCGCGCCCAGCGCTTTTTCCACGCCGATTTCACGCGTGCGCTGCGTTACGGAGACGAGCATGATGTTCATCAAGCCAACGCCGCCGATGCCCAGCGTGAGCGTGCCGATAAACGTGAGCAGGACCTGCAGCGCCATGGTGATAATTTTCCAGTTGTTCAGGTTCTTCATGGTGTTCCACACAAAAACTGCGCGCGGATCTTTGGGGTTGAATTCATGGGACGTGCCCAGCACGCTGCGAATGCTGCCTTCAACTTTGTCGTAGTCCACGCCGTCGTAGTCGAGCCAGATGCCGTCGAGATAGCGTGTGTCGCGCATGGCGCTCATGGTGGAAAACGGAATGTAAATAATTTTATTTACGTTGTCGTCGCCTTCCTGCATTTTGGCTTCAAGCACGCCAATCACTTCAAAGCTGATGCCGCCAATGCGGACGCTCTCACCCAGCGCGGGCAAGCCGGAGAAGAGTTTGTCTTTGGCGTCTGATCCCAGCACGGCCACGCGGGCGCGCTGCAGTTCGTCGGCGTCGTTGTAGAAGCGTCCGGTTTGGAGCGCGAGCGCGCGCACGGGAATAATGTCCGGCGTAAAGCCGCTGACGGTAAGCTGCTGCGTGCGATTATCATGCTGCACGTTCGTAGAAAATGACGCTTCAGGCGAAATGTGTTTTACCAGCGGAATCTCTTCCTGGAGATGCTGCACGTCGTCGATCATGAAGCGGACTTGTGTGCCGGCCTTGGAGCCGCCAGCTTGTAAGGAGGTGCGTCCGGGAAAAACTCCCATCATCTGCATGCCGAAGTTGGAAAAAATCCCAGTGATGGCGCGGCCGAACCCAGCGCCGTAAGCCAGCAGAATTACGACCGTGGCAATACCCCAGGCCATGCCCAGCATGGTCAGCGCCGTGCGTCGGCGATTGTGCTTGATGGACTGATACGCCTGGCCTAATAAATCGTGAACCATATTTACTCTCTAACGCCTACTCTCTTCTGAGTGCTTCCACCGGCTGCAGCAGTGAAGCTTTCCGTGCCGGATACAAACCCGCGACTATCCCCGCGATGGAAAGCGAGATCACCGCCACTGCCGCAGACGCCGGCACAATATGCGGCAAATCAAATCCCGGAGGCGTCGGCAGCATGGCCAGCACAGCCATTACACCCGCGGAAACCCCAATGCCCAGGCCTCCGCTCAGCGCCGTAAGAAACGCGCCTTCCAGAAAAAACTGCATCAGGATGCGGCGGTTCGTCGCGCCCAGGGCTTTCATCAAGCCGATTTCGCGCGTGCGCTCAGCCACGGAAACAAGCATGATGTTGACGATTCCAAGCGCCCCTAAAATTAGAGTCACCATACCCACGCCGCCCAGAAAAATATCCATGCCGTCAAAAATCTTGCCCACCGTGTCTTGCGTCTGCACCGTGTCCCAGCCTTCAAAGGCCTCTGTATTTTTAGCGTCAAAGCCGTGGTTGCGCGCAATAATCTGGTGTACCTGCTCAACGGCTCCCGCGTGTTTGTCCCTGCTCACCGGACGCAGCACCAGGTTCCCAATATCCGACGACGTATACACCGTCTTCATCGGAAAATATTGATGCATGGTGCTGAACGGAATATAGATGCGCAGGTTGTTCATGTTATTTTCCTGCCGTCCGATATTCGCCAGCACGCCCACCACTTCAAAGCTCACGCCATTCAGCAGAATCGAACTGCCAATCGCCGGACGTCCCGGAAACAAATTCCTCATCATCTGGAAGCCCAGTACGCATACCTGGCGTTTCTGCGCTTCGTCGCCATCATTCAGCCAGCGTCCATCGCCCTGCGGCAGAAAGCGGATCTTATTAAAGTTCGGCGTGCTTCCTGTAACTGACCCGCTGGAAGTCGCGTAGTCACTCTGCGCGCGTATATCGCCGCGATTAATCACCGGGGCCACATCGCCCACCAGCGTAGCTTCGCGCCGGATGTCCTGAAAATCTTTATACGTCAGCAGATACCGCCGCATGTCCTGCGCGCCCTGTCCATCCACCGCCGGAATCTGTCCGCCCCATATAAAGATCACGTCTTCACCAATGTTGGCCATGTTCTTGCGCTGCCCAGACCTGAACCCTTCGCCCACGCCCACCAGAAACAGCAGTGACCCCACGCCCCAGGCAATGCCAAACATCGTCAAAAACGAGCGCAGCTTATGCGCCCATAAAATGCTCAGCACCTGCCCGATCGTGTCCAACGCCATTCTCATTGAGTAATTAAAAAACGAGTGATTAAAAAACGAGTGATTAAAAGCCTTCCAGCGACGAGCAGCCTGCTTCGGGATCGGCTGCTTCCTTTATTAGAACACCATTTCCCGCCGATCTTGCGCACTCCCGGCCAATCTTCTGTCTCCTAACGTGCCGGTCTTACCCGATGTCTCAATGACCAGATGACCCGATGTCCTGATCCGCAATTCCCAGATTGCTGCTCCGTAATACGGACGCAACTGCCCTTTGGTTCCATGGATTTAGACAGTAAAGATTTAGACGGCAAAAGGGACGAATGGTCTCTATCTAATCCGAACATTTCTGGCCAGAAATACCTCTATCCCCCGGCCATTCTCGCGGCCTTATTCCACTCTCAGGCTCTCCGATATCCAGCGTTTCGGTCTCCCTTGCAGCCACGTGCCTGCGCCAAGGTTGTGCGACTCCCATCATCGTAGCGCGCCCTTTGCGTCCATTTGCGGTTAATATCGCTCTCTGCGTTCTCCGCGCACTCTGCGGTGAAGAGTACATTTGTTTCCGCCGTTTTCTGAACTATCAAAAACTCGGCAGACTTTGCCGATAACTAAGGTACAAGACCTTCGTGAAACAAGGAGTACCACCATGCACAAGCTGAAAGTATTAGTCGCGGAAGATGATCCTCTTACTCTTACCTTATTGGAAAGATTACTCGTGAGCTGGGGCTATGAAGTTTACACCGCGCAAGACGGCCGCGAAGCCCGCACCATTCTTCAGGGCGGCGGCTTTCATCTTTGCATTCTCGATTGGGAAATGCCCGCCATGAGCGGCCGCGACCTCTGCGAGTGGATTCGCGTCACAGATTTCCAGCCCGCGCCGTATGTGATCCTGCTCACCGCCAAAGGCAACCCGCAGCAGATTTGCGATGGCTTTGCCGCCGGCGCTCATGACTACATCACCAAGCCCTTTGAGCGTGACGATCTCCGCTACCGCCTCGCTGATCTCTCTCTGCGCGTCATGCGCGCTGAAGCTCTCGGTGAAGCCGCCATCGGCCTTGAGCCCATTGATATGTACCGGCTCGATCTCAGCAAATACGGGAAGACGCTTTCGCTGCCCTCTTAGTTGTGCTGCAAAAAAAGCCGCCGGCAGAAATTTAGTCGGCAACCTTGTGCGCTTTGCCTTCCAGCAACGGCTTCCAGTGCGCGCCGCCGTCGTCAGACGTTACTATCTTAAAGATCTCGGTCTTGGGATCGGTAAATTCATTCGTGTTGTGTACCTGTGT
>DASXZE010000163.1:0-11041 GCA_036502105.1 Candidatus Angelobacter sp. | reverse complement strand
GTAAGCTTTCCCTAATACTCATATTAAATTCCCTGTTCAGTTACGCACCCACTCGCACGAGTATTGGCTTAAGTTGCCGAAAATGCTAATGATGGAGGGCAAGCGCTAGCAAGATCGGCGAAGAAATCCAATATTTTCCCTGTATTTTTCCTTGTTAATGGGAATTCATGCAGAGACAGGTTCGCAATAGACTGCATCCACCGCCATTTATCCTGATCAAATTTAGGCCTTATTTCCCGTCAACAAATGACCCCGCAGGGGGCACACTACCCGCTAAAATATCCTTAATGGATCGACAACAGACAGGTCCACAAACATACCTATGAAACTCAAATTGCCAGCGGGACCATTTAAGGCTTATCTGTTTGACTGTGACGGCACCATCGCAGACTCCATGGGGCTGCACTACTTTGCGTGGAAGCAGGCGCTGACGGAGCAGGGCTGTGAGTTCAGCGAAGATCTTCACTATGCCCTGGCCGGCATGTCTGTGGCGGAGATCATTGCCAAACTCAATCGCGAGCGTGGGCTCAACATGCAGGTAGCCGCCGTGGAGAAGCGAAAAGAAGCGCTCTATTATGAGTATCTTCCTCAACTCAAGGCTGTGCCTGAAGTGCTGGAACACGTTGAAGCCAGCTACGACAAAATTCCTTTTGCCGTTGTTTCCGGCAGCACGCGCGAGTCAGTGACCGCGTCACTCATGGCGTTAAAGATCCTGGACAAGTTCGATGTGCTGGTTTGTGCCGGCGACTACCAAAATAATAAGCCTCACCCCGAGCCATTTCTTCTCGCCGCCAAAACACTTGGCATAGCGCCGCAAGATTGCCTGGTGTTTGAGGATTCAGACATGGGCATACAGTCCGCCACAGCTGCCGGCATGGCTTCAGTGAAAGTTCTGCGGCCAACGCACTCCAGCGTTCAAGAATGAACGCCGTGAATTCAAACGTACTGTGGGCCTGGATGAAAGCCGCTTAAATAAAGTTGCGTAACATTATCTGTTGAATGCCCGCGGCAACTAAATGCCTGCGGTCACGAGCCGCCTCTTCAGGAGCGAGACAAGTGCGGCAAGAGTCTGTTCCTCACTGACATTGAATTTCTGAAATGTCTTGATCAACTCCGCCACAGCGGTGCGGCTTTCCATCCGTCTTAGAATTTCCCGCTCCAGGGGATCAAGCTGATGTTCAACCGGCAATGCCTGCCCTAATAATGTTGCCTTGGCATTTACCGGCAGGGTGCTGCCCAGGGCTTGCGCATCCAGTAGCGCGATGGGCCCGGTGCGTTGCACCCAGTTTTGTTGCAAAAATTCAGGCAGATCAGGCTTGCGGGCCAGGCGTTCCGCCCGGAACGCCGCTTCAATCTCTCTCCACGCAGAGCGTTGCGGCGGCGGGCACTCTTCAACCCGCTCCCACGGCTGACCACAGGCCGGATCGCTCCACTGAAAAGAGATGAGCACAGCCACCACCCGCACATACCTCTGTTCCCGAAGATTGCCGGCCCATGCATCCACTGATTCCAGAAATGTTTTGTAGTCATCGCCCTTGGCATGGGCAATGGCGTATTTTGCCGCGGAGTATTCGCGCAGCCGGAGGATGTGTATGTCCATGGCTGCGCCGCCTAGCCATTCGCGCAAGCGGTTGGTCAACGGCTCGCCCTCGCGCTCGCCAAGTTCCGTGGTGATCTGCGCAATGCCGCCAGGCGCAAGATAGTGCGGCAATCCTGCAATGATTCGTTTCTGAACGTCTTCACCAGAGCGTCCGCCGTCACGAAATGCCAGCGAGTTGACTGGTGACGGAACGAATGGCGGATTGGCAGTGATCAAATCAAAGCGTTCTTCTTTTTCAAACCCACCTTTTACGGGCTCCAGCAGATCGCCCACTCGCGCTTCAAGATTCGCGGCACCGGCAATCCTGGCATTGAAGCGGGTGCAGCGGGCCGCGCGCTCGTTTATGTCCACGGCAATCACTCGTTCTGAGTGTGCGGAAGCCAGCACCGCGTGAATGCCGGAGCCAGTGCATAGATCAAGCGCAGAGCGAAACGGTTTGCGAAACGTACAGCGCGCCAGCTCGCGGCTGTCTGCGCCAATATACATAACATGATCATAGGGGACTGTAGCGTATCCCGGATGCGGAAGCTCAGGCCACGCGTGATCGGAAAAAATTAGTCGCTCGCCAACAGGAAAGAGGGACGCCCGCGCCCGCGCGTTGCCTTTTTCATCTACAAACAGGATTTCCGCGCGGAGAAGAACATCCTGCTCGGAGGCAACAAACAAGCGGTCAAACTCATCTTTAGAAAGAGTCCCCTGTAAAAGGAACAGCTCAATCGCCAGGTCAAGCGGGTCACGCTTTAACAAACGCTCGGCGCGGTAGATGGGCACGTTGCGCCAGTGGAGGGCAGAGATATCCTGCAGGCCAAGGCGCTCTTGCACGGCTGTCTCGGTGTAGCCAATGCGGCTGATTTTTGCCATTACTTCGCGGATCGCCGGAACATCGGCGTCGTTCAATAAGAAGCTAGCTGATTCAGTCAATGCCACCAAGGTGCCTTGCCAGTGCGACTTTTTACGCGGAACTTTTGGGTAGCTACAGGGTTAATAAACCCAGGGTTAATAAACTTAGAACCACAATTGTGCGGCCATCTATAAATTCTGTAAAGGGCGGTACGAGAGCAGTGAATTTTTTTATAGCAACAAACTGTAATTGATAAATAGATATTAAGGAGAGCTGCAATGTTCGCAAGAAAGATGACCAGAAAACAGGGCCAGATAACTGCCAGAGTTTTTACCATTGCTCTGTCTGCAATGATGATGTGCTGCGCATTGGCAGCGCCGGCCATGGCCCAAAATCAAGACCAGAACCAGCCCCCACCGCCGTCGTTTTCACCGCAGCAGCTGGATAATTTAGTTTCTCGCGTTGCGCTGCATCCCGATCCTTTGCTGGCTCAGATTCTGGCGGCGGCAACATTTCCTGACCAGATTCCAGATGCCACCAAGTGGGCAGACCAGCACCATTACCTGACTGGCGACGAATTGGCCCAGGCCATTTCCAATGACCAGCTGCCCTGGGACCCATCCGTTCAGGCTTTGCTGCCATTTCCGACTGTTCTGGAACAGATGGCCAATGACATGAATTGGACCACCGACATTGGCAACGCGTTTCTTTCTCAGCAGCAGGATGTAATGGACGCCGTGCAGAGAATGCGCCAGAAAGCTCGCGATTTCGGCTACCTGAGCACCAATCAGCAGGTCATTGTCAGCGGCGGCCCATATATAACGATCCTGCCGGCGCGCCCGGATTACCTGGTGGTTCCTTACTATGATCCGCTTGTGGTTTACGCGCGTCCGCGGCCGGGATTCTTTGTTGGAGCCGGAATCAGCTTCCGCTTTGGCGTGAACCTGGGTGTCGCTTTCCGGCCATGGGGATGGGGCAACAATCGCATTGCCTGGGACCGGCGCACGGTCTTCATCAATAACGCTCCCTGGGGACGCACCTGGGTGAACCGCCGCGAATATGTGCATCCTTATGCCATTCGACGCACTGTAGTTGGGAACCGTCCGGTAGAGCGGCATGAGTTAATTGAGCGCAGTGAGCGCGAGCGTTCAGCAGGGCGCTATGGCCATGAGCGCGTTGAAGAACACAAAGATGACCACCGCGGGCGCGACAATCGCGGTCACGACGAGCACGACCATCGCTAAACAGTAAGTCTTATGCAAAATTAACTATAGGCGCGGTCTGGCAACAGCTCGCGCCTTTATCTTTGTTTCTAGGGTTCGCAGACGCAAGCCAGGATATCCACCGTTGTCACTTACCAATTTCGCTTCAAACTCTGTTAGACTTCGCTCAATTTCCTTCTGAGGTTTTATCCCGGTGCTGTTGGAACTGCGCGTTGAAAATTATGCCGTGATTGATAGCCTGGTGGTGGAGTTCTCCTCCGGGCTGAACCTGTTGACCGGCGAGACCGGCGCGGGCAAATCCATCCTCATTGACGCGCTTTCACTGCTGCTGGGTGACAAAGCATCCACGGACATGATTCGCCACGGCGCGGAAAAAGCCACAGTGAGTGGCGTGTTTGAGATCGATGAAAAACGGCTGGCGCACATCCTGGAAGAAAATGGCATTGAGCCGGAAGGCCATCAGATTATCGTAAAACGTGAGATTGCCACGGGAGGCAAGGCGCGCGTCTTCGTCAACAATCAGCCGGCCACGGTGGCGTTGCTGCGAGCATTGGCGCCAGCGTTGGCGTCAATCCATGCGCAAAACCAGACGATCTTAGCCTTTGACGAAACCGCCCGCATGGGCCTGCTGGATACATACGCCGGCCACGACCTCAGCGATCTGGCAGAAAAATATGCAGCGTGGACCGCTCTACGCGAACGGCTGGCCCAGCTTGATCGTGATGAGCAAGATCGCCTTCGCATGGCGGACCTGTGGATCTTCCAGAAAAAAGAGATCGGCGCTGCCAGATTGTTGCCGGGAGAAGACGTGAAGCTGGAGACAGAAAAGCGCGTCCTGGCCAATTCAGAGAAACTGTTTGGCGCGGCCACTGCTGCGTACCAGGTTTTGTATGAAGATGATTCTTCTGCGCTGACCAATCTCGCGGCAGCAAAAAAGCAATTGGAAGAGCTGGCGCGCTTCGATCCAAAATTTCTTGAGACACTGGCGGCGCTCGAATCAGCCAAAGCCGCGATTGAAGACGTAAGCGCCACGGCGCGCGATTATGCGGATGGCATCGATGCTTCACCCGAACGGCTGGCGGAAGTAGAAGACCGGCTCGCCTTGCTCGACCGTCTCAAGCGCAAATACGGTAACACCGTGGATGCCGTGATCGCCTACGAAGAAGATGTGACGCGCAAATTGGACGAGCTGGAAAATCGCGAAGACGTGGTGCGTGATCTGAAGAAACAGCTCGCCGCCGACGAGACAGTGTTTCTCACGGCCGCGCAGGCAGTCTCCAAAAAGCGATACAGTGCAGCGCGCGAGCTGCAGAAGCTGGTGGAAGCTGAGATCAATCAGCTGGCCATGAAAGCCCAGTTCAAGATTGAGGTTTCCGGCTCAGATGAAACGGCCAACTGGACAGCCTCCGGCTTTGACAAAGTTACCTACCTTATTTCTCCCAATCCTGGTGAGCCGCTGAAGCCGGTGGAGCTGATTGCCTCCGGCGGCGAACTCTCACGCGTAATGCTGGCGCTCAAAGCCACCATTGAAGCGGGGAAGAAGAGCAAAGGCGGCCCACAGCGTACGCTGGTGTTCGATGAAATCGACACCGGAATTGGCGGACGCGCGGCAGAAGCAGTTGGCAAAAAGCTGAAAGCGCTGGCGCGGGCCAATCAGGTGCTGTGCATCACGCATCTGCCGCAGATCGCTTCATTCGCTGACCATCATTATCTAATTGAGAAAAAGGAAGTGGCAGGTCGAACCAAAACTTCAGTCCGAGCGCTTATAGCAGCCGAGCAGACAGAAGAAATTGCGCGCATGCTGAGTGGCGCCACGTTGACGGAGACATCGCGCCAGCACGCGGAGCAGTTGTTGAAGGCGAATGGTTAGCGCTTCAGCCATGCAGATTGTGTGGATTTACTCAACCATCAATTTTTGAATCGATTGGGCAGAGCATGAATATGGAGACTAACAGTGCGGACCGTTATCTATTTTTTCTGGTGCTGGCAGTGGTTGGCTTTCTGAGCTTACTTACAATCCACATCGCTGCATTTGCTGGAGTGACGCCGCCTTCAGTCATCTTGAAATTTGTTTTTGTCGGGCTGTTTGTTGTTTGGCTTCCTGCCATCTTTGTTTCAAACCGTCTCTCAAGAGAGTACAAGCAGAATGACTTTTGGCGCGCAACCTTGCGCGGCTGCCCGAAATGGATGCGTACAGCTCTTTGGGTTATATGGGGTTATGGAAGCCTGGGAACATTTCTGCTCCCATTGTTGTTGGGTAGAAACGTAGATTCGTATGGTAGTTCAACCCAGGGCGCGTCAGGGTTTGTAATGGCTTTCTACGCCACGGCTGTATGTATTCTTTATTCAGCTACGCGGGCAGAAGAATTTGACCGCAACAGGCGCTGCGCTAATGGGCATCACGTTTCGCCGGTGGCCAAATTCTGTGAGGAATGCGGCTCGCCTATCATGGATCATTCAAATACGGTCCAACTCAGCTAGCTTCGCGGACTGATTCCAGCCTTTGGCATGTTTCCGGGAACGGCATGATTGGAAATCACTACCTGAGACGATTCGGGGATGGGTCCGTCTATATGAATACCCGGATTGCTAAATAGTTTTGAAAGGATTTTCTCAGATGCCTGCCGCCTCCATAGCTTCTCCCAATGCCTTCCTCGCCATTTTTGTAGGCGGACTTGCCTGCGGCGTGTTTGACATCACACAGGCATGTGTTGGGTATGGCATTCAAAACCATCTGCCGCCTATGCGGATTTTTCAATCCGTGGCCTCAGGCCTGCTGGGGCCAAAGGCATTTCAAGGCGGCGCGCAGACAGCGGCGCTCGGGCTCTGTCTGCATTTTCTGATTGCCTTTATATGGGCCGTGATCTATTACGTGGCCAGCCGGCAACTCACATTCCTCACGCAAAGCCCGGTCATTGCTGGGTTGCTCTACGGTGAGTTTGTCTGGCTGATGATGACCTGCGTAGTGCTGCCGCTTTCGGCTATTCACCGTTGGCCGCCCAGGTTTGATCCTGCTTCTGTCATTACCGGCCCCATTGGCCATACCATTCTGGTTGGTTTGCCGATTGCTCTGGCCACAAGCCGTTGGGCGCCTTTGAAGTAAATATCGCCACCAAGGCAGCCTTGGCCGATTCTCAAACCGCTATCCAGGGCTGCCCGTTCATCCCCCGTTCACCCTAAGATACTCCCTGATTACTGCTAAATATTGATATTTCAATGGCTTGGCATGGCCCCAGGGCCCGGCCATTGGGTATCTTTAAGGCAGGAAAAAGTGTATTCAAGGGTATAATTACAGATAACAATGACACCAGAAGCCAATACTTTATTGTTGCTGAAGCCCCGGGGTTTTTGTGCCGGAGTGGTACGAGCCATCGATATTGTCCGCATTGCCCTGGATTCTTTTGGGCCGCCGATCTATGTACGTAAAGAGATTGTCCACAATCGCTATGTGGTGGAAGAGCTTAAAGCCAAAGGCGCAATCTTTGTTGACGAAGTTTATGAAGTCCCGGATGGCCAGCGCCTTATTTACAGCGCCCATGGTGTGTCGCCCAGTGTGCGTGAAGCCAGCAAGCTGCGCGATCTGCGCGTGATAGACGCCACCTGTCCGCTGGTGACCAAGGTCCACGTGGAAGCGGTAAAGTACGCCAAAGGCGGCTACAGCATTATTTTGATTGGCCACCACGATCATGACGAAGTGATTGGCACTCTGGGCGAAGCTCCGGAAGTGACGCAGGTTGTGGGCAGCGCCAGTGAAGTAGAAGCGCTGGAAGTTCCAGATCCCACGCGGATTTCCTATATCACCCAGACCACCTTGAGCCTGGACGAAACCCAAGACGTGATTGAAGCGCTGCGGAAGAAATTCCCTTTGATTGAAGGGCCGCATGCACAGGATATTTGTTATGCCACGCAGAACCGCCAGACAGCGGTAAAAGATGTGGCGCACCAGGCCGACTTGCTGCTGGTTGTCGGCTCTGAGAACAGCTCCAACTCCAACCGGCTGGTTGAGGTGTCCACCAACCTGGGAACACCTTCTTACCTGATCGATACAGCCAGTGACATAAAACCAGAGTGGCTTGTCGGCATCAAAACGCTGGCCCTGACCGCAGGCGCTTCCGCGCCGGAGATTCTGGTGGAACAAGCCATAGATTTTCTAAAAGCCAGAGGCTTTACCAATATCCGCGAAGTTGAGGTTATGCCAGAGAATGTTCGTTTTGGCCTGCCTCCGGAGATTGTGGAAGCCATTGAAGCAGCGCCGGCTATCGCTGCGGAGTAAGTAGCAAATGAGCAAGTTGTCCAATCAGCGTCCCGCGCAGATGCTCTTCGGGAAAATTGACGACATGCTGGGCCGCGTGGCCATTGGCATTGAGAAGGCGCGGAACTACCTCTTTGCCCAGCAACACAAAGACGGCTACTGGTGCGGTGAACTGGAAGCCGATACTACTCTTGAGTCTGATTACATCGCCATACACACGCTGCTGGGCACAGGCAATGCAGGCCGCATGGAGCGCGCGGTGCCTGAGATTATTCGCCATCAGAATGCTGATGGCGGCTGGCCCATTTATTCTGGCGGACCTTCAAATATCAGTGCGTCAGTAAAAGCCTACTTTGCCCTGAAGCTGATGGGCTATAAGTCAGACCATCCAATGCTGGAGCGTGCGCGGAAGACGATCCTTGAATTGGGTGGCGCGACTGAGTGCAACACCTTTACCAAGATTTATCTGTGCTTCCTGGGACAGTATGACTGGGAGGCGGTTCCGGCCATTCCGCCGGAGATTGTGCTCTTCCCCAACTGGTTCTGGTTCAATCTTTACGAGATTTCTTCATGGTCGCGGGCGATTCTTGTTCCGCTCTCAATTGCTTACGCTAAAAAGCCGTTCAAGAAGTTGCCGGCCGAGATGAGCATTGACGAACTGTTCATTGGCGGGCGGCACGGCAAGCACCTGCATCTGAAGTGGGCTGAGAAGACAATTTCGTGGAGAAACTTCTTTCTGGTGTTGAACCGCGTCGTCCACTTCTGCGAGCGCTTCAATATTCGTCCGCTGCGTTATCTGGCCATTCAGAAAGCCAAACATTGGATACTGGACCGGCTGGAAAAATCAGACGGTTTGGGTGCGATCTATCCCGGCATCTTGAATTCCATTATTGCGCTGCGCTGCCTGGGATATTCAACTGACGATCCGCAGGTGATCCGCGCCCTGGATGAATTTGAAAAGCTGGGTATTGAAGAAGCTGGCGTGCCAGACCACTCTGAGCCAACGTTCCGCATGCAGCCCTGCATGTCCCCCGTATGGGACACCGCCTATGCCATGTTTGCGCTGGGCGAAAGCGGCGTAACCAAAGATGATCCGCGTATGCTGAAAGCTGCGGACTGGATCCTAAGCAAGGAAGTCCGAAACAAAGGCGACTGGTCTGTCAAAGTGCCGAACGTCCAGCCGGGCGGCTGGTATTTTGAATTCAATAACGAGTTTTACCCCGACGTGGACGATTCAGCCATGGTATTGCTGGGCCTGAATAAAGTAGAAAATCCGCGCGAGCGCTATCAGCATGAAGTGAGCCAGCGCGCCATTGACTGGATTTTTGCCATGCAGTGCAAGAGCGGCGGCTGGGCCTCTTTCGATAAAGACAACACGCGCATGGTGTTCCAGAACATTCCATTTGCCGACCACAACGCCATGCTGGACCCGCCAACCGTGGACATTACCGGCCGCGTGCTGGAGATGCTGGCCACGTACGGCGTAAGCAAAGAAGATAAGCGGGTGAAAAAGGCAATCAAGTTCATCCTGGACGAACAAGAGCAGGATGGATCATGGTTTGGCCGCTGGGGCGTGAATTACATCTACGGAACCATGCTGGTGCTGCGCGGCCTGCAGGCGATTGGTGAAGACCATCATGAACCGCATGTGCAGCAAGGCGCGGAGTGGTTGCGCATGGTGCAGAACGCTGATGGCGGCTGGGGCGAAACCTGCGGATCTTATGACGATCCAACAACGCGCGGCATTGGGCCAAGCACACCGTCGCAAACGGCATGGGCGATTATGGGCCTGCTGGCAGCCGGAGATACGCGCAGCGATTCCGTTCAGCGCGGCATCTTATATCTATTAGAAACGCAGCGCCCCGATGGACACTGGGACGAAGCGCAGTATACGGGAACAGGTTTCCCGCGCGTGTTCTATCTGGCGTATCACCTGTACAGGGATTATTTCCCGTTGATTGCATTGTCAACGTACACCCGCGAATTCTCTAGTCTGTATGAAGAGGGAAGCGTGGGCTACGGAAGAGGATGAGACATACGGAAGAGGATGAGACATCGGGTGATCCGGTGATCGGAACATCGGGTGATCGGAAAACCGAAACCATGATTTGTAGGATCGTAAGTTTTGTAAACCAAGTTAGCGAAACTGTTCGAGATAACGAGACAAAGCCAAGAGCTAATGGCTAATTACTAAGAGCTGCTTTTCGAGGAGACCTGATTTGCCGGTACCGATTTCACAGATGTGGACCGTGGCGAGCTATGTAATTAAACAAAAGTTCGCTGGACGCAAGCGCTATCCGCTGGTGCTGATGCTGGAGCCGCTGTTTCGCTGTAACCTGGCATGCGCGGGCTGCGGCAAGATCCAATATCCGGCGCATATCTTGAAAAAAGAGCTCACGCCGGAGCAGTGTTTCCGCGCGGTGGATGAATGCGGAGCGCCCATGGTGTCCATCCCCGGCGGTGAGCCGCTCATGCATCCGCAGATTGGCAAGATCGTGGAAGGGCTGGTGGCGCGCAGAAAATATATCTATCTCTGCACCAACGCGCTGCTGCTCAAAGAAAAGCTCGATCTTTTCAAGCCCAGCAAGTACCTGACGTTCTCTGTCCACGTGGACGGCGAGCGCGAGCACCATGATTTTTCTGTCTGCCGTGAAGGCGGATATGACATGGCGATTGAAGGCATGAAGGAAGCGTTGAAGCGCGGCTTCCGCGTCACCACGAACACCACGCTGTTTGATGGCGCTGATCCGAATAGCGTCCGCGAGCATTTTGACCAGATGATGGCGCTGGGCGTTGAAGGCATGATGCTTTCGCCCGGCTATTCTTACGACAAAGCGCCTGACCAGAAACATTTCCTGGGCAAGGCCCGCACCAAGCGACTGTTTCGCGCGATTCTGTCCAACCGGAAAAAGAGTTGGCAGTTTAACCAGTCACCGTTATTCCTTGAATACTTGATGGGCGATCGCAACTACGCTTGCACGCCCTGGGGCATGCCGACCTACAACATCTTTGGCTGGCAGAAGCCGTGTTACCTGCTGCAAGACGGCTACGCCGATAGTTTTAAAGAGATGATGGACAGCACGGCCTGGGAAGAATACGGCACAGAGTCTGGCAATCCGAAATGC
>DASXZE010000162.1:0-3900 GCA_036502105.1 Candidatus Angelobacter sp. | reverse complement strand
GCAGACAGTGGGGACCAGCAGTCTCAGGGCGGCCAGAATTCGCAGGGCCAAAATTCACAGAACCAAAATTCGCAACCCCAGAATTCACAAAACCAGGATTCTCAACCAACGAACAGCCAATCTGCCTGCAATCCCGAGATTGGTCAAACCGTTGATCAAGTGGTGGCAGCTTGCGGACAGCCCGCGAACCAGTCAAAAGGCGCTGGCACCAAGCTGCTCTATTATTACAACCAGCCAAAAGTGAAAATTACTTTTATGAATGGAAAAGTGGCTGACATTGATTAATGCCCGTCAATACATGTTTCTTGACGGGCAGAGTTTAGGGCCCCGGAGATATTGATTTCAATCCAACATTTTTGAAACGCAGCGAGCCCCCAAGGAGAGCCCGATGAATAACTTCTTTCGCCGCCTGATAATCGCCCTTACCCTCACAGCAACAACGCCTTTTGCCGCGCTTCACGCACAAAGCGTGCTGGAACAACTGCAAGCGCAATACACCATGTCACAAGGCACGAACGGATGCCATATAGGCAATCCGGAAACCGCTTTAACCACCCAAAGCCCTGGCGGAGGCATGCGCGTCCTGCCAGTAAGCTCTTCCAACATGATCATTGCGAAATGCATCAATAGCTTTGCTGACGGCAAACTCAAACCCGCCAACAGCGCCTGCAATGGCAGCGGTGTGGGAAAGGCCAGCGGCTTCTTATCGCATATACCAAGAGTTGGCGGCGCCCTGGGAACAGGCTCATCGAAAGTTGGCGATCAGGCGGCCAATCAGGAGATGGATGTTGTCGCGACTGGAGACAAAATTTATCCCACGACTTTGGAAGCAAATGAAAGCAAGGGCGAAGTCAAACTCACCTTCATGACCTGTAAGCAGGCCGGTGATCAGCAAAATCCTTACAAAGGCGAGCTGGTTTTCAAATTCAAAAGCTTAAAGCCTGAAGATGTTTCGAAGGTGGAAGATACCATCGGTCAGGTCTTCAAACAGGGCGGAGACGATCAAAGCAACAACAGCGGCGACCAGCAACAAAATAATAACGGGGGCGGGAACCAGCAAAACAATGGCGGCGGACAACAAAGCAACAATGGAAACCAGGGACAAGATCAAGGTGGGGGGCAGCAGGACAACCAAAGTTCAGCCTGCAATCCTGAAGTTGGCCAAACCATCAAGCAAGTAACAGATTCATGCGGCCAGCCTGCCAACCAGACCAAAGGCGCCACAAAAACACAATTCTTTTATACCCAGCCCAAGATCAAAGTTATTTTCATGAATGGCAAAGTGTCTGACATCGAATAGCGAAATACTTTTATAGCAGATTTCCCGGCTAGGACTGCGAGGATGACTCAACGTTCAGGCCGGGATTTTTATTGCTGGTTCCTGATTCCTGGTTTTTGTTTAATGAAGCCAGTACTGGATCCAGAATTCTATTCAGCTCTTTGGTCGTCTCACCCGCAGCGCGTCTGGCTACCTCACCCACAATCAGAATGGCTGGAGCAGTTACGCCGCTGACAAAGGGCAGATCACACAGAGCGAAGAAACACTTTTGTTCGCTCTTTCGGCCTGCCTGGGAAACCAGCACACACGGTGTACCTGCATCAACGCCTGCATCTGTCAGGTCCCGCGCCGTTCGGCTATAATCCGGGCCGGGCATGTAAACCGCAAATGATGTACGCTGCGGATCAATGCCGGAAGCGCGCAGCTTTTCTCCGCGGACGTTATGCGCCGTAATCACCATCAGAGCTGATGCAGCATGGCGATCAGTAAGCGTGATTCCCGCAGAAGCTGCGGCAGCGCTGGCGGCAGTAACGCCGGGCACAATTTCAAACTCGACGCCCGCGCGGCGCAACGCTTCCATCTCTTCACCCAACCGGCCAAAGACCGCCGGGTCGCCAGACTTCAATCGGACAATCGTCTGCGCCTGGGTTTCACGGGCATGCCAAACCATGAGCGTGTTGATCTGTTCCTGGCTGCGGCTGTTGCGTCCGCAGCGCTTGCCCACGTTCACAATCTCCGCAGAAGCCGGGCACAGTTCAAGTATCTCTACCGGAACCAGATCATCGTGCAGCACAATCTCTGCCGTACGCAGCAGAGATGCGGCCCGCAGCGTCAACAAGTCTGCTGCGCCCGGGCCTGCGCCCACTAGAAAGACTTTCCCAGACATGTTTTTATGCGCTCTTCTTTTGCACAACAGGCCGGTCTTCAATCCACTCGTCCACTGCTTCCACCAGCCGGTGCAGCAACTGGTCGGCGCTGCCGATCATATTCAGGCCTTCATGCTGATGCTCTTTGATTGCCTGCCGTAGTTTGCTCTCCAACTCCGCTTTTCTTGAGTAGTCCATAGTTTCCTCCGGGGGATGGTTGATTTGAAAACTTTGCCGGCTGGAACTTTGCCGGTTTAAACATTGCCAGCGTGCGCACCAACTCTTTGCGGCTTTCCGTGCGCGGCAACGCGCTGCGGATTGCGTCGCGCATGCGGCCCAGCCAGGCGGCCCATGATTCATATTCCGGGCCAAATTCCTGCTCCAGGTTCTTCCGTATGCTCTGCGCTAGCGCCGGGCTGTTGCCGCCCGTTGAGATGGCAATTTGAAAATCGCCACGGCTGACCACGGCGGGAGCATAGAAGTCACAATAGCCGGGATCATCCACTGCATTCGCCAGAATGCCAAAGTCCCGCGCTTCTTTGTAAACCGCGCGATTCACCTCTTCAGAATCGGTGCATGAGATGACAAGAAAATAACCCTGTGTCATGCCCGGCTGAAATTCCTGCGCCAGATGCTTAATGCGTCCCTGCTCGCGCCAGCTTTGGATCAGTGGAGAAATCTTCGGCGAGATTACGGTCACGTCAGTGGCAGAGCGCAGCACGGCTTCAATCTTTTGTTCTGCAATCAGGCCGCCACCCACAATCAACACCTTGTGGCTTTCGAGCTTAAGAAATATTGGATACAAAGACATAATTTCTTTAGCCCTCCAATCCGTGCGGCACGCGACCGGGTGACGGATCGCGCGGGACCGGCGTCTTTTCATGCCCGGCAAGAAAAGTACGCAAATCTGTTTCTGAGTGACGCGCAAAAAACTGGCGCAGATTTTCTCCCGCAGTGCGCTGGTCAAGATAGCTGCGCAGCAGGCGCTCAATCGCATCCGGCACTTCGCTTGCGACGCAACGATATCCGGTGTTGCGCGCAAAGCCCGCGTGTTCGCCTACCGCTCCGCCCAGGCAGAAATAATAGGCGTCGCTGGTGCGGCCCTCATGCTTGATCTTTTTGCCTTCCAGTCCAATATCAGCAATGCGCTGCTGGCCGCAACTGTTAGGGCAGCCAGTTACATTGAGCTTTATCTGCTGGTCAAAGGCCGGCAGCCGCTCTTCCAGTTCTTCCACCAGCCATTGCGTAAATGCCTTGGTCTCAGTAATCGCCAGCTTGCAGAATTCGCTTCCGGTGCAGGCCACGGCGCCGCGCCAGAAAGCCGACGCAGCAACGTGAAGCCCGGCATCTTCCAAAGCCTGCGCCACGTCTTTGGTTTTGTCCGCAGGCACATTCACAATCAGCAGGTTCTGGGCGATCGTGGTACGCAGTTCGCCGTTTCCGTAGCGCTCAGCGAGGTCGGCCGCCAGTTCCAGCTGTTGCGGCGTGAGCCGCCCGCGTAACACTGACGCTCCCACATAAAACAGTCCTGGCTGCTTCTGCGGATGGACACCTGCGTGGTCGCGGAATATATCATTTGGCGCCTGCTCAGGAACGGCCGGATCCAATTTGTATCCGAGCCTCCGCTCAACTTCCTGCAAAAATGTTTCGGCGGTCCAGCCATGTTGTAGGAATAAATACTTCAGCCGCGCACGCTCGCGGTTATCGCGCAAAGCGGACGAGTCTCGGTACAAAGCGCTCACAGCCTTTGCAACC
>DASXZE010000161.1:0-13209 GCA_036502105.1 Candidatus Angelobacter sp. | reverse complement strand
CATTCCTCTACTGAAAGAAAAAGGCGTGCGCGTGCTGGCCACATCGTCGCACAAAGGCAAACCGCTGCATGAAGCCAACTTCACCGGCGCGGCTATGATCGTGATCGGCAATGAGGGCGCTGGCGTGCCGCAAGAGATTTTGTCTTTGGCTGACGAGTTGGTAAATATTCCGCACTCGGTACGCGTGGAGTCACTCAACGCCGGAATCGCGGCATCTATCTTGTTGTATGAAGCCGCACGGCAGAGAAACCAAAAGCTCACCACGGACGAACGCGGATAAAACCTTAAACCACAAAGGACACAAAGGAACACGAAGGGCAAGCTAACCTCAAAATATAACTAAAGCGATAGCTACCTACATGCATTTTTTGATGGGATGATTTTCCCTGGTTTCCCTTTGTGCTCCTTCGTGTCCTTTGTGGTTATATTTTCCTGATCCGTGTAAATCAGTTGAATCAGTGCCATCAGTGGTAAGGTTTTGTCATGGGCCTCTTCCAAGCACTTCCCGAGCAGCAAGGCAAAGGCGCACGCCCTTTGGCTGATCGTATGCGCCCGCGGACGCTCGACGAATTCGTCGGTCAGGAACATATCGTCGGGCCGGGCAAGCCATTACGCCTGCAGATTGAACGCGACGACCCAGGTTCCATCATCTTCTGGGGACCACCCGGGACGGGCAAGACCACGCTGGCGCAGATCATCGCGCATGTGACCAAGGCTGAGTTCATTGAGTTTTCCGCCGTGCTCTCCGGGATCAAAGAGATCAAGCAGGTCATGGCGGAAGCCGAAAAAGCCCGTGCGTATGGCACTCGCACCATTCTCTTCATCGACGAAATTCACCGCTTCAACCGCGCCCAGCAAGATGCATTCCTGCCGCATGTAGAACGCGGCAATATCCGGCTGATCGGCGCAACCACAGAGAATCCGTCATTTGAGATTAACGGCGCTCTGCTCTCGCGCTGCCGCGTTTACATTCTGAATCAGCTCTCGGAAGAACAGATCGTCGCGCTGCTGCGCCGTGCCATGGAAGATACAGAACGCGGCCTGGGCCGCATGAAGCTGCGCGCTGATGATGAAGTTCTGCAGCAGATTGCGGCCTACACCAGCGGCGACGCACGCTCCGCATACAACGTGCTGGAGGTTGCCGCTGCCACCGCCGGCGAGAACGGAGAAATCTCCGAGCAGATCATCAAAGACACTTTGCAGAAGCGCGTCCTGCTTTATGACAAGTCAGGCGAAGAGCATTACAACCTGATCTCCGCGCTGCACAAGTCCGTACGCAACAGTGACGCCAATGCATCTCTCTACTGGCTCGGGCGGATGATGGAATCTGGTGAAGATCCGCTCTATATCGCGCGACGCGTGGTGCGCATGGCCGTGGAAGACATCGGCCTGGCCGCCCCGGAAGCGCTCAATCTGTGCCTCTCCGCCAAGGACGCCATTGATTTTCTCGGCATGCCGGAAGGCAATCTGGCGCTGGCGCAGGCCGTGGTTTATCTGGCACTCGCGCCGAAATCGAACGCGCTTTACACCGCTTACAGCGCGGTTCTTGAAGACGTGGAAAAGACCGCTGCCCAGCCCGTGCCGCTGCACATCCGTAACGCACCCACAAGTTTTATGAAGAAAGTTGGCTACGGCAAAGGCTACCAGTACGCGCACGACCTGGAAGAGAAAGTCGCCGACATGGAGTGCATGCCAGACAATCTGCGCGGCCGCGAGTATTACCATCCAACGTTAGAAGGCAGAGAAAAGCTACTGGGCCAGCGGATGGAAGAAATCAATCAACGCAAAGAAGAGCTGCGCCGTGCGGAAGCTGCCAAAGCAAAACCAGAAAAGCCAAAACCTTTGAAACGCAGAGGAACAGAGGAAGCAGAGTAATCGCTTTCACTTTACCCAGTTACCAGATTACCCATTTACCAAATCCACTAGGCCCTTCTGCGGTGTTCCTTCAAGATGCACTTGTCCATCACCACCAGAATTCCTGCCTTGCGGGCTTTTTCGGCGGCTTCTTCGTGGATCACATCTTCCTGCAGCCAGATAACCGGCACTTTCAGCCGGATGGCTTCGTCCACAATCTCCGGCACAAATTCTGAACGCCGAAATACGTTCACAATATCAATCTTCCCGGGCACGTCGGCCAGCGCGGGTACGGCTTTTTCACCCAGCGCGCCCTTGATCATCGGGCTTACCGGAACAATGTGGTAGCCGTGGCTCTGCATGTAAGCAGAAACGCCGTAGCTGGGGCGCAGCGGACTATCGGACAGGCCGACAACAGCAATATTTTTCGATTTTTTCAGCAGTTCGCCGATCTCATCATTGGTATAGGTAGTTGTTTTCATAAGGCATCTCCAAAAGTCTCGCCGGTATTCTATCCATTTATATCGATGCAAATCAGCGGAAATCCGCTCACTCTTTTTTCGCTCCGCCGCGTGACGCCTTCTCCAGGTACAACTTGGCCGCCACCTTGCGGATGGTCTCCGGCACGTTCTTATTATGGCGCAGCGCCTTCAAATCCTGCACCATCAGGGATTTGACCAAGGTGAGTGAAATATCCAGCGGGCACTTGGGATTCCCCGTCAGATTGCGTATGACCGGATAAAGTTTCAGAAAGCGGCGCTGCCGGGCGATCTCGCGGAATACGTTCTCCTGCAGGCTTTTCGATCCGGCAAACGACTCTATTTCAGCGTCCGTCACCTTGGGTGAGTTCAACACAGCGTTCTGCACCAGCCGCGCCGTATCGCGGATCAAAATGGCCCGATCTTCTTTGCCGCCAACAAAGCCCAGTTGAATCCGTTTACCCACATTCAGCCTGCCAATTTTTTGCAGGATGGTGACCCGCTTCTGCTCGCCCTCATCCAGTTCCGCCGTTGCGTCTATGGGAGCAACTGTGGCGCTCGCGCCTTCCGGCGCAACTTCCGTTGCCGGCATCTCGGCATTCTCCGCACTTGCCAAGGGCTCTGCGCCGGCTGCGGCTACCGCGGGCTCTTCCTCTTTGGTCAACTCAAATGGCTTGTCTTTGGTCTCCGCGATCTCCGCGGCGTTCTCTTTCTGGAATACTTCCAGGGCAGCGGCGGTTTCCAGAGTAACCTCAAATTCTGCAAACGTATCTTCCTGCTGTGGCGGCGCTTCGTGCACCGGGGCTGGCTGTTGCGCTTCCTGCGCCTGTTCTGGCTCAGGCACCTCTTTTTGTGGCGGCACACTTTGTTGCTGCGGCGTTGCGCTGTCTTCAGCAATCGGTGGCTCGCCGCGCAGCTCGCGGGCTTCCACCGGCGTTACATAGATATTCTCCAAGAGCGCTTCTACAATTCCCGGATTCTCACGCGCTCTCGGACTGGCCAGCAATATGGTCACAACTTCCCGGGTCGCGCTTCCAGCTATCTCCATCAGCAACGTTTCCGGGATTGCCAGGTTCTCAATCAGCGTGGGCATCAGGCTGGGCCTGCGATTTTCTTCCTGGCAGTAATAGATCAGCACATCCGCCGCAGCCGTGTCTTTGCTGAGCACCTCCTTGGCGGATTCCGTGTCCCATTGCGCCAGCGTCATGCGCGCGTCCTGGCCAAAGAGCGGGTTCTGCGTTAGATAGACCAGCACTTCCAGCATCTCATCGGCCGGCAGCGGCAAAGAGCCTTTGGATGCGGAGCGCATCACGTTTACAGGCACAGCATTCTTCTTTATCAGTTCAAGAATTGGCGCCATAGTTTTTTTATTGATCCCGAGCGAAGGGAGGGAACCCTATCGCTAAAAAGTCACTTTTTACAACTCACGCTCTCATCACCTAAGAACTATGCTTAGCCTTAATGTTTCGTGGACATAGCGATCCCTCGCTCTGCTCGGGATTCAAAACTGTTAATTCTGGTCGCGCCGGGCCACAAGGTATGCCCGGATAAACGGATTCAAGTCGCCATCCAGTACGCGGTCCACGTCTCCCACTTCCAGTTTGGTGCGATGGTCCTTGATCAACCGGTAAGGATGGAGGACATAAGAGCGTATCTGAGAGCCAAAATCAATGTCCAGCTTGGAGTCTTCCAGCTTCTTGCTGATAGCGCGCTTTTTCTCCAGCTCAAATTCATAAAGCTTGGACCGCAGCATCTTCATGGCACGTTCTTTGTTCTTGTGCTGTGAGCGCTCATTCTGGCAGGCCACCACAAGATTGGTGGGGATATGAGTAATGCGCACAGCGGAATCCGTGGTGTTTACGTGCTGCCCGCCCTTGCCGCCAGATCGATAGGTATCAATACGAAGGTCTTCCGGCTTGATGTCCACGTTAATGGAGTCATCAATTTCCGGCGAGACAAATACGCTGGCAAAAGAAGTATGCCGGCGCTTGGCCTGATCAAACGGAGAGATGCGAACTAAACGGTGTACGCCAATTTCACTCAGCAGCAGTCCGTAAGCGTAGTCGCCGGTCACGGTAAACGTGGCAGATTTTATTCCTGCCTCTTCCGCCGGCTGGTATTCGTTTACTTCCGTGCTGAAACGCTGCCGCTCTGCCCAGCGCAGATAAAGGCGCAAAAGCATTTCCGCCCAATCCTGTGACTCCGTGCCGCCTGCGCCTGGGTGGATGGTGACAATCGCGTTGCGCATGTCATTCTCACCGGAGAGAAGTGTCTGTGTCTCCAGTTTTTCCGCAACTTCGCGCAGATGGTCAATCTCGCGGCGCAGTTCGTCGGTTACGGCTTCGCCTTCGCGTGCCAGATCAAAATAAGCCTGAATGTCGTCCACACGACGGGCCAGATCGGAATCCATGGCCAGAGATTCTTCCAGGCGACGGCGCTGCCGCATCAACTGCTGCGACTTCTCCTGGTCATTCCATACATTGGGATCGCCGACCTTCTTTTCAACTTCAGCTAGTTGCTCGCGGAGTGAAGGGGCGTCAAAGATAGCTCCGCAGATCGCGAACTTTATCGCGTACGGCCGTGTATTCGCGTTCTAATTCTTCAACCATAATTTTGCTATGCGGGGCGGACTTCAACCATGGTGGGCGCGGCAATACGCCAGCGCACCAGTGCCGCCAATAACGAGATTACCACACAAATCCAGGCAAACACGTCACCATAACGGGTATAGAAGGTGATCTCACTTTGCGGCGCATACGGCACAACCAGCGCCATGCGGACGTTCCGCGGCGCCTGCTTCACTATGCGTCCAAATGGATCTATGGAAGCCGTGGTGCCATTGTTAGTGGCCACCAATACCCAGCGATGATTTTCCACTGCACGCATGCGCGCCATCTGCAAGTGCTGCGCTGGAGCGCCGGTCTCGCCATACCAGAGATCGTCAGAAATATTGATGAGCACCTGCGCGCCGTTTGCGGTGAACTCTCGCACTTCATTGGGGAAGATGGACTCATAACAGATAAAGACGCCCGCGTGCGTCCCGCTGAAATCAAAAACTTTGCGGTCAGTGCCGCGGGCAAAGTCGCCAACCTCACGCGTCAACTTGCTGGCAAAGAAGAGCAGGTTCTGGTAAGGAACATATTCGCCGTACGGAACCAGATGAATCTTGTCATAGCGGCCCACCATGTTGCCGTGCGGATCCATGACGAGCGCGGAGTTCAGGAGCTGCTGCTTGCCACCTACAGCCGGCGTTTCACCCAGGCTGCCGATTACCAGATAAGAGTTGGTGTCCTGCGCCATGGCCACCAGCCACTGCTGCAATCTTGGGTCAGCAATAAAGAATGGTGCGGGCGATTCCGGCCAGATAATCAGCCCAGGAGTGTTGGGAGATTGACGCGACCTGGATGCGTCCACGCTGATGCGCGCCAGCGAGCTGATGGTCTCGTCAAAATATCGCGGCGTCCATTGTGGCTGGTTCAACAGCGGAACGTTCTCCTGCACCAACACTGCCTGCTGTGTGGCAACCGACGGCAACGGCTTGGCAAAAACGCCGATTTGTAAAGCGATAGTCGCGGCCACGGCGGAGATCAATAGATTCTTGCGACGCTGCCCGTACAACAGAAAGGCTGCTACAAACGCGCAGTTCACCAGCATCACGGCGAATGAGAGACCATAAACGCCGGTAATTTGTGCGATCCGCGCAAACGGAATGTTATTTACCTGCGCGCCGCCCAGCGGGTCCCAGGGAACGCCGATCACGCGGTCACGCAGCAACTCCACCGCCACCCAGAAGAATGGAGCCAGGAATAGCGGACGCCTGTTTCCCAGTGACGACCTGCGCGCCATGAGCACCACTAATAGTCCAAAAATGCCGTGATGCACGCCCATAATCAGCCCGTATCCCAGAGTGATGAGGACAGCCACGGGCGCTGGAAGTCCGCCATATGTATTCATCACTGGGTAGACCCAGTAGCACGTCCCCAGATACCAGATAATGCCGCAGAACCAGCCAATTACAAAACCCTGCCAGAGGGTAAACGGACGCAGCGAGCGGCCTTCAGAGTCCAGCATCTCGCCTTCGCCGCCCCGGCCGCGTAGCAGCGCATAAAGCAATGGAGCGACGGCTATCCAGCACAGGAAATAGAGATTAAGCTTGGGAAAAACAAGGATCTGCAGGCCGCTGGAGAGCAGCGCGAGAATCCAGGCTCTTGAGGGAATGTGGCGCACTAAGAAAATATTTTAACAAACCCATATTTCAGCCGACGCAGCTTTCCTTTGATTCCTCTCCGGTACAGGACTACAATTGCACTCGTGAACTTCCTGGTCCACCATATTCTGCCGCTTTTCGAATACACGTTTCTTGCTGGGCTGATCGGCGCTGTGCCAGTCATTATTGTTACGGCCATTAAGACAGCCCAGAGCATGTTCGAACACGAATAGGCAAACGGACGGGAAAGGAAATTGAGGAATTTGCACGGCCCTGCCAGCAGGCGCTTGTTGCGCGCCCGGATTGGTAGAGGCCGTTATTAATTTTAAAATGTCAGAAGGCTCAGGAGTAGTCTCCCCACTTTCGAACCGGGTGCGCATTGTCGTTGCGACCTCGGTCATGCTCACCTTCATTTCTTACTGGCGCGCTGCCGCTATTGTGCTGAATGATCTGGGCTCGTCCGCCTTCTATGCCGGTGGCATTGCCGAGGAGGCCGTAGGCAAGTCGGCGCCGTGGTTCATCCTCGGCGTTATGCTGTTTGCCTTTGCCGTGCGCTCGGTTTACGTGGAAAGCTGCTCCATGTTTACGCGCGGTGGTGTGTACCGCGTGGTAAAAGAAGCGCTCGGCGGCGCGTTCGCCAAGTTCAGCGTTTCCGCGCTGATGTTTGATTACATTCTCACCGGCCCCATCTCCGGCGTTTCTGCCGGACAATACATCTCCGGCCTGATCAACGAATTCTTTTCTGCCGCAGGCGCACATGGCTGGATCCCGCAGGCCATGTACAAAATGTTTCACGGCACGCCGCATCTGAACGTAAACCACACGGCCGCGGCCTTCGCCGTGATCGTTACGTTGTATTACTGGTGGCAGAACATCAAGGGTATTGAAGAGTCCAGTGACAAAGCCCTGCGGGTAATGCAAATAACCACCGTGATGGTGGTCATACTTTTAGTCTGGGCCATTTACACCGTCCTGCATACGGGCGCATCTTTGCCGCCGCTGCCGATTCCTTCCAACTTAAAGTTTGCGCCACAAGCGCTGGGCTTCCTGAAGAACACTGACCTGGGAAAAACTTTCGGCCTCTTCGGAATCCTCATAGCCTTTGGCCACTCGGTACTGGCCATGAGCGGTGAAGAATCTCTGGCGCAGGTGAACCGTGAAATCGCCAGCCCCAAGCTGCGCAACCTGAAGCGCGCCGCGCTGATCATCGCAATTTTCAGCTTCGTCTTTACCGGCTTGGGCTCCATGTTGGCCGTCATGATTATCCCCGACGAAGTTCGCGTTTCGGTTTATCGTGACAACCTGATCAGCGGCATGGCCATGTATATGGTTGGTCCGCGCGCTTTGCGGCTGGTCTTCAGGGTCTTTGTTGTCGTCGTGGGCTTCCTGATTCTTTCCGGAGCCATCAATACCTCCATCATCGGCTCAAACGGCGTACTGAACCGTATCTCTGAAGATGGCGTTCTCACCGATTGGTTCCGCCGTCCCCATAAAAGATTTGGCACCAGTTACCGGATCGTCAACATGATTGTGGTCCTGCAGCTGTTTACCATCGTGATCAGCGGTGGTGACGTGATCCTGCTGGGCGACGCCTACGCCTTCGGCGTGATATGGAGCTTCACGCTCAATAGCGTCGCCATGCTGGTACTGCGTTTCAAGTACAAAGGCGAACGCGGCTGGCGCGTGCCGCCGAATATCAAAATCGGCAAAGTTGAAATACCCATCGGACTCGCGTCGGTCTTCCTGGTGCTGTTTTCTGTCGCCGTAGTCAATCTGTTTACCAAGCAGAATGCCACCATCTGGGGACTGGCATTCTCGCTGATTTTTTATGCCATCTTCACCGTCTCTGAAAAAATAAACAAACGAAAATTCGCCCACGTGGAACAGCAGATGAAAGAGCATTTCCATCTGCTGCACCAGGAAACGATTGGCCGCGAAGGCGTGCAGGTGCGCCCTGGGAGCGTGCTTGTAACGGTGCGCGACTACACCACGCTCAACCATCTCCGTTGGACGATGGAAACTACTGATACGCATGAAACCGATATCGTGGTGATGGAAGCGCGTCTCACTGGCTACGGCAGCGCTTACACGGACCTGGCCATGGAGCAGATATTCAGTGACTTTGAGCAGACGCTTTTCACCAAAGCGGTCTCCATCGCTGAAAGTTACGGTAAGACCATCTCCCTGCTCGTGGTGCCTGCGCGCGACGTATGGTCAGCCATGGTCCAGACCGCCAACGCCCTTGAGTGTTCCGCCGTGGTGTCTGGCGTCTCCAGCAAAATGACCGGCGAAGAACAAGCCTTCCGCCTGGGTCAGGCATGGGAAGCCATGCCGGAGCCCAAACGGCAATTCGTCTTCCAGGTTGTGCGCTCTGATTCCACAGTTGAGACCTATCGCATTGGACCGCATACCCCCACCATGAAGACGGAAGACGTCCATCTGGTGCACCGAATCTGGCTGGACATCAAGAAGCTTGAAGGGACAGAAGACATACACCACTCTGACATTGTCAGTCTGGCGCTGACCCGGCTCTCCCGCGATTACAATTTGGACAAAGACGATGTGCTCAAGAACTTGAAAAAGGGCGTGCGCGGTATCAGTCCCAAGGCTGCCAGCTTTGTCCGCGAACCTGACACTGAAGACACCCAAAAGCGCACGGACAATCCCCGCCGCGAACAGCCCATGCCGCCCATGACGGGACCAAAATAAATACCAAGTCAAGTAAAGACCGAGTCAAATAAAAATCCTGAGGCGAGCAAAAAACTGCGTCAGGATTTTTTGTATTGTTTTTTTAGTAAAAGCCTTTTAGATTCTGTTCGGAAGTGTCTCAGCCGTGCTGCTCAGTTGGCTCTTGCCTGCGATCAATTTCTCGCGCACAAAGAAGGCAATCTCTTCTGTAACATACGGCGGCGGCTGGATATTGAAGATCGGCTTCCCTGCCAGCTCTTCCATTGAGACGGTCTGCCACTTCGCCCGGCCGCCGGACTGATGCAGAATCACCGCGTCCGCCCGGCCCAAAAATTCACGCGCTGAATCTTTGAAGTCCTCGGTATCAGCATCAAGCACTGTCAGATAAAGATCAGGCTTCAGAAAGCGAATCACGCTGTTCGATTCCATGATCACATTTTCTGCTCCGGCAATTTTGCGGTGAATATCCGGTATGGCGTCACCCAGGCGGCCTTGCCTTGTACGCACCCAGAGTGAGCGCCTGGCTCCCGCCACCAGAAAGCGCGACGTATCGCTCTCGCCGCTCAGGTCTTTCTCATCGCTCAGGGCGCGGAAATGGTCATCGCCGGTATCGCAGTCGCAGGGCTTGCCGTCTGCGGAGCATATGCCGTGGCCAAATTGGGTGATCTTAAGCGCCGTCCAGTTGAACTCACGCAGTGCAGAGATCAGGCCGGCAACCACGCTGGTCTTGCCGACGCTCCGCGAATGCCCGCCAATCACCACAATTGCCATGCTTTCTATTTTCGCAGGTTTAGGGCTAGTTAGAAAGCTGAAAACCGCCCGCGCTGCCCTGCCCTTTACAATGGCATGCGTGACCTCCTGGAGCGGGCGTTGGCCCGTCCGTTATCTGATTGCAACCATTGCCGTGGCGCTCCCCATTACCGCGCTGGAGAGGCTGCGCCCGGAGCTAAGCCAGACCAGCATTGCCTTGATTCTTGTTCTTCCCGTCGTTCTCATTGCTGTGACCCAGGGCCGCGGGCCCGCGCTTTATGCCTCTGTCCTTGTGGGTCTGTCTTTCAATTTTTTCTTTATCGGACCGTTTTACTCCTTCCGCATCAACCGTCCTGAAGACGTGGTGGCGTTTCTGGTTTTCGGCAGCACGGCCATCCTGGTTGGGCAGCTTTCGTCGCGCCTGGAAAAACGTGTTCTGTTGACGGAAGAACAACGTAAAGAGCTGGTGCATGTCCGAGCGGAGTTTGAACGCGCCGCAGCTCAGGCCGCGCAAACCGACGCCCTGCGCAAAAGCGAGCAGCTTAAAACCGCGCTGCTGGATGCAGTCACGCACGACCTGCGCACTCCGCTTACGTCGATCAAGGCGGCCATCACCACCATCCGCACGGAGCCAGTCACGCCAGAGGTCCAGCGCGAACTTTTTGAGGTAATTGAGCAGGAATCTGACCGGCTGAATCATTTCATACAGGGCATGATGGACCTGGCCAAGCTTGAAGCCGGTGAAATCACGCTGGCCAGCAGAAACGTGGCAGCCGATGAAATTGTTGAAGACGCGCTTCTCCGCGCGGAACCGCTGCTCGCTGGCCACGCCGTGGAAGTTGCCGTGGCTGACGGACTGCCGGCGTTGCAGGTTGATCCGCGGCTGATCTCGCAGGTAATTTTCACCCTGCTCGAAAATGCAGCCAAGTATGCAAACGCAGCCGCACGAATCACCATCTCCGTGCAGCAAAATGAAAATAATATTTGTTTCGCCGTAAGTGACGACGGTCCCGGCATCAGCCCAGCACTTCGCTCACAGGTGTTTGAGAAATTCTTTCGCGCCAATCCAAAGGCTGGTCTGGGCATGGGGTTGGCAATAGCACGCGGCATTGTGCAGGCCCATGGCGGCAGGATATGGATTGAAGACGGCCTCGGCGGAAGAGGAGTCAGCGTGCAATTCCAGATTTCGATGAATGGCGCTCTGGTCGACAAGGAACAAGCTGATAAAGTGTGAACAGCAAGGGTTGAGCGCTTTAAATTCGCTCTTCAGAGCCACGAGTTCTAAGAATGGATGACCCCAAGAAAATTCTGGTAGTGGATGACGAATCCCAAATCACGCGCGTCCTGCTGCGTGGGCTGGAGTCTGCCGGATACCAGGTGCGCATTGCCAATGACGGCCGCGCTGGCCTGGAAGCTTTTCGCACATGGCTGCCCGATCTTGTCATCACCGATCTCAACATGCCCGGCTATACCGGACTGGAATTGTGCGAGCGTATCCGCCAACTGTCTGAGGTTCCTTTGCTTGTGCTCTCCGTGAAGGAAGATGAGCCCACCAAGGTGAAGGCATTTGATCTGGGCGCGGACGATTACGTCTCCAAGCCTTTTGGCATGGCTGAGCTTACCGCGCGCGTGCGCGCATTGTTGCGCCGCGCAACGCCGCCCGCGCAACCTGATGCAGCGTATGAAGCCGGCGATTTCAAGATTGATCCGCAACAGCATCTGGTGGAAGTCAGCGGCAAGCCAGTGCATCTAACGCCCAAAGAGTTTGATCTCATTCAATACTTCATCGCGCATCGCGGCAAGGTGATGACTCACCGCGCAATTCTCACGTCCATCTGGGGCAGCAACAGCACCGAGCAGCCGGAATATTTGCGCGTCTTCATTGCCAATCTGCGCAAGAAGCTGGAGCTGGATCCACGCATGCCCAGGTACATCAAGACCGAGCCATGGATCGGCTACAGGTTTGATTCGGAATAACTCCTTTATTTTCCTTCACTGAAATTCTTCATGTCTCGCGGCCCTGAGGACTTTTGTCCGCCAGCATGATTTCTTGTTGAACTCTTTATAAGTTCTTTACGCGATTCAGCCGTAGTTTGGATTTAGTAGCAGGAGAAATCCAAATTTATGTTGCACTATTTAGTACTTTTTCTTGAGACATTCTTCTTCGTGGGTTTGGCCGGGTCCATGGTGGTAGCCATCTGGGCTTTCATTGGCGATTGTTTTGAATTCTTTGAAGATGACAGGCCTGAAGGAAGCCAGGCTGTCGGCGACTGAATGATTGGCGACTAAATGAACGTCGCGCTTTTTTGTGCCTACAAATCGCGCTAACTCTTGTTGCGCTGATACAAAGAAGGCTCGCCCGGCGGACGCGTCTTCCATCTCCGGTGCACCCACAGCCACTGCTCCGGATAGCGCCGCGCATAATCCTCAATCACCTTGGTAAAGAGCGCGGTGTTGGCAACTGCGTCGGCGTCATCATCGCCAGTTTTCACCAGTTGCAGCGCCGGATCAAACCTGATCTTGTATTTGCCCAGCTCTTTGTCCCATACGGTAAAAGCTGGCAGCACCGCAGCGTCAGTATGCAGCGCCACGCGCGCCACTCCCGTTGCGGTACACGCGGGTACGCCAAAAAAATCAACAAACGCGCCCTGCGGCGGCGTCATGTTCGTGTCCATCAAAATTCCCACCACCTCGCCGCGCTTCATGGAAGTAAGAAGCCCGCGGGCAAAGTCCTGCTTGCCAAATGTACGATTGCCATGGAGCGTGCGATAGCGGTCCACGAATGCGTCCACATAAGGGTTATCCAGCGGACGCACCACAATATTCATTGGATTGCCATTGATCGAATGGACAAACGATCCCATTTCCCATCCGCCAAAATGCGCGGTTAGAAAGAGCACGCCCTTGCCGCGCGCGCGGGCTTCAGCAAAATTCTGGAAGCCGTCATAGATCGCAACCTGTGAAGTATTTTCCTTGGTGTAGCGCGGAAAGAGCGCAAACTCTGCCAGTTGCCGTCCCAGTCCCTTGAAAAGGGTGCGGAGTATGCGCAGTTTCTCCTTGCGGCTTTTCTCAGGAAAAGCGATATCCAGGTTGCGCAAGCCAACCTCGCGCAAGCGCCGATGCACGCCATACATGAGCAGGCCAATGCCCTGGCAGAAAAACCGTGCCAACGGGCGCGGAAGCACGCCAAGTCCGCTGGCCAGCAGCCAGACCGGAAAATACTCAAGTTTA
>DASXZE010000160.1:0-5085 GCA_036502105.1 Candidatus Angelobacter sp. | reverse complement strand
TCCTCAAGCCACCACAACTGACATTTGGCCGTGCTTTTTGCGCGCCGGGGTAACCGTTATTTTTACGTTCTGACCTAGTGCCGTCAGAAATTCAATCAGGCGGCCGACGGAGAAGTTGCCGGAACGATTGCGCGCCAGCGCGGAGACATGGGGCTGCGGGATGCCCAGAATTTTCCCGGCCTCTATCTGGGTAAGGCCACGTTCCTGGATGATGCGGTAGATTTGCAGAGTCAGACGCGCCTTTATTAGCTCCTGGTCCGCGTTGGGCAGTCCAAGATCGGCAAAAACGTTGCCACTGCTTTCAGCAATGCTGGTTTTATTAGCGGTTTTTCTTTTGGTCTTCATTTGGTTTTTGCCTCGATTCGTAATCTCGTTGAGCAGCCGCCAGCCGCTGGTGAATAAGGTTGATTTCTTTCTTCGGAGTGGATGCTCCCAATTTAGATTTCTTCTGAAAGGCGTGGAGCACGTAAACAGCGCCTTGAAAGCGGACAGTGTAGATTGCACGCCAGGTGTCGCCGGCGAAGGGAGCGATGATTTCTATGACGCTTGCGCCACCAAAGCCCTTCATGGGTTTCGCAGCAGGATCAATGTTGCCATTTTGCGCGGCATACAGGGCGTAACCTACGACCGAGCGAATCTCAGACGGAAAGGACTTTACGTCCTTGAGCGACGATCCGACCCACCGGAGAGGCTTCGGCGACTCACGATCCACTATACTATTATACGTATAAGTATATATCTGTCAAGCAAACATGGAGCAGCGAATGCGAAAGCAGAACGCAATTCTATCCCTGTGAATGCGCGGGAGCAAGCTCCATCGGCTTCAACCCCAAATCCTGCAACAACGCGGCGTCTTCGTCGGGCGCGGGGTTTGGCGTGGTCAGGAGCCGTTCACCGGTAAAGATGGAATTCGCTCCAGCGAGGAAGCACAGCAGGATCGCTTCACGCGACATCTGCTTGCGTCCCGCAGCCAGGCGGACCATCGAACGGGGCATCAGGATGCGGGCGCAGGCGATTGTCCGCACCATGATGAATGGATCGAGATCGGGTTCCGCCGCCAACGGCGTGCCTTCAGCGCGAACAAGCATATTGATAGGAACGCTCTCAGGATGCGGGTCTAGCGTGGCAAGCTGGTGAAGAAGACCAATGCGGTCGGCTTCGGATTCGCCCATCCCGAGAATTCCGCCGCAGCAAACCGTGATGCCGGCCCTGCGCACGGCAGCAATCGTATCCAGCCGTTCCTGGTAAACCCTCGTGCTGATGATGTTCGAGTAAAACTCAGGAGAAGAATCCAGGTTGTGGTTGTAAGCGGTAAGGCCGGCTTGCTTGAGTTGAGCGGCTTGCGATTCCGTGAGCATGCCCAGCGTGCAGCAGACTTCCATGCCCAGCGCGGCCACGGCGCGAACGGACTCCAGCACGGAATCGAACTCGCGCCCCTGGGGCGCCTGACGCCATGCCGCGCCCATGCAGAAGCGGGTTGCGCCATCGGCTTTTGCGCGGCGGGCAGTAGGCAGAATTTCATCGCAATTCATCAGCGGCTCGCGCTCTACGCCGGTGGGATAGCGCGCGCTTTGCGGGCAGTAAGCGCAATCCTCCGGGCATCCACCGGTCTTGATGGAGAGCAGCCGGCACATCTGCACTTCATTGGCCGGGTGAAACTTGCGGTGTACTTCTTGCGCTTGCACAAGAAGATCGAGCAGCGGCTGACGATAGACGGCAGCGATTTCCTGCCGTGTCCAATCCATACGCATGGTTGCGCAATTATAAATGCGTTCCGCGCGACCGCAACGCGTGTCTTTCTGGGGCTGGCGGCGTTCGGTGTCAGTAAAAACAGCGTTCGGTGTCAGTATGGCAAAAATTGACGGATTTAGGTGTCAGTGAGCCTTTCATGGTTGCCTACCGCTTTTGGGCTTCATCAGCGCCTCTAAATTAAACGCGTTGGCCTTGTGTCTGGCAGCGTGACGTTCAGCTACATTCTGGACATGTTTGGCCACCTCGGCAGCAGGATCAATTGGAGGCAGCAGACTCTTACCGTCGCTTGTCGGCATGCCAATATCGTAGAAGGAATGCCACGATCGAGTGTCCTCTACTTTGAGCTCGCCGCGTCCGTTGCAGTTGGGGCAAGCAGGAGTGCTACGGATACCAGCGCACGTCGGACAGACGATCTGGCCGATGACTCCACGATGCCCACATCCCTGGCAACCGACGCCATTGCACGCATCACAGAGAGTCCCACCAACCACGCCGCAGCAGGCCGCGAGAACAGCAACCGAACCATTCGACATGTGACGGTATGCGAGCGCCTCCGCTGTATGCTCTGCCGTGCTGCCATCGGGCATCACAACGGACGCCGTATAAGTGCAGTGAGTCGATGACATTTAACAACCCCTAGCAATGGGCGAATTAAGTTGCAGTGTTTGTGCCTTGCCTGCGGGCAGACTGGCTAATGATGTTCTCGTGTAGCTGTGCCAGTGAACGCTTCGTGACAAACCAGTGGCCTCTACGTGGTGAAGAGCGAAATCCCTTTAGCTGCCCGAGGCGAACCATTCGCCACGCGGTTTGTGGGCTTATGCGAAGCATTGAAGCAACGTCGCGCAGAGGGACAGCAGCGTCGCACTTTCGTGCTAATTTTATCTGTGCTTTAAGGCGAGCCGCCCGCTCATTCTGGCGCGTGAGTTGACTCTGAAGAAGTGATGCCCGTTTCTTCAGGAATGCATATTGAGTCTGCATCTGTTCGAGATTCGGCATTTTTTATTCACTTTCTGGGGAATAGCTTTTTGCTTTCTCTACCACATACCTCAGGCTGTGTTCGACTGATGCGACCATGCCCATTAAATATCGCTTTGCTTCGTCTGTAAGAACTGATGCGCGCTGGTTGGACGCACTGACAAGGAGAGTGTTGAGCCACTGGGATTCACCTTCCTTATTCACGTCTAGCACCGATATATGCAAGAGAATGTACTGGCAAACGTGAGCGAGAGCCTTGGCTGAATCTAGCGGATCGATTTTTCCAACATCGTGATAGCCGTCTATTACACTCATTTTTTAAAACCTTCCCTCAGCTCTAGCGCGTGTAAGCGCATTCGTTATGTCGTCCTCGAACCCTCTACTTCGCACGTATGCGCGGTCAAGCTTGTTTGTCGTGATATTCAACCCGCCGTGGATCGTGATTCCTCCTCCCACGGTTTTGCCCGCATTCATCGCAGCTATGGCGTTGAGGTTCTTTTTTGTTCCCTGGGAAGTGATAACCGCCTCGCCATGGTGCAGCACGGCCAAGCCTGCGTCGCCGCCGCGCATCATGAATAATCCACCGCCATCGAATTGCGGTGGACCAAACTGAAGCGCGCTGCGGCGATCGCGCTCAGACTGCGTATCACGGATGTGCGTTTCCGCAGCGTCAATCGCGGGGTTCACCTTCTGATTGAAAACGTCCTTGCCCTGGCTCTGCAGCGCGCTCAATTGCTTTTGCGAGTCCGTGCGCAGCTGCTCCAGTTGCTGGATCGCGGAACTGGAGTCGGTCTGGAAACCGTCAAAGCTGGTGCTGATCTGCGTGATGTCGGGAATAAGAGTGTTGTCCGCCAGCGCGGTCGCCTGCTTCTTGCGCTTGCTGGCGCCAAATATCCCGCCGAATATCCCGCCCAGCAACCCGACGATGCCGCCCACGATAGCGCCCACAGGACCGCCCACAAGGAACCCGGTGAGAGCGCCGCTGCCCGCGCCCGCCAGCGATCCCAGGAGGCCGCCGTGTCCCTGGCCAACGCCAAAGCCGATCAATCCTCCGGCGAGCCCGCCGGCAAGCGCGCCGGTTGCGCCCAGGCCGATGGTGCCGAACAACGAACTCAGCACTGGCGCAAGATGCCCGCTCAGCAGAAGGCCCATCAGCAAGCCGCCGATTTGCCCTGTCTTTCCTCCCAGCGCGCTTCCCGCGGTCGCCAGGCCAAGCCCGCTCAGCGAAGCAATGTTGTTGCCGCTGAAGAGAGAAAAAATTCCTCCCGCTTTGCTTGCTCCGCCAACCACGCCCGGAGCGCCACCGCCAGCGCCGCCGTTCAGCGCGTCGGACATGGTGATCGTCGAGAGTGCGTTGCTGGCTGAAGGCAGCAGGCCGCTGCTCGTGGAAGAGCTTGTGCCAGCAATCGCGCCCGGAAGACCAGTGTTGGTTGAATCGCTCAGCGCGGAGAACACGCTGCTGCTGCTGGATGAAGAGCTAAGCGCGCTGGATAACCCTACGCTGGAAATTCCCGTGGTTGAAGTGGTGGGCACGGTCGCGCTGAAATCGCCAAAGCCGCCAAACCCGGGATCGTTGATACCGGGAGGAGTCGCGGACAATCCACCGCCTGACGACGAGCCGCCCAAACCGGGCGCAGCGCCGCCGCCGAACACGTTTGCTCCAGTCGATCCCGGCCCAAAGATAATCGATCCAACAATACTTCCCGCCTGGCTCTTCATCAAATTCAGCGAGAGTATCCACTGCGCCACAATCTGGAAGAACAGCTTTTCCATGTTCGCGAGAATGCGCTTGCCGATATTGCCGCTGGTCATGTCATCAAACACAGACTGCAGATCGGAGCCGAGCTGCTCCGTGAGCCGCTGGTTCTCGGCATGGATTTTCTCGTTTGTCTCCGCCCACACCTGCGCCCGCTCGGCCTGCGACGTGGCGTCGATCTGCGCCAGCATGCCCGCATCGTCGGCGTACTTCGCTTTCAGGGCGTCTTCATCGGTCTGGATTTTCAGCAGTCGTTTATTCTCTTCGTCATTGATCTGCGCATACGCTTTCTGCCACGGAGGCACCATGGCCAGCGCCGTCGCGGACTGCGCGTTGGTTTGCTCCTCGTTGAGCTTATTGAATTCCAGCGTGCGTTTTTGCAGGTCTGCCGCGTCCTGGTCGGCGGTGGCCTGGTGCGCGTCCCTGAGTTTCTTTTGCGCCTCAGCGTCGGCCAGAACGATTTCAGCCTGATATTTTTCCCACGCGGCCGGGTTCGGAGCTTTCTCGTATTCCTCGCGCGCCTTGGTAACTGCCTCTTCCTGCTGCGCAAAAATAAGATCGTCGCCGGAAAGGAACGTGTCGCGCGTTTTGTCCTGTATGGC
>DASXZE010000159.1:0-4640 GCA_036502105.1 Candidatus Angelobacter sp. | reverse complement strand
GCATTAGCAGCAGTATCAGACGAGGTGGCGCAACGGCTTGTCGATTCCGGCGTGCCCGCAGAAAAGATCAAGACGATTGCCAACGGAATTGACGTGGCTGCGTTTGAGCATGGCCAGCCGTTGCCTGCGCTGAGTGCTATCGGCGGCAAAGTGGTGGGCATGGTTGCGCGCCTTGATCTGCAAAAAGGATTTGAATATCTGCTGCGCGCGGTGCGCGAGCTCTGCAACATTTTTTATGGACTCAGAGTTGTGATTGTGGGAGAAGGCCCGGACCGCGCAGCGATTGAAGGTATGGTGCAGGAATTCGGCTTGCAATCGAATGTGATTCTGGCAGGCCAGCAGTCAGATATGCCCGCTGTTTATGCGGCCATGGACATCTTTGTTTTGCCATCGTTGAATGAAGGCTTGCCCATGACAATTCTTGAGGCCATGGCTGCGTCCAAGCCGGTGGTGGCTACCCGCGTTGGCGCAATTCCTAAAGTGATTAATGACGGTGAGAACGGCTTGCTGGTGGATACTAAAGATACAGACGGTCTGCGCGACGCCATTGCCAGCTTGCTTTCGGATACTGATCGCTGCCAGCGCATGGGTGAAAAGGCCCAAGAGTGGGTCAGCCGGAATTACACTTCGGAAGCCATGGCACTGAAATATCGGCAATTGTATGACGAGGTGTTAGAGAGAACTGAGCTGACTATTGTGCCACCGCAGAATCTGGAAAATCTTTCAAGCGAAAATCATTCAAACATTGATGTGAGGCGAGCATGAGTCCACTGGAAGAGACAATGCCGGCTCCAAGCGCTCCGCCACAAGCGAAGACAGCGACGGTCAGCATCTCCGTGATTATTCCTGCGTTGAATGAAGAACGGATGATCGGCCGCTGTCTGGAGTCGTTGACGAAGCTGGACTTAGCGTGTGAACGATTTGAAGTGATCCTGGTGGATAACGGCTCGCGCGATAAAACTCTTGAGATCGCAGAATCATTTAACGACCGGCTGAACGTCAGGATCCTGCAGGTCAGGGGTGTGAGGATTTCTGCGCTGCGGAATACCGGCGCGCGGGCTGCGTTAGGTGACATAGTCGCATTTCTGGATGCGGATTGTTTGGCGCCAAGCGACTGGCTTGATCGTATTCTTGCATTGGCTCCTTCCGACGGCGCAGGAGTACTGGGCGCGCATTATCTTCTACCTGCAGATTCAACCTGGGTAGGAAGAACGTGGCATGTCTATCAGGAAGCGCCGAAGTCGGGAGAGGTTTCACACATACCGGCCGGTGACCTGATTATGCGCAAGGAAGACTTTCTGCGGCTGGGCGGCTTTGATGAGACTATCCAGACGAATGAAGATTACGAATTGTGCGAGCGCGCACGCGCAGCAGGAATGAAGGTGCGCGCATTTCCTGAGATAGGCGTGGTGCATCTGGGTACAGCGCAAAGCCTGAAAGTATTTTTCCGCAAGCAGGCGTGGCACGGAATGCACGTGATCAAAGTTTTTTTGCGTGATCCGATCCGGTCACACAATCGCAAGGCAGTGTTCTTTGCTGCTTATACATTTTTGTGCCTGGTAGCAGTATTGGCAGGTGCCGTGTGGGCCGCCATGTTACACGGCCCGTGGCTTTTTCCGGTGATCAGCGCTGCTGTTTTGTACCTGCCGCCAACGGCGCTTTCATTACGGCAGGTGTTCGCCAGTAAGAAATGGCTCGATTTCTTTCCGCTGTTCGTGCTTTATCTCACTTACGGAGTCGCCCGCGCCAAGGCGCTTCTCAGCGTAAAGAATTACTTCTAGTCTGCTCTCGTTTAGTGGACCACAGCCTGTACATCCGCTGGTGGATTCGGTCTGGCTGCGGCCGCACCGGCGAAAAACTCATAGGCACCCATGTCATAAGCGGTTCCTTGAGCGCGCAGCACGCCATCCTTATCTGTATCGATGGTTGGTCCCGGGTTTGGATCGAATGAATTGGTCGGCACAATGGTCAGTCCGGCGTCTTTGGCTGGGCTGGTTGATGTGAGGTGGAAATCGCTCAATGTGCGATTGACAAAAAGCGGATTAGTTGTCACATTGCTCGTTGTCTGCACAGGAGCAGCGCTAAGACCAAACCAGAGATTGTGGTCGCCGGTGATCTGCGCCGTGACGCCGTCAATATAAATTTCCCCGGCGTTCTGGTAAGCCACATTGTTGCGTAGATTCAGGATCAACGTTGAGGATGCTCCGCTGGCTACACCGAACGCTCCACGCGATCCACTGGCATTGGCCGAATTATTCGCCGCGCAGTCAGAGAGCGTGTTATTGAATACATTGACGGTTCCACCGCCAGCCGCGCCGTTATTCGTAATGTTCGCCAGGTAAATGCAGGAAAAGCTTGCGCCGAGCTGCAGGGGATCCATGAGTCCAACGTGATAAACAACGTTGTTGTAGGCTTCCACCACGCCTTTGGATGGATCAACTGTGGCGAAATTAATTCCGTTGCAGTTGTCGCCGTGAATCAGGTTGTCATGCACATGGAGATCGAATTGATTGAAGCCAGTAGTGTCGCCTGCGCCGCACGTTGGGCTGCAAAGCGGTGATGAATGAAACTGCAGAGCGCGGCAGGTAAAGTTATCGTGAATATGGTTCCAGCCTACGTCAATGTGGTTTGAGTCTGTGCTGAAATAAACCGCGTGGTAAAACTTGGATGACGTGGGATTGATGCCGGCATTGTGAACTTCATTGCCGTAAAACTTTATCTGGTTGCCTCCACTCATTTCAAAGCAGCCCACTTCAGCGTCAGCGCCGGGGCACTGCATTTCATTTCCGATAATCCGCCAACCGGTCCCACCCAGATCCATGGACTGCGTACCTCCAAGGATATGCAACTGCGAAATCACCCAGTAGTCTTCATCGGTACCGATGTTCGGTGTGCGAATTCCGTAAGCCAGTCCGCCCGCAACGCCAACGGTGACTGTGGCATTCGGATAAGCGATGAGCGCTTTCGGCGCAGTAGCGGTGCCGGAATTGCTGGCGCCATTGTTGTCCATGCTGATGTAAGCGGTGAAGTTGTCTTCTGAAGTTTGTGAGACTCCGTCTTCAATGTAGGCCGTATCGCCGGCGGCGATCGCGTTCTTGGCTTGCAGAATTGTTTTCCACGGCGAGGTAAAGCTGCCTGTGTTTGCGTCATTGCCGGTGGTGGCTACAAAAAACACATTGCCGGCTCGAACGGTGAAGGGCAAGCCGTTACTGGTTCCAATGCCTGGAACATTCACAATGACGCTGCCGGTAGCTGCGCCTGCGCCTAGCTGAAAAATAATCTTTCCATCGGACCACAAGGGATAGGTGGCAACCGCGCCACCGCCAACCGTTACGGTTGAGGTTCCCTGTGTAGCTCCAAAGCCTTTGCCCCAGATGGTGACCCATACACCATTGCTGCTCTGGCCGCCTGTTTTGGGGCCGCTTTCCAGATCAGAGAAAAAGATGCGTGGCGGCGCCGATTGTGCGCACATGAGTACAGTGGACAACAGCAGGGACAGGAGCGAACCGATTTTTAAAAATCTAAGCATGGGAACTCCAACTTGGTATCTGGCAAACTTACAAAAGTTTTCTATGAACATTAGGGCACCGGGATGGTCACGGCCACTTCAGAGGAGGCCGCGCTTTCCGCGCCGCTGGTATTGAGCGCAGTGACTACATAAAAATATTTTTTGCCAGAAACCGGCGTTGTATCTGTAAACAACAGCGTGGTGGGTGAGAGCGTGGCAGAAAGCTTTGAATACGGCCCGCCCGTTACGGTGCTGCGATACACGTTGTAGCCCTGCAACGGCGTTGAAGTGCTGGCAGCCCAGGTAATGTCCACGGAGTGAGCAAGCGCAGCCAGTCCCGTACCAGAGAGAGGCACGGAGAGTACGGTTATGCCATTGCTTGTCAGCACCAGGTTTCCGCTGGTGGTGCCTGATGTGCCGGGAGTAAATACCACTGGAACGTTTACGCTCTGCGCCGCGTTCAGAGTCAGAGGCGTGGTGATGCCGAGGCTGAATCCAGTACCAGAGACTGTGCCTTGTGTAATGGTGACAGCAGAGCCGCCTGTGTTGGTGATCTTCACTGTCTGCGTTGCCGCTGTATTCAGAACTTGTGATCCAAAACCAAGACTGCTTGGAGTTGCCGTGAGTGTGCCCGATGAAGCGGATGTGGTTGGTGTGGGTGTTGGGCTCGCAGAGCTGCTGGTGGCTGTGCTCTTGTTGCCACCGCAACCAATCATGGTCAAGGCGGAGACAACCAATAAAAGAAAAAGACCGGTTTGCAATGTTGAGTTTATTCTGCTGCGCACCGTTTACTCCTCATTCGGGGGACTCTCAGTGACCGACTCTCGTGCGGCCTGATTTTTGTTCCATCACTTCATCACTTCGACATTCAAGCCACAAGAGATAAGTGCTTGCGTGTGTATCGTTCGACCATGCACTACTGCAGTGATGGTCCACTGTCCTAATTCCAAGAAGTGCTATGACGTAAAAATGCTTTTTGTTTTCGTGCTAATGCGTGGCCAGAAAAAACCAAAGTCCCGGAAGAATATCTATGCAGTTGTGTTTAGTTATTTGAGAGCAATGCAAGAATGTGGCCAGAGAACCTTAGCCAGCAAAAATGAGGGTTTTGTGATATTGCAAAGAAGTGCAGGGA
>DASXZE010000158.1:0-4211 GCA_036502105.1 Candidatus Angelobacter sp. | reverse complement strand
GGCGGAGAAAAGTCTTATCGCAGACACCGATGCGACCAGCACAGAAGCTGCTCCCACACGCCATTCTTCTTCAACAGTAGCTTCTGCGCCCCAATTTTCCAGCGCCACCACCGCACACGGCACCATTCTTGGCACTCCGGGTTACATGGCTCCAGAACAAGAGCGCGGCGAAATCAATCTAATCGACCAGCGCACAGATGTCTTCGGCCTCGGCTCACTCCTGCAATACATGTTGCGCCATGGTGAATCAGCTCCGCGTCCACTCCGGGCCATCTGCCAGAAAGCTGTGGCCAGAGAAATGTCTGCGCGCTACGCGTCGGTGCAGCAGATGGCCGCCGACATCGGCAAATACCTTGACGGCATGCCTATCACCGCCTACCAGGAAAATATCTTTGAACGCACGGTCCGGCTGGCGAACCGCAACCGGGTCGCCGTGGCGCTGATTTTGGCGTATCTCTTCATGCGCATGTTATTTATTCTTTTTTCGCGGCGCTAGCAGCTTGCCTTAAAGGTTCCGGCAAAAGCGGGTAATAGAGATACAGGGAAACATAATCTCCATAATCTGGCAAAGGGAGTTACACAACAATGAATAAAATTGTGCTGGGTCTGATCTTGGGCGGCATTCTGGGAATTTTGGACGGCCTCACAGCCTGGTTTACTCCGGAAGTCCGTAGTGGCATTGGGGGCATCGTCATTGGTTCTTCCATTAAGGGGATTATTGCCGGTATTTTGATCGGTGTGTTTGCCCGCAAAGTAAATTCGCTGGCAATGGGAATTGTCTTCGGCCTGAGTGTTGGACTCTTCCTGGCCTTCCTTGTCGCTCGTTTTGGCGTGCATGCCCATTATTTTGCGATCATGCTGCCCGGCGCGATGGTCGGCCTGATCGTTGGCTACGCCACACAGAAATATGGAGCACCCAGCCAGCCGCAGCAGGCTTAGTGGAAATTCGCTGGCACTATTTAGTCGGGCAGTATCAGGCTTAACCGGAGCCGCAGAACTGCAGCCACGCAATAAAGCTGCTTACCGCTGCTTGAGCAGTTCATCGGACAGCAGGCGCGCTTTCACTGCCAGAGTGTGGGCGCGCGCCAGGTCATTTTCTGTGGTCGCCTTTTTGCTCTGGTTGATGAATTCTCTGATCTGCGCGCGCATGGCTTCTTCGTCTTTTGAGAGCTGGCGCTTAATGCTGTTCAGGTTATCTTCGGCGTCTTGCAGGAGCTGCTCAGTGGATGCCTGGCTGTGCGCGGCGTCGGCTGTTAGGCGGGGAGATATCTGTCCGCCGGACGCTGAAGTCGGTGCGTCTTTCTTATCGTCCTTGTCCGGCACTATCACCGTCTTGGTTGGCTTCTTCTTCACCACCGGACGCTTCACGATCTTCGGCTTGGTTGTTGCCGCAGTGGTTGGTGTTGTAGAAGTCGCAGGCGGCTGTGTCCCGGCAGGTTGCTCCGCCGGTTGCGACGTAGCTTCTGGTTCTGGCGTAGGTGTCGGTTGCGGGGCGGTTGGCGGCGGCTGCTGCGGCGCCACCAGCACTGGCTTTTTCTCTGAGCAACCGGAAATTCCCAGAATTAATACCAACAGAAATAGGGCGTACTGTGGACGAAGTAGTTTCATGCTTTGCTGACCGAATCCTCTTTTGCCACGGCGGGCGCTTCGCCGTTTGCGGCAATTTCAGTAATCGGGAAGCGCAGGTAAAAGGTGGTCCCATGGTCCATGATGGAGGTAAATTCCATCGATCCGTGGTGCAGTTGCACCACCCGGTAAGCCATGGCCAGGCCAATTCCGCTCCCGCCCGATTTTGTAGTGAAGTATAAATTAAAAATTTTGTCGCGGATATTCTCCGGAATGCCCGTGCCCGAGTCGCGCACCGTCATCAAGGCGTTCTCGCCTTCGCGCCGAAGCGTGATGCGCAGCGTGCCTCCCTGCGGCATGGCCTGCACGCCGTTGAGCACAATATTCAGGATCGCCTGTTTCACCAGGTCCGCATCAATCCGAACCGGCAGCGGTTCCGGACAAAGCTGGCGCTCAATCATGACCTTGTTTTTCTCCGCCGCAGGTGAAGCCAGCGTAACAATGTCTTCCGCCACTTTGCGCAGGTCAGCATCGTTGAGCCGCAACTCCACCGGACGCGTGAAGTCCACCAGTGTCTGCACCACGCGATCGAGCCGCTGAATCTCGCTGCCAATCACGTCCAGATGGCGGCGCGTTTCTGGATCAATCTCTTTCATTTTCTGGCGCAACACTTCCAAGTGAACCACGATGGCGTTGATCGGATTCTTTACCTCATGCGCCACGCCAGAGGTCAGCCGCCCAATGGCTGAGAGCCGTCGCGAAAGCTCAATCTCATCTTCAATCCGGTGGACAGACTCGGCATCACGCAGCGTGAGCAGAGCGCCAATGCGTTCGCCGCGTTCTTCAATAAAGTCCAGGGCAACCTGTATGTGCCGTCCCTGCTCATCTTCAATTTCCTCCTGGCCGATGGCCTCGCGTGAATTGAAGGCATCCATAATCACGCGGCCGAGCTTGGAATTTTTGGAAAAAATTTCTGCAGGATGGCGGCCCAGCATGTCACCACGCGGCTTGCCGATAAAACGCTCCGTGGATGCGCTGACCAGCACCGCGTTAAAGTCGCTGGTAAAGAGCATCACGCCGTCCTGCAGATTGGCCATCATCTGGTCAAGATTTTCCTTCAGGGCAGAGAAAACCTCTTTCACGTCGCGCATCTGGCGGCCCAGACGCTCAATCTTGGTTGAGACCGTGCCATATTCGTCGGAGCGTTTTGACGGCGCTCCAACCATCTCAGCCTTGCCGGAACTGATCAAGTCCAGTCGCTGGCTGATGGCGGAGAGTGGACGCAGCGCGAGATTCGAAAGACCGGCGGCAAGTATCAAACTAAAAATAATGGCTGTGCCGGCAAAAATCAGGGCTTGCTTGATCTGCGGCTTCAAACTGTCTTTTAAAAGCGTGGTGTCAATGCCCACGCGCACTTCTGCAAAGGGCTTGCCCGTGGCTGTGTGAATCAAAGGCAGCCGCACGTCATAGGTTCGGGCCGGACCATAAATCAGCCGGTACTGCTCGCGGATCCCGGCATGCAACATATTTTTAAAATCCGGGCGCGGCGAAACAACTGTGCCCTGCAATGCGGGATTGGTATGCAACAGCGCAAGGCCCCTGGCATCCACAATGCATGCATCCAGGATATCGGGTGAGTCACCGGTCACTGATTCCTGCAGCGCAGTCATGCTGGGATCGCCCTGCAGCAGGTCCTGCACTGCGCTTTCCAGTTGTTTGGGATCGTTCACGTCAATCTTGGTGCTGCTCAGGTCAACGGCCAGCGCGGGTTTTGCCACCGCATAAATGTGGAGTTTGGTAACGTCAGCAACGGCGTAAACCTGCTGTATGCGCTGATGCACAACTTCAGAGATGTAGAGCGTGGAGAGAGTCGCCACAATCGCCACCACCATGCCTGTGATGGCGAACACCAGCTTGGTTTTCAAGCGCAAGGTGGGCATGAATCACTCCGGGCCTGAGCCCTTTAAACTATGAAGCCTTTAGTCTCTTAAGTTCGCGTTCGCTAAGCCAGCGTTCGCAGTCAGCTATCCGGCAATCGCGAAAAAGATTTCAGTTCGCAGATTCGCTGGAGAGCGCGGCAGCGCTGCCGTATTCCTTCAGCTTATTGTGCAACGTCTTCAGGCTGATTCCCAGAATTTCCGCGGCGCGCGTCTTGTTATTGTTGCTGGCGGCCAGCGTCTTCAGGATCAGCATTTTCTCTGCGTCGCCCACCGTGGTGCCAACTTCCAGCCGCAGACCTTCACCATCGCTGGCGGCAATCTTCACGCCGGCGCTGCCAAAGTTCGGAGGCAGGTGGCGCGGCTCAACCAGTGGAGTGTCGCAAACAATCACGGCCCGTTCCATGGTGTTGCGAACTTCGCGCACATTGCCCGGCCAGTTATGGTTTTGCAGCATTTGCAGTACGGTTTCACTCACGCCGCCCACGCTTCGGCCATGTTTGGCGTTCATGTCTGCCAGCAAGGAATCCACAAGCGCCGGGATATCTTCTTTGTGCTCGCGCAGCGGCGGCAGGTGAATATTGAAAACGTTCAGCCGATAATAAAGATCGCCGCGCAACTCGCCTTTGGCCACAGCATCTTCCGGAACTTTGTTGGTTGCAGCCAGCACGCGCACGTCAACCGGCGTTTCCACTTTGCTGCCCAGCC
>DASXZE010000157.1:0-10535 GCA_036502105.1 Candidatus Angelobacter sp. | reverse complement strand
GCAACTTTGTTGGGCGGCAGCTTGCCGTGAATATCAATGATCAGGCGATAAGGATTCGGCAGCAGAAACGCAGAATATTCAGCTACGTCGTCCACATCCAGCACCACGCGCGCCATGTTGAGCTTGTATTGCGCCACGCGGATTTTGTGCAGGAAGCCAGCATCTACTTCAAAACTTTTGCCCACCAGGTCTGAAGCCAGCTTGGTGTCATACAGGTCAAAGAAAATCCGGTCAGGATGCGGCACGCGCCCTGCCTGGTATTTCACTTCCTGCTCCAGATCAATGGCCACGCGCGTGTAATCCCCGGTGGACCAATGGCGGATGCCAGTCAGCTTGGGCAGACGGTGCGGCTGTCCATCGGCATTGATGGACGCAACATCCTGCTTCTGCGCTGGAGCGGAAGCTGTTTCCTCATCAGTTGGCGGCTTGGGCGTATCTTCTGCCGGTGCGGCAGCGGCGCGCGATGATTGCGGCCTCCCCGGACGATCATGCTTGTTTAATTTCGCTTTGAACGGGCTGGCGGCTGCCGAAGGATTGTTGATCTCGGCAATCGCTTTGCGCGCATCCTGCGCATGCGTGTTGCCGGGATAATGCTTTAGAAAGTCTTCAAACGTGGCCTTGGCCTGTTTGCTATCGTCCAGATCGTCACGGTAGATCTCACCGATGGAAAACAGCGCGTCCGCGCGGTGCTTGCTGCCGGGATACTCACGGCGCAGGAATACATATTGTCCAATCGCGTCCTGAAAACTTTTGGGATCTTTTAGAATGCGGCCCTGATCGTCCAGCAGTTCAGCCACGGCCAGCACGCTGGAGTCGGCCTTGGCGGATGTGGGCGCCACGTAATAGACCTTGCGGTATGCGTCTAAAACTTTTTGGAATTCGCGGCGGGTGCGTTGGGATTCGGGCTTGCTGTCAAGATCGTCGCGCAGGCGCTCTGCAAGTTCAAATTGAGCGCGGGCCGCCTGTTTCTTCTGGGCTACTGTGCGCGCAAAGGTGCTCACCGGCGCAAGCATGAGGCAGGCCAGTGCGAAAGCAATCGTTTTCCTCGAGAGCGTCTTACCCAAGGTGTTGCTCGAGGGAGTCCTGGGTCCGATGTTCATTACCACAATCTTTTACAGCACCTTACAGAATAAACCCGAATCTGCTTTATTCGTTATTGGAAAACATGCGGTGACCATCGGCGTCACGGGTCTCGACCAGGCGCGACCGCAAGGCCGTTCCCCGGTAAAGGTCAGTGATCTTGCGCACGTAATCCTGCGTTTCACGATATGGAGGTATTCCGCCGCTGCGCTTTACCGCTCCGCTGCCCGCGTTATATGCCGCCAGTGAAAGCTCCACGTTGCCATTATAGTTTTCCAATAAGCTCTTCAGGTGGCGGACACCGGCATCAATGTTCTGGTGCGGATCAAACGCGTTATCCACGTTGAGCGACTTCGCCGTAAATGGCATGAGCTGCATCAAGCCCATGGCGCCTTTATTGGAAACCGCACGCGGATTGAAATTTGACTCCACCTTCACCACGGCCCGAACCAGGTTCGGATCAACGCCATGGCGCTCCGCCGCGGCTTCAATCGCGTTGTCAACGGCGGCGGCGTCTACCGGATGCGCCTGCGTCAAATTCCCTTCATGCAGGTTGACCGGCTGGGCAAGCTTCAGCGCCCGGCTTTCACTCTTGCTGACCGGAACAATCACCATGTCATTCACTTCCTGGGCCGCGCTACGGGCTGCTTTCATTGTGGCAGACGATGCCATGGGCACTGCTTTCCAGTGCTTTTCTTTGTTGCTCCAGTAAACCAGCCCGCTGTAACGGGACGCAGCTTCAGTATTTGAAATCGCACTGGAAACAGACTTGGCCGCAGGCGTTGAGGTGGTGTTTACCGGGTCAGTTTTTGCTGTAGCGCTTGCTGACTCAGTTTTGGGTTGAGGCTTGGCGTCGTCATTGGCAATCCAGACGGTGTGGCCGTAGGCATCGTGCGTGGCTACGATGCTTTGCCCGCGGACTGGGTAACTTGCTACCATCGACGTGGCGCCGATCAGGATGGTAAATAGGTGCTTTTTCATCGGGTTACACTCTAAATATCAGTTTCCGGCGGCTTGCGCCACCTCACTGAAGGCCCAACACCTTTACCTCAAACTGATAGACGAGAGAAATTGTCCAGAGATATGGATTATAGGACGGTTGTTAACCAGCGGCAATCGGCTAAAACAAGATGAATCTAGGGGGTGAACAGCCGGGAAATACCGGTAAAACCCTTAGAAACCACAGTAGCGGCGGCCAATTCTTGGGACGAAGCGCACCCAGCCGTTTACAAAACTTAAGTAATTATCCTGCAAACGCGCCTGTTGCCTGCGTTCTACCTGCATGGTGATCAATAAACGAGTAAGAGTGTTTTTTTACGCATTGGCAATGGTGGAGCTTTTCCTGCTTTCGGCGCTGTATTCGTGGGCGAGAGTGGCGCACTAACGCGGACCCGTCAGCGAAACTGGCTGAAAAACCGGTCTGAGTTGCGATAGACTGATGGCGGCAGCTTCCATGGCTCATATTCACAGCACGATAGTAAAAGACCCGCAAATCCTCGGCGATGAACCGGTATTCCGGGACACCCGTGTGCCTTTTCAGGCATTAATGGATTATCTTGAAGGCGGCCAGAGCCTGGATGAATTTCTTTCTGACTTTCCGACCGTGACCCGCGATGCCGCGATTGCTTCACTGGAAGAAGCAAAATCACTGATTCTTGCCCGGTGCTCTTCGTAGCGATAGCGATCTCTCGCTACGCTTCGAGATTTCAGAAAAAATCTACTTCAACAATCCTTCCACCGCCGCATACGCCTCATTCAATGCAGCATCGAGTTGAGCGGGATCTTTACCGCCTGCCTCTGCCATATCGGGGCGTCCGCCGCCGGAGCCGCCCACTTTTTCTGCCACTGGCTTAATCACTTTTCCGGCCTGCACGCGCGAAACCAGATCAGCCGTCACGCCCACGATCAGCGAGACTTTGCCGTCTTGCACAGAGCCCAAAACCACAACGCCAGAGCCCAGCTTGGTGCGCATGTTGTCCACCAGCGTGCGCATCTGTCCGCGATCGAGATTGTCCACGCGCTGCGCGACTACTTTTACACCTTTAATATCGCGCGCCTTCTCGCCCACTGAAGCCACCTGTGAGCCGGCGGATTTCATGCGCAGCTGCTCCAGCTCTTTTTGCAGCTTCTTGATCTCAGCGTCTTTTTTGTCCAGTTCGTGGCGAAGAGCTTCAGCGGGCGTATGAGACTTGGTCTGCGGAATCAACGCGGACACAAGATTTCCCAGCTTGTGGTCCTGGCGAAAATGCTTGACTGACCCTTCACCGCTGATGGCTTCCACGCGCCGCACGCCCGATGACACGCTGCCTTCACTCATAATCTTGATCAGGCCAATTTCGCCGGTGGCATGCGTGTGTGTGCCGCCGCAGAGCTCGGTGGAAAATTCGCCAATTTTCACCACGCGCACGCGGTCGCCGTATTTCTCGCCAAAGAGCGCCATGGCCTTGTATTCGTTAATGGCCACGTCAATCGGGACATTTTCAATTGTGTCCACGGCCGTGTTGCGCATTACGTGTTTGTTCATCAGGTCTTCAATGTCCTGCAGTTCTTCGTCGGCCACGGCGGCAAAGTGCGAGAAGTCAAAACGCAGATGGCCCTGGTCCACCAGCGATCCGGCTTGCTTCACGTGGTTGCCCAGCGTCTCGCGCAGCGCCGCATGCAGCAGATGCGTGGCGGTGTGGTTGCGTTTGGTGGATTCGCGTATGTCATCGTGTACCACCGGATCAACTTTCATTCCCACGGTCATCGGCTGGCGCGCTTTTACTTTGTGCGCCCGCACGCCTTGCACCGGCATGTAGCAGCCATTTACTTCCGCCACAATGCTGCTGTGCGTGTCGTCATACAAAATGCCAATGTCGCCCACCTGGCCGCCGGAGTCGGCGTAAAAAGGCGTGTGGTCCAACACAACTTCGCCTTCTTCATCCGGCTGCAGCGCCTGCACGCCCTGGCCATTTTTTACGATCGCCAAAACCTCGCTGCCTTTTGACCGCGTAGTGCGATAGCCTTCAAAATCCGTCTTCTTCAGGTCACGATAAATGGGCGACGCCGTCTGCTTGGAGCCGCCTTTCCATGAAGCCCGCGCGCGTTCACGCTGCGCCTCCATGGCCAGCTCAAAACCTTCCACGTCCACGCTGATGCCGGCGTCGCGGCATGTGTCCATGATGAAGTCAAAGGGCAGACCGAAGGTGTCATACAGCTTGAACGCATCTTCACCGCGATAGCGCAGCTCGCGGGCGCTCTGATATTGGTGGTGCGCCAGCTCAGCCGGTGATAGCTCGTGCAGCGGATCTTTGGCCAGGGCAATGCGCTGGCTATCCACTTTTTCTTTGCGCAGAGTGTTGAGGTCGGCTTCCAGCCGCGCCAGTCCGGCTTCCAGCGTGTTGGCAAAGCGGCGCTCTTCTTCAAAAACAATTTTGGAAATGCGCTCGGCGTTATCCACCAGCTCAGGGTACGCATCTTTCATCAGATCGCGGACGGCCATCACCATCTCATGCATGAATGGCTTGCTTGCGCCGAGCAGGCGGCCATGGCGAATGCCGCGACGCAGAATTTTGCGCAGCACGTAGCCGCGACCTTCATTCGCCGGCAGCACACCGTCATTAATCAGGAATGTAACTGCCCGGGCATGGTCAGCCACCACGCGCAAGCTTGCCGCGGAAGATGAACCTTTTTCCGCTGCCAGCTCTTTGTTCAGATCAACACCAGTCAACCGCGCCGCAGCCGCCAGCAGAGGAATGAAAAGATCAGTATCGTAATTGGAAATCTGGCCCTGCAGAATGGACGCAATGCGCTCCAGCCCCATGCCGGTATCAATGGACGGCTTGGGCAGCGGATTGAGCGTGCCATTGCTGTCACGATCAAACTCCATGAAGACCAGGTTCCAGAATTCCACGTAGCGGCCGCACTCGCAGGGAAACATGCAGTCGGCGTGGCCCTGTTCTGAAGCGGCAGGCCCCATGTCGTAATAAATTTCACTGCAAGGGCCGCACGGACCGGTATCACCCATGGACCAGAAGTTGTCCTTCATGCCCATGGCAAAGATGCGTTCTTTTTGGACGCCAACCTTGAGCCATAATTTTTCCGCATTGTCATCGCGGGGAATGCCTTGCTCGCCTTTAAAAATGGTTACATAAAGGTTGTCGCGAACAATGCCAAACCAGTTGGGCGAGGTCACCAGCTCCCAGGCATAGGCAATCGCTTCGGCTTTAAAGTAGCTGCCAAAACCGAAATTGCCCAGCATCTCAAAAAATGTGTGATGGCGCTTGGTGAAGCCGACATTTTCCAGATCATTATGTTTGCCGCCCGCGCGTACGCATTTCTGTGACGTGGTGGCCTTATCGTAATCGCGTTTCTCGGCGCCCAGAAAGACGTCTTTAAACTGGTTCATGCCCGCGTTGGTAAAGAGCAGCGTGGGATCGTTGGCGGGCACCAGTGACGATGAATGGACACGCTTGTGGCCTTTGCTTTCAAAGAAGCGCAGGAATTTCTCGCGAATTTCAGGACCTGTCGGCATCACTATCTATTGTATCGAATTACTTTGTCCGACGATTGGGGTGCGGCCGACCAAAGGTAGCACTGCAAAGGACGCAGAGGACGCAAAGATTGGCTGCACTTTTGAATATCGTTTAAATCGAGTCCGAGAAGTCTTCGTCAAGGCGCAAAGACGGACGCGCGATATTGATTATCTCGATGCAATGACATAAGCTACAAACCTGCTTATAGTTATCCCATAAAAAACCCAACCGCGAGGATATTCAAGATGAAAGCTTTCCTGATTTGGTGGAAAAGTAATGCCACATTCTGGCTTTGGGTCATTGCAATCGTCTTTGCTGCCGGTTACTGGTGCCGATTTATGGCACATGGAGATTCTGAAAAGCTCGGCTTAATGCTGGCACTTGTTGCTTCCTCGTTTGCCATAGGCACGATCTTCGGCTTCCTGTTCTCAAGCTATGGTGAAGAACAATCCACTATTGGGAAAATTCGGGACTGGTTGATTGGCGGTATTACCGGCCTTGGCTTGGCGGAGGCAATTGAGCAGGGTGGCTCTATAAAAAAAGTTCTGCAAAAATTTCAGTTTGAGTCAGGCGATAAAGGTTTTGCGCTCGACGTTGGAACCGCCATCGCATTTATAACCCTTGGGTTCTTCTTCATGTATTTCCAGCGAGAGCTGATTTTCAATGTTTCATTGGCGGCAAAACGGGCGGAGAGAGGAAGGATCGACGGAACGCACAATGCTGGAATCGTCATCCAACGGACGCTTTCCATTTTGCCTGCCAGCATGCTTACCGGCGTGGATGATATTGATGAAATCGCGGAAGTTGATCCTGACGAGACAGCGCGTTTGCGGGAAATACTGTATTCCTCTGAAGTGGAAGAGTTCTTGCAGCACGCCAGCGCCGCCGTGCGGGATGGCGGCCCATTGGATTGGGACGTGATTTCGAAGGTAGCTTACATCCAATATTATCGGACTTATTTTGAAAAAGAGAAAAAGCCCGGCCAGATCAAGCTGGCCCTGGAATGGCTTCTCAGGGCTTTAACTGTGAATCCCCTGCATGCGGATTTAACAGTGAAATATGCCGACATATTGATTGGAAACAAGGAATACCAGGAAGCCGCGGCAATTCTGGAGCGCCTCAGTTTTCGGCCAGAGTCGCCTGCGCTGGTACGGCAATGGCTGGGATATGTTCTGTTATTTATTCCGGAACGAATCGCAGACGCCATTCAATACTCAGAGTCGTTTTATAGGGAATTTCCCAATCAAGCAGGCTCCCTGCTCAATACAGCTTGTGGATATGCTCAGCTATATTGCCAGGAATTAAAAAATGGCCTGGCCGGTGATGCCAAATCTAAAAACAAAGACCAGGCCCTTCTTTCATTGAAAAAGACTTTGGAGGCAGAGCCAACTTACATAAACTCCATTTCCAGCAGCTTGATTCAACACGGGCAGGACCTTGCCTGCCTGAGAGAAGACAAAGAGTTTCTTGCAATCATTGAAAAGTTTAAAAGGGAAGCCAGTACTGCTTCCCCTGTAGAGCAGAAGGCTTAGCTGCTAACTGCTAAGCCTCAATCGGTTTTTCTCCGTCTTCTGCCGTCTCTTGCTCCTGTTGCTTGCGTAACAGCGGGAACAAAATTACATCGCGGATGGAGCGAGAGTCCGTCAGCAGCATGGTGAGCCGGTCGATGCCGATGCCTTCGCCTCCGGTTGGGGGCAGGCCGTAAGAAAGTGCGCGGATGTAATCTTCATCCATGGCATGAGCTTCTTCATCGCCGCGTTCCTTTTCTGTGAGCTGCTGTTCGAAGCGTCGGCGCTGCTCTTCAGGGTCGTTTAATTCGCTGAAGGCGTTGCCAATCTCCAGGCCGCCGATAAATATTTCAAAGCGCTCCACCCAATCGGTTTCGTCGCGCTTATTTTTTGAGAGCGGCGAGATGGCAACCGGGAAGTCATAGAGAATCGTCGGCTGGATCAGATGGTGCTCCGCCACGGCTTCAAACATTGCAGCAATCGTTTTGCCCGCCGGCTCTTTGGGATCGTAAGGCATGCGCGGCGAGTGGTTGGCATTGAGCCGCGACACCAGTTTTCCAACGGATTCATGTGACGCAAAGTCTGCCATCTCTGGCTTGGGCGCTGCTGCGTCCGGCCAATACTTAATGATGGCTTCACGCATGGAGAGCCGCTGCCAATCGGCAAAATCAAATTCCTTGCCGTCAAAGCTGGCCTTGGTGGTTCCGTTCACGTCTTGCGCCACCTGGGCAAGCATGTCTTGCGTAAGCTGCATCATGTCATGGTAGTCAGCGTATGCCTGATAAAACTCTAGCATCGTGAATTCCGGATTGTGCTGCGTGGAGATGCCTTCATTGCGGAAGTTGCGATTGATCTCATACACGCGGTCTAGCCCGCCCACCACCAGCCGCTTGAGATAAAGCTCTGGCGCAATGCGCAGATACAGGTCGATATCGAGCGTGTTGTGGTGCGTAACAAACGGGCGCGCGGTTGCGCCGCCGGCGATGGGCTGCATCATGGGCGTTTCCACTTCAATAAAGTTGCGCGTGTCCAGGAACCGCCGGATCGACTGCACCACTTTGCTGCGCTTCACAAAAACTTCGCGCACATCCTGGTTCATCACCAGATCGACATAGCGCTGGCGATAGCGCAGCTCAACGTCACTCAGACCATGAAATTTTTCCGGCAGCGGCAGGTAGTCTTTGGCCAGAAAAGTTATTTCTTCCACATGGATGGTCAACTCGCCGGTGCGCGTGCGGAACAAGTAGCCGCCCACGCCAATGTGGTCGCCCAGGTCAAGCAGCTTAGAGAGCGCAAAACCTTTTTCGCCCACGTAATCGAGCTTGATGTAGATTTGCAGCCGCTGTCCGCCCTGCTGCAAGTGAGCGAAACCGGCTTTGCCCTGAAGGCGCATGGAGATGATGCGGCCTGCCACTTTCACCAAAACACGCGGGTTCTCCAGTTGCTCGGCCGTTTTGTCAGTGAAGTCGGCGAGGACCTGCGGAACGGTGTGAGTGAAAACAAACTTGTGCGGATAGGCCTCCTGGCCCAGGGCTGCAATATCGCGGAGCTTCTGCTGCCGCAGCTGATAAACGCTCTCTTCAAAAGACACTGTGGATTCTGACCTCGTAGGTGTAAACCATAGATTATAAATGAAGAAAAATCGTTTCTAAGAGCTGGCTGGCAATCGGCAGCGCAGATCGCTGCGAGGCTAGAAAGACGAAACCCGCGCCGCCAATTCCTGTATGATTCCGGGCAAGCATAAGGAGGGGAACAATGCTTCAAGGCTTTAAGCAATTCATCCTGCGTGGCAACGTGCTTGATCTTTCCGTGGCCGTGGTGATTGGTGCAGCGTTTGGCGCGGTGGTTACGGCGTTTGTTACGAATATTCTTACGCCCCTGATTGCCGCGGTTGTGAGCAAGCCAGATTTTTCAGCGTTTAACCTCACCATCAATGGCGCGGTGATTTCTTATGGCAACTTTCTGAATGCCTTAATCGCTTTTCTTCTGGTGGCTACCGCCGTTTACTTTTTTATGGTCGCGCCGATGAACGCCTGGAAAGCGCGCGCCGCCCGCAATGCCGCTCCGGTTGATCCGACGAGCAAGAAGTGCCCGGAATGCCTGAGTGAGATTCCAATCGCTGCCCGCCGTTGCGCGTTTTGCACCAGCGTGGTATCGGCTGCGTAAGCGCGGAGGAAACGTAGAGATTTTTAGCCGATGAAATCAGGGCCGCGCAAAGCTTTGCGGGCTGGCCATGTGCGAAGGCATCACCACCACCACGCACGTCCCGGAAGCGCCCTCTGCAGTCCGGCTGCGGACGTAAATCGTACCACCATATTTGTTGGCGATACCGCGCGCCATCCACAGGCCCAGGCCACTGGCTTTTTCGGCCTTGGTGGAAAAGAACGGCTCGAAGATACGGTCGCGATATTCCGCGGGAATGCCCGGACCGTCATCAGAAATAATCAAGCGAAATCCTGGCTGAGAGTTGTTGCGAACGAAAGGCCGGTTGTAAAGCCTTACCCGGACCAGACTGCGGCCCTGCTCCACAGCGTTTTCCAGCAGCGCGGTCACGAGCTGGCGCAAATCCAGATCAATGCCGTAAAACTCACAGGGATCAAGGCGATTTTCAAAATGAATGCCGCGGGCGTGCATGCGCGCATTCAAATTCGCCAGGGTATCTTCTATTACCTGCTCCACCTGGATATGCCGGGCAGGCGCGTTACGGTTGTAGAGGCCAATCATCTGGCGCGTGATTTTTGTGATGCGCCACAGCGATTCCTGCGCGGAGTCCAACAGCTCATCGGCTGGAACTTTTGTGGTCTTCTGCTTGAGCAGAAAAAGCGCGTTGGTGATGGCCGCCAGTGGATTGTTAATCTCATGCGCCAGAGCGTTGGCCATGCGCGCTCCGGCGGCGTTGAGCTCGTTGGAATTCAATACGTCTTCAACCTGCTTGCGCTCGGTGATGTCACGGGAAATTCCCACCATGCCGATGACCGCGCCGGAAGCGTCGCGGCAGACATTTTTTGATGAGTGGAGATGCCGCGTGCGGCCAACGGCAGAACGTGTCTCTTCAAAAACCTCAGAGATGCCAGACGCCATAATCTGGCGGTCTTTTTCCATGATGGCCAGCGCGCTTTCGGCGGGGAAAAGATCGCCGTCATCTTTCCCGATAATTTCCTGCACGGTCTTGCCCACGGACTGCGCAGCGGAAGAGTTGGCAAATACATAGCGGCCGTCGCGGTCTTTCATGTAAACAAAATCGGCGGTGCTCTCAATCAGGATTTCCAGCACCTGGCTCTGTTGCGCCAATGTCTGCGCTGCCTGCTTTTGAAAATGAATATCCGAACTGATGCCGACCCAGCGCTCCAGATTGCCATGTGCATTTCGCACAGGAATAGCGCGGGAACGAAACCAGCGGTATTGCCCATCGTGCGAGCGAAAGCGATGTTCG
>DASXZE010000156.1:0-5640 GCA_036502105.1 Candidatus Angelobacter sp. | reverse complement strand
GCTGGCGCGCTCTTGCTGATTGCCGAAGATATTACGGCGCGTCGGCAAAGAGACCAGGCGCGGTCAGAGGCGCTCAGCTTTGTCACGCATGAGTTGCGCACGCCGCTCATCTCCATCCAGGGCTTTTCTGAGATGTTGATGCGTTATCCAAATTCACCGGCCAACAGCGAAGCGCCCGCAACGATCTTCCGCGAGACCAACCGCCTGGTGGCGATGATCAACACGTATCTTGAAGTCTTGCGTTTGGACGCAGGAGCGCGGCCGCTGCGGCTGGCCCGCACCAATATCAGCGCCATGGTGGAGCACGTGAAAAAAGTGGTGCAGCCGCTGGCGACTTCTGCCAAAGTGCAGGTGCGCGTGCTATTAGATTCTGAAGAAGAATTTGTATTGTGCGATGAGACGCTGATTTCCGGCGCTCTGCTCAACCTAGTGAGCAACGCCATTAAATATGGCGCAGGTGGAACAGAGGTTCTGGTCCGCGTAAGTTCAAGTGATGAAGAGGTTCAGTTTGAAGTACAAAACTCCGGCCCAGTAATTCCTGAAGCCGAGCTGGAGCAGTTGTTTGAGCGGTTCTATCGCCCGGCCCGTAGTGAATCGATCCCCGGATGGGGCCTGGGACTTAGCTTTGTCCGCCGCATTTCACAGCAGCATGGCGGACGAGTGCAGGTAACCAGCAACCAAACTTCAGGCACCACGTTTGCATTCACACTGCCGCGTGGCGCACGAGAAGTTTCAGAGGTGGCACCATGAAAAATAAATTAACGGCAAACAAACTAATGGTAAACAAATCGATTGTCACATTAATAGGTCTGATTTTTTATTGCGCTTGCGCCATGGCGCAGGAGCCCGCAGCTCCCGCCAGCGCGCCTTATGCCGGCGCAACTGTTTCTGATTACAAAGGCAAGGTAAGTATTCAACTGCCTGCGCATGCATTCAGCGCTCCGCTACGCGGTGAAGTTTTGCCGCCGGATACAACCGTGAGCACGGAAGAAGGCCGTCTGCTGCTGAAACTTTCTGATGGCAGCGATGTGCTGGTACGTCCGTACACCAAGCTGCTGCTCAAGCAGCCTGAGACCAGCGGCTGGAAATATTTTCAGGTACTGCTGGGCCGCGTGCGCACGCAGATTCAAAAACGCATTGGCGGATCACCGGCTTTTCAGATTGGCACGCCCAGCGCCGTGATTTCTGTCCGCGGCACCAAGTTTGACGTGGAAGTGGACCGTCGCGGCTTTACGCAGGTAGATGTGGATGAAGGCGTGGTAGAGCTTGAAGCTGCTACCGGTCGAGGCGAAGCCGTAAGAATTACTGCCGGATTTTCCAGCCGCGTTGGGATGGAAACCGGCCCAGAGGTTCCGCGTCCTACGCAGGATTTGCGTCCGCAGTTGGATCGGCCCCGCCGCAAAGACAGCGGCGGACTCAGCGTTGACGGAGACGATAGCGATCCGCTCAAAAGCTTGAGCTCTTCTGACCAGCATAACGGCGATCATCACGGCGGCGGAGATTCTTCCGGGCCAGACGGCAGCCATTCATCCGGTGGACCGGGTGGCAGCAACGGGGGCGGAGATAACGGCAGTTCGGGCGGAGGCGACAACAGCAGTCAATCCAGTGGCGGAGATAACGGCAGTCAATCGTCGGGCTCTGACGATCATGACCGCTCCGGTGACGACCATCGCCACGGTGGCAAACCACCAGAGATGTTTTGGCTGTAAGCGCGGCGTTGGGGTAAAGCTTTCGATTTAGAGCTTTCTGAAGATCGCGGCGATGTTTCCTGGTGAACACAGCGCCGCGATTTCTTGCGTCTGCCTTGCTTCCCAGCAAGCCCATTCAGAACTGTATCCACACGACACACTCTTGCGTTACATCCACCCAGAGTTCCTGCTTATCCCGCCTGTTGGCGATTGAAAATAAAGGACTTAAAACTACTTAATCTTGGCTATCAGGGTGCAATGGACAAGGGTGGTCAGTACAGATTTAACTGTGCTCACCCGGCCTGATCAAGAAAAGGTACAGCTTGAAAAGCATTCGTGAAATTTCGAACTCAATCGGCCCGGTGCAGCCTTCTGCAAAGAAGCGCACCGGTAGTTCGATATCGCTTGAGTGCTTAGGGCATGTACGAGGGAGCGGCAACACAACGATGTCGCCCCACTATCAGAGCACGGCAGGTAGTACTCTACTTCTACAACGCCACTCGATCAAATTCCTTAGAAAGTTAAATCTTGGAGGCCCCATGAAAAGGGTTTATTTATTCACACTTTTAAGTGTGGTGTTTGCACTGGCACTGACAGGTTGCGGCAGCGGAAATAACACTTTAACGAATGCCGTACAAAACGCCAATCTTTTTGTTCAGACAGGCGACGCGGTCAATGATCAGGTCGTAAAATTTGAGTTGACCATCAACTCCCTTACTCTTACGGGTGTCAGCCCAACGGCGACCACGGCAAATCTGGTGGCAAAGCCAGGCGAAGTGGAATTTGTGCATCAGGCCGGTACGCTTGAGCCGTTTACACTGGCAAACGTTCCCCCGGGAACTTATAACGGCGCGACGTTTACCGTCTCCGATGCAGACGTTGTAGTGATCAATGCTGCTGGAGTACCTACAAAAATTCCATCCACGCTTACCAACACCACTGTGAACGTGACTTTTGCCAGTGTCACCATCGGCACTACGCCAACGTTCCTAAACTTTGACCTGGACCTGGTAAATTCCATCGTGTTAAACGGCACGCCAGTCACTTCAGCCACGGTCACTCCGACGTTTACGGTGACCACTTCAACTGTTGCTCCGAACCAGGAAAACGAAGATGACCACGATGGTGGAGATAACGACACGCACGGCAGCATAGCTTCCATCACCGCTCCTAACTTCACTATCACGACTAATACCGCGAGCATTACTTTTGCCACCAATGCAAACACCAAATATAAGGACGGCATGAATTCTCTGGCTGACCTGAAGGTGGGCGACATTGTGGAAATCGACTCAGTAACGCAAACCGACGGCTCTCTGCTGGCGACCCACATCGGCAGAGAAAGCAACAACCAGGGTGAGGAAACTGAAGGCATCATTTCTGCCACCACCGGAACCCCGGCCACGCAGATTACGATTGCTCACCAGGTTGACTCCACGAACAGCGCAACGCCGCCAACCACGGTGAATATCACGCTCAATGCCAACACTCAATTCAGCGTACGTACTGACAGCCTGAATCTGAGCACAACGCCGGCGTTCGATGCCAGCAATATCGGCAAAGGCCAGCGCATTGAAGCAGACGCAGACGGCACAACGAACCCGATTGTGGCTTCCAAGCTGAAACTGCGCGAGCAGGCCTTGTTTGGCACGGTTGCCGCTGGACCAACGGGAACAGGCTTTACGCTTACCCTGAGCCCAACGTCCGCTTTTGCCACACTGACTGGCGCCACCAGCATTCCGGTGTCAATCGTGAACGGCACCAACCTGCAGGTAACTCCAACCGCTGCTGCAACAGTTCGCGTACGCGGTCTGGTGTTCTTCAACGGCACGGCGTACCAGCTCATTGCAACCCGTGTGGACAACAATAACTAAAGAAGTTCCTCTACCCCTCACACTTGAAGGCCTGCCTCGGCAGGCCTTCTTTTTTTCTGTCGCTTCGCTCCAAACCGCTTACGCTGTGTGGTGTTTTCAATCATCATGCTGCCTTGTTGCAGCAGGCACGGCGCGTGGTCGGCCGTGCCTTCATCTCAAATTCTTTGATAGAAAAATGCTGAGCAAGTAGATCTATGGCTTGGCGTAAGGCAGTGCGTTCAGCTCGCTCTCCGATGCCACATGGATTTCCATAGCGCCTTCCTGCGGTAGTGCGTCGAGCGGTAAACCATCGCGCCATACGGAGAAGCGTATGTGGAATATCGAGCCTTGAGCGCCATCCAGCAGGCTCAGTGGAACCTGGCATTCAAAAATGGATTCAATGCCAACGCGGATGGAGTCCGTCTGTTCGTGTTCATTGCCGTTCTCACAAAACTTCCAGCTATGGATTTTTCCTTCTGAGACGTCTGTTTCCAGACGAAACGTGCGTGCTGCGCTTCCGTTGTTAGAGTTGGCAGCCTCAATCGCCACAACCATCCTGGTATCGCCGCTGGCCCAGTCCTGCGGATGCTCTATGAAATCAGCGCGGCAATAAAGATTGTTTTCGTTGATCCCCGCATAACCTGTGTCCAGCAGAAAAACCTTGCCGTGCATGGCGGAAGAGTGACGGTCCGCCACATGTGAGGCCGCGCCGAGCCATTCAAAGTAGCCAATATTTTTCCCATCCACCGCTGGATAGATATACGTGGTCTGCGTCGTGAACTGCGGCTTGGCATGGACACCGGAAATCGGCTGGGCCAATGCATCCGGCGCTGCGCCACCAAGCGCCAGATAGACGTTGGAAAGGTGTTTGCGGTAAAGCTCGTCAAAGTCGCGATCGTTGGCCGAGTGGTGCTCTGGCCCATACCACCAGTTCCAATCGCTGCCTTCCGCGATGAGCAGCTCTTCATAGGCCAACGCTGCTTGCTCGGGCGACGCCTTCGCGACATTTGCGGTAAAGAAATCCCGGGCGGCTGAGAGATGGTCCCAGGCAATGTTGTCTTCAGACGCGCCAATCCATACGTCAAAGTTGGAGTTGATCCATGAGCCAGGAATGATGGAGCCTAACTGTTGTGGCGCAGGCTCGCGCTCAATGGCTTCAGAGACAGTCAGCGCCTTAATCGATGGATCTTTGAGAATGCCGTCGTACAACTGCCGCAAAAATTCCCGGCCAGATTGCGGATAGTACTCCCAGGCATTTTCGCCATCCAGAATAATGGGGACGACCGCTGTCTTTCCTTTTTGCAAAACCGGCTCGGCTGCCTGCTTTACCCGGCAAATAAAATCCTGTGCGGCTTCACGCGGTGGTATGCCGGAATAGACAAAACCGATCAGGTCAGAAAGCGAGTGGTCGCGGAAGAGCATGTTCATCTCCGCTGTGCCTTGTTGCCAGCGGAAAATCTGGTAGAGCTGCTCGGCGGCGCCAGCGTCGAGCCTGCCGCCGTGATCGCGCTGGAAAATTATTCCCTTGGAGCGGCCCAGGACACCTTCATCCGTTGCCAGCCATTTCACGCCCAGCTCATGAGCAATCGTCAGCACTTCATTGGAAACACTTCCCTCTGACGGCCACATGCCCCGTGGTCGCACGCCAAATACCTGCTCATGCAGCGTAAGCCCACGTGCTATCTGCTCACGCGCATCTTCCGCATGGCTGAAGCGATTCGCTGGCAGAGGCAAGCCGCCGTGGGAGACCGCACCCATGTTGGTGTCACAAATCAGAGGCAAAATAGGATGGTAAAAAGGCGATGTTGAGAGCTCAATCTCTTGCTTCTTGGCCGCATCAGCATACGCGGGCAAAACTTTGCCGAGAAAATCTTTTTGTATCCGGATCACCTGCTGCTGCTCTTCCAGTGAATAATCGCGGCCTTTTTCAATCAACTCGTGAATGGTGGGATCGGCGAGAAAGAATTCGTCCATCCAGGCAATCTGCGAGAGTACCTGCAGATCGGTCAGGTCGGCATTGGCCATTCGCTTAGCATGCGTTGGCGCCTCATGCGCGTTTGCGCCAAATTCCTGCCAGAGCTCGCGGTATCGCGGATACC
>DASXZE010000155.1:0-7201 GCA_036502105.1 Candidatus Angelobacter sp. | reverse complement strand
GGCATCGGCGAACGCGTGGGCAATACGCAGCTGGATCAGATGCTGGTCAACCTCAAGTTGATGGGCGTCTCACCCTGGGCGGAACAGGACCTCACAAAGCTGAAAGACTACTGCCTGGCTGTCTCTGAATCCACGGGCGTTCCTATCCCGCGCAACTATCCGGTAATGGGAGAAGATGCTTTCCGCACCGCCACAGGCGTACACGCAGCGGCCGTCATCAAAGCTTTCCGCAAAGGCGATATCGAACTGGCAAACTCCGTTTACTCCGGTGTGCCCTCGCACTACTTCGGTCTGGAACAGATCATTGAGATTGGCCCCATGTCTGGAAAATCGAATGTAATTTTCTGGCTGGAACGCAAAGGCATGACCGTCTCTGACGATCTGGTAGACCGAATTTTTCAGCGCGCCAAATCCTCTGATCGCTGCCTTACCGAAGAAGAAATTCTCTCCTGCTGCCAGAACGTCTCAGCCAATACCTAGCCGGGTTAAGGCGATCTTGCGATCAATCACATGCAACTAGTTTCCTGTGCAGGGGTTCTGATGTGTAACAGTTTTAACTTCCCTTTTATAGGAGCTTCAAAATGAAAAAGCTATTTACTCTTGCATGCACGCTGGCTCTGGCCAGTGCTTTAGGCTTCGCACAGGCCGGCGGCGGTAAGCCGGAAAACAATACCCCGGCAGCCAGCCCCACCCAGGGCGAGGCCACGGCACAACCCAGCAGCAAAACCAAGAAAGCCAAGACCACCAAAAAAGCCAAAAAGTCCAAGAGCAGCACCACCGATAGCTCGGCTCCGGCAGCCACCCCTTCACCTAAATAAATCATTCAAAAAATTGGGTCCAAAAAGCGGTCGAAAAGACCGCTTTTTATTTTCAGCTACTCTCACGTACAATACCGCCACCATAATTTCGACTGGGTTTTAGCTCTAAAGTTAAGTGCTGTAAAAAAACTAACTTCCCTTTTGAAGGAGACTCAATGAAAAAGCTACTTACAATCGCGTTCACCATGGTCTTGGGATCTGCTCTCTCGTTTGCTCAAGCCGCTGCACCTGCGGCAACACCAGCAGCCAAAACCGAGACCAAGGCAACCACCACCACCAAAACCAAAACCACCAAAAAGACCACCACCAAAAAGACCTCCAAGAAAACCAAGAAGGCCGCTGACACAACTGCCGCACCTAAATAAGCTTTCTGCAGCATTCGTTGAACGGGCGGCCTGCTGAGGCCGCCTTTCTTATTGCCGCAGTTTCTTTCCAGAAGATTTGGCGCACTCGCGCGCGGGTTATATAGTATTTGTTCAAGAGATGGCCAGCCGCCCACCGATCCCTGACTTTTCGCGGAACTCTCCTCAGCGTGAGATTGCCCGCATTGCCGAGATGCGCCATGTCCACACCGCTTTTAACTGGCTGCATAACCAGGAGATGGAATTCCGCCGCTGGCAGCGCGAGCTAACTGAAATTCCCGCGCCGCCTTTTGGCGAGACCGCCCGCAGTGAATGGCTGCGCCAGCGCTTCACCGCTCTCGGACTGGAAAACGTCCACATCGACGAAATCGGCAACGTAATCGGGCTACTAAATAATGGCCTGCTCAATCCCGATAGCGGCGCTCCGCTGATCGGCGTAAGCGCCCATCTCGATACCGTCTTCCCGCAAGGCACAGCGCTCAAGACGCGCGAAGAGTCTACCCGGCTTTATGGCCCCGGCATCAGTGACAACGCTGCTGGCGTCACCGCTCTTCTTGCCATGGCCACCATACTCAAGCGCAGCGAATTCAAGCTTGCCACCAACATCGTTTTCGTCGGCAACGTGGGCGAAGAAGGTGAAGGCAATCTGCGTGGCATGCGGCATCTGTTTTCTTCCGCGCACTGGCGCAAAGCCATACAGTCTTTGCTGGTGATAGACGGCGCAGGCACTGACACCTATGTGAACCAGGCCCTTGGCAGCCGACGCTTTGAAATCACCTTCCGCGGCCCCGGCGGACACTCATGGAGCGACTTCGGCGTTCCCAATCCTATTGTGATTCTCTCGCGCGCTCTGGCCCGCTTTAGTGAAGTGCATGCGCCAGAGTCGCCGCGCACCACGTTCAATATCGGCGTGATCTCCGGTGGAACCTCCGTGAACTCCATTCCAGAAACAGCCACGGCGCGCGTTGACCTGCGCTCTGCGTCTAAAGCTGAGCTGCAAAAGCTGGAAGACCGCATGCGCGAATGCGTCTCTGAAGCCTGGCGAGAAGTGCCCATCCTGCATCGCGCGGGCGAGCACCGCATCACACTGGCCATTGAAAGCATTGGCGACCGCCCCGCCGCCGAGCTTCCACTCGACGCGCGCATACAGCAGATCGTCCGCGCCGTGGACAAGCACCTGCGCATCGACTCGTTCCCGCGCCTCGCCTCCACTGACGCCAATATCCCGCTCTCGCTCGGCATTGAAGCCACCGCCATCGGCGCTGGCGGCGACGGCGGCGGCGCACACACTTTGCGCGAATGGTTTGACTGCGCCAATCGCGACCTGGGACTCAAGCGAATTCTGCTGATCCTCCTGACCCTGACCGGAGTACAAGAATGAAAATCCTACTGGCTGTGCTGATGGTGCTCACAATGGCAAGTTCCTCTTCCGCCCAACAACCGCAATCACCCGCTGACGTTATTTTCGTCAACGGCGATGTTTACGCAGGTCCACCAATGATTGGCGGCAGCACAGGGTCAAGTTTTAAAGGCGAACCAAAGCCAGAGCTGCCCAATCCCACTCATGGCCGCGCGCAAGCCATTGCTGTCTCCGCCGGAAAGATCACTGCCGTAGGCTCCAACGAAGACATTCAAAAACTAAAAGGCCCAAAAACGCAGGTAATCGACTTCGGCGGACACTTCGTGATGCCTGGCTTCAACGATGCGCACGTCCATCTTGGCTCCGGCGGCTTTGAAAAACTGAACGTAAATCTCATCGGCAGCAAATCACTCGACGACATGAAGCAGCGCATCGCCGCGCGCGCCAAAACCGCGGCTCCGGGCGAGTGGATCATTGGCCGTGGCTGGGACCACACGTTATGGTCAGAGCAGAAAACGCCGACCAAAGCCGACATTGACTCCGTAACCGGCGACCATCCCGCAATCTTCAATCGCGTTGACGGACACATCGCCATCGCCAACAGCGCCGCGCTCAAAGCCGCAGGCATCACCGCGCAAAGCCCTGATCCGCACGGCGGCAAAATCGATAAAGACGACAAAGGCGAGCCTACCGGCATTCTGCGCGAGACCGCCATGAGCGCGGTGGCTGAAAAAATCCCCGCGCCCACCATGGCGCAACGCCGTCGCGCGGCCGAACTCGCGTTGGCTGACGCAGCCCAATGGGGCATCACCTCCGCGCAAGATAACTCAGACTGGGAAGACTTCCTCACCTACGAGCAGATGGAAAAAGAAGGCAAGCTCACCCTGCGCATCGCAGAGTGGCTCCCTTTTGATGCGCCAGTCGAACAGCTTCTGCAAAAGCGCCAGCACCACGCGCAGGAAGACCCCATGCTCCACACCACCATGCTCAAGGGCTTTATGGATGGCTCACTCGGCTCTCGCACCGCAGCCATGCTTGCACCGTATAGCGACGATCCAAAAAATTCCGGCATCCCTCGCTATGAGCAAGACAAACTCGACGCCATGGCCGCCGAGCGCGTCGGCAATAATTTCCAGCTTGGGTTTCATGCCATTGGTGACAGTGCTGCGCGCATGGCGCTGGATGCTTTTGCCTATGCCGAGCAAAAAACAGGCAACAAAAATCTGCGCTTCCGCATTGAGCATGATCAGGTCATCGCGCCGGAGGATTTCAAGAAATATAAAGACCTCGGCGTCATCGCCTCAGTGCAGCCCAACCATCTGCTCACCGACATGAACTGGGCGGAGTCGCACATTGGCCCCGCGCGCGCTAAATACTCTTATCCCTGGAAAGAATTTGAAGACAATGGCGTCGTGTTGGCATTCGGCACAGACTATCCTGTGGAACCCATTACGCCGTTCCGCGGCCTTTATGCGGCAGTCACGCGCAAGAATGAAGCCGGGAACAAAGAATATTACCCCGAGCAAAAGCTCACCATTGACCACGCGATCTATGCCTATACCATGGGCGCGGCCTATGCCGAGTTTGCCGAAGAAAAAAAAGGCATGCTCGTCCCCGGCATGCTGGCGGATTTAGTTGTGCTGGATCGTGACATCACTAAAGTGCCGCCGGCAGATATTCTGCACACGCGCGTGTTGCGCACCGTGGTAGGCGGCAAGACAGTATACGAATCCAAGTAAAGACTTTTGGCAACCGCTCTTCACTATGCCGGGATAAAGCTAGACGCCCTCTTCCGGCGGGACAGTCTCTGCTTTCTTCGGGACAACGTCCTGAGCGGGTTTTTCGCTTCGGTGAGAAGTCCGCAACAGCCACACCATGTACCAGACAATCAGCACGTTGCTGATAAAAATGCCCCACTTGATAATATTGGCATGGTGCATCAACTCGTAGATTTCATACGGCATATACATGGCGCCGCTGATCAGCGCGAACCACTCGGCCCATTCTTTTTCCAGCCACAAGCCGGTAGCTTCCACGAACCGCACCGTCATATAGAAAAAAGCCAGCCCGGCAAACATGAGCAAATTGCCGTGGGTCACGCGAGAAGCGCCGCGCATAATGGACCGCGCAATGTGCCCGTCAGGACTCAAATGCAGCACCTGGTGTAAAAAGCGAAGCAGGTGCATGGCCACGCTCTGCATGTCTTTATGCAGCAGAGTAAGCAGCCAGATTCCCACCGTAAGCCCGGCGAGCCCTTTTACCGCTTCAAACAAAGCGATTCCGCGCAGTCCGAAATGCTTTGCAATCAGATTCTTTTCGCTATTCATCAAAGTCAAACTGAACAGGGCCAAGCTGAAGAACTATTGGTAGAACTATTCTATATGCCGCGGTTGCTCTAAAGGTTGGCCCAGCTCTTAAGCAAGGCTTCTGCAAGCACACCCATACTGCTCAAGACGACCGCTCAAGAGCTTATTTCATGCGATGGGTCAATGGCGCGTTTAGCTCTGCGCCTTCCAGCCCACGGTCATACCCAGCGGCTGCTCAGCCTGAACCAACGGTAGAAAGATCACAAACACCGTGCCCTTGCTGTTGGACTTAAACCGAATGGATCCCGCGTGCTTTTCCATGATCTGTTTGCTTACCCAAAGTCCCAGTCCCGTGCCAATATCTTTTTTAGTGGTGAAAAAGGGCTCCCATATTTTGCTTCTGTACGCCGGCTCAATGCCTGAACCTGTGTCCGCCACGGTGATCCGCACTCCCGCAGCTCCGTCGCGTCCTTGAATAAGTTTGGTCCTGATCATAATCTTGCCCTGGTTGCGGGAAGCATCCACGGCATTGGCCAGCAGGTTGGAAAGTACCTGGCGAAGTTCGCCGGCCACGGTGTTAATTCTTTCTGTGACGGCAAAATCTTTCATCACCATAAGCTGCTTGGTCTTGAGCTTGGACTGGTAAATATTGAGCACGCCCTCAATCAGCAATGAAAGGTCCACCGGCCCTGGCGCACCAGAGTCGCGATAGAAGCCCAGTGTCTGCTTGGTCAAGTGAGTCACGCGCGCCAGTTCTTCATCCGCCATGGCCAGGAAATCCTGCGTTCGTTCCGGCGCGGAGCGCGCCAGATACAGCAGGTTGGTCACGGCTTCCAGAGGATTGTTGATCTCATGGGCAATGCTCGCGGCCAGCCGTCCTGCGGCGCTAAGTTTTTCCGTGCGGATCAACGCTTCCTTGGCCAGCTTGAGCTCCGTGGAATCTGCAATGATCCCGATAAACTCCTGTGACTCGCCCGCTGCGTTGCGGATAGGAGCGCCGGACACCAGGGCGTCCATCACAGAGCCATCTTCCCGCACCTGCTTGGTTTCTATATGCACCAGTGAGGCGCCCGCAGACAGCTTGCCTACCAGTTCAGACCAGTCATGGCTGGAGTCCTGCGCCACCGGCAGCGGCTTGCCGATAATCTCTTCTGCCTTCCAGCCCAGCATTCTTTCTGCCGCAGCGCTCCAGCTGGAAACCGTGCGGTCTTGCCGGAAACGCACAATGCCTACCGGAGAAGCTTCAATCAAGGCGGTAAGTTCTTCGCTGAGCGCCATGGCGCGCTGCTGCGCGGCCTCCTGCGCTTCGTCAATCGAGTTCATGACGGCGGCAGTGCGCAGCACCAGTATGGTGAAAACGGCCACCACCACCAGAACCAGTATCGCCATCCCACTTTCAGGGTTTACCACGTGCCGGTTCTCCAGCCATGCTTCTATCGCTGCCAGAGCCGGAATTAAAAAGATAATGGCCGTTGTGAGCCGGCGAACCAGCAGTCCACCCAGCCGCGGGCTGGAGAGGGATCTGGCCACCCATCCTGTTGCGCTCGCGCAGAGCATGGCCACGCCCAGCGTGGCAAAGAGCACAGCCGTTGGCACAGCCATGGCCCGCCCATAAAAAATGCGATAGCCGAATATATATCCGATGATGCCAACGTAAGACACCCCCAGGACAAGCGAGCCGGCAAGATCAGCCAGAGCAACATCTTTGTAGCGGAGAAAAACCAGACCTAGTCCACCCACCAGAAAAGCGATGGCCGAGGTGACGGCAAAGCGGCCTGGGTTGGGCAAAAACCATGCGTCCAGGCGATGCGCGAAAAAGATGCGATCAATCCCCAGATCAACGCCCGTAAGATGCTCAGAAAGTATCAGCCCGCCAAACACCGCAACAGCCAGCCCCAGAAGCTGGCCGATTCTTGCGTTTATTTTCCCGCGTGAAGTCTGGAACAGGATGGAAAGAGCACTCAGAAGAAAACACAAGGCTGAGTTGGGAGCAACGAATGAGCCATACATCTGCCCGCGCAAAATGGGAATACGAAATTGCCATCCCGCGAACGTGAGCAGCGCGGCAAGAATCAACGCACAGCAGGCCAGCAGACAAACGCGGCGCACCACCGGGTGTGCTGACGGAATCAGTGCCTCTTCAGAGTCCATTGCTCGCCATCCTCATCTCCAAAACACGAACGGTCCTCATATCTCTTGCGCGGACTCCACTCGGACGAGCCTGACACGGGGAGCGCTGGACCAACAAGCCACCATTTTATATTCAATTCAGCAAATCAGCCGGGATGAAAGTCCCATACTGGTATCAAGAAAGCCAGTATCAACCCTGAAATACATTTTTGCTTGTGAATGATT
>DASXZE010000154.1:0-31463 GCA_036502105.1 Candidatus Angelobacter sp. | reverse complement strand
ATTCGTGGAGGCCATTTCCGCATTCCGCTGATTGTGGAAACCGCCCAGGTGATTGAGACGCACCATGTCGCGCTGTTGCTGGCGGTGGGAGCAACGGCGGTGCATCCATTTCTTGCTCAGCAAATCGCGGAAGAGCAGGTTGCCGGCGGCACTAAAAATTATTGCACGGCGGTGAATGGCGGACTCAGAAAAGTATTGTCCCGCATGGGTATTTCTACTCTCGCCAGCTATCGCAATGCGCAGTTGTTTGAAGTGATTGGACTGGAAGAAAAAGTTTGCCGTGACTTTTTTGAAAGCGTGCCACGCTACGCGGAAGCCAACTCGCTCAGCCAGTTGCTAGGCGACTATCTTTTTAACCACGCACAGGCATTCAAGCCAGAGTTTAAAGCGCCCGCCGATTCAGGGCTCTATCGCTTCCGCAAAGAGGGCGAGAAGCATGCTACATCCGCTGATCTCATGCGCAAGTTGCAGGCGCATATCAAAAACCCTGATGCCGGACACTACCAGGAGTTTGAAGCGCTGGTCACAGAACGTGAGCCCATAGCGATTCACGACCTGCTCGATTTTGCCACTGCCGAACCTGTGTCGCCGGATTCAGTTGAGACGGAAGCCGCAATCTTACAACGCTTTGCCGTACAGGCCATGAGCGTTGGCGCTATCAGTCCGGAAGCCCACAGAACACTGGCGCTGGCCATGAACGAACTCGGCGCGCGCAGCAATACCGGTGAAGGCGGCGAAGATCCGGAAATCTATACCAAGATGCCTGAGGCTTCTTGCCGCGTGAAGCAGGTTTCCACCGCGCGCTTTGGCGTGACGGCTGAATACCTGGTCAATGCCGAAGAGCTTGAAATTAAAATCGCGCAAGGCTCCAAGCCCGGCGAGGGCGGACAAATTCCTGCCACCAAGGTAACTACGTACATTGCGAAGCTGCGGCACGCGGTGCCGGGAATGGCACTGGTGTCTCCGCCGCCGCATCATGATATTTACAGCATTGAAGATCTGGAACAGCTGATCCACGATCTGCGCCAGATTAATCCTACGGCGCGCATTGGCGTAAAACTGGTGTCCGGTGCGGGCGTTGGCATTATTGCGGCTGGCGTGGCCAAGGCAGGCGCAAACGTAATTACTATCAGCGGATATGACGGCGGCACAGGCGCTTCTCCGCTGAGTTCTATCAAGAACACAGGGCTGCCATGGGAATTTGGTTTGCGCGACGCGCACCGCACGCTGATCAATGCTGGGTTACGGCAGAATGTCCGTTTACGCGTGGATGGCGGATTTAAATTTGCTCGCGACGTGGTAATGGCCGCGCTGCTTGGCGCAGACGAATTTGGCTTTGGCACCGCCGCGCTGCTGGCAATGGGCTGTGTAATGGCGCGGCAATGCCATCTCAATACCTGTCCGGTGGGAATTGCCACGCAGGACGAGACGCTGCGTACACGCTTCAACGGCAAGCCGGAGATGGTAAAAGACTATTTCAAGTCAGTGGCCGCAGAGACACGCGTGCTGCTGGGCCGCCTGGGTGTTCATTCTCTGGAAGAAATTATTGGCCGCACGGAGCTGCTTCAACCACGTACAGAGGCTGCCGGTAAATGGATTAGCGGCCTGCTGCAGCCAACCCCAATAGCTCCTTACACAGCCCCGCGCAGCAAAAAGAAGAGAGAGCTCTCGCGGCGCTTGATTGAAATTTCCAAAGGCTTCGGTCGGAACCCAACGCCAATTCTGCCGATCGTGAATGCCGACCGCAGCATTGGAGCGGAGCTAACCAGTGAACGCCTGCGCCAGCAGAGATTGACGCATGCACCACATACGCCGATGGAAATTCATTTCCGTGGAACCGCTGGCCAAAGCTTTGGCGCATTTCTTGGCGCGAACATAAAGTTCCATCTCAATGGAGCCGCGAATGATTACGTAGGCAAGGGGCTAAGCGGCGGCACCATCACGATTGAGGCTGGCAGCGAATCTTCTCGCCGCGGTGATGTGCTGGCGGGCAACACTGTCCTTTATGGAGCAACGTCTGGCGAGCTATATGTTGCCGGACAGGCGGGCGAACGGTTTGCCGTACGCAATAGTGGAGCTATCTCAGTAGTGGAAGGCGCGGGCGACCATGCTTGCGAATATATGACTGGCGGCGTAGTTGTAATCCTGGGGCCGGTAGGAATCAATCTTGGCTCAGGGATGACCGGCGGCCTCACCTATCTGCTGGGCGACTATGTCTCAGCAAATTCCTACAACAAAGAATTTGTACAAATGATGCCGTGCACGGCGGAAGAAGAGCAGGCAGTCCGCCAGTTGGTGATCCGCCACTGGATGCTCACACGCAGTGAAAGAGCTGCTTCGCTGCTGGCATCAGGATTGCGTTTGCCCATCACACGCATGCAGCCGTTGACGCTTCCCTGTTCCGTGACCGATACATGGAAGCCGATCCTGCAGCGCTTTGAACGCGCCGCGATTTCAAACCTTTATAGTTCGATCCTGCCACTCAAAAATACTGTCCATAATTTCCCTCGCCACAAAGTACGGATAGCGCCACAGTCGGTGAAGATAGCAACAGCCAGAGGCCCTAGCGACGGCATTGCCTGAAGCGGAAGATAGCTGGAGAGTGAGGAGTTATAGGCCAAGGTAGGCTGCGCGAACCATTTCATTGGTAAGAAGATTTTTTGCCGTGTCAGCCAGCAGGATTGCGCCATTCTGTATCACATAGCCCCGATCAGAAATGCTTAGACCGCTTACGACGTTCTGCTCGACGATCAACATCGTGATGCCGGTCTGGCGGACTTCCTGAATTTTCTCAAACACCTCTTCCACAATTTTGGGAGCCAGGCCGAGCGAAGGCTCATCGAGCAGCAGCAGTTTGGGCTGCGCCATCAATCCGCGGGCGATGGCGACCATCTGCTGTTCGCCGCCGGAGAGCGTACCTGCCAACTGATCAAGCCGCTCCGCCAGTCGCGGGAACAAAGCGAGTTGTTCTTCCATGAGACGCTTTACGTTGGCGCGAGCGCGCGGGATATAAGCGCCGAGTGAGAGATTCTCTTTCACCGTCATAAAAGGAAATACCTGACGGCCTTCAGGCACGTGGCTCACGCCGCGCGCAACCATGTCATGCGCGGGAACGCGCGAGACATCCTGGCCGGCAAAACGCAGAGTGCCGCTGGCCGGATGTTTCATGCCGGAGATGGCGCGCAGGATGGTGGTCTTCCCTGCTCCATTCGCGCCGATGAGCGTTACGATCTCGCCGGCATTTACCTGGAGCGAGATATCGAAGAGCGCCTGCAAGTCACCGTAATACGCCGTGAGATGGCCAACCTCAAGCAGGGGCTGAGAAGCGTTCGGATTGAGGGAGGCATTGGACGCAGTCATTTGGCTAGGGGTCATTGCGTCAGCTCCTTATATTTTGGTCCGAGGTAGGCTTCAATCACCTCAGGCAGTCTTACCACTTCTGCGGGAATGCCCTCTGCTATTTTTGCGCCGTAATCGAGAACGATTACGCGATGGGCAATCTTCATCACCACCTGCATGACGTGCTCCACGCCACCAACCACACTCACGCCCCACTCCGGCAGGCGCTTTACCAGCTCTGCCAGCGCCAGCGCTTCGCTGGTGGTCAGGCCGGAGACCACTTCATCGAGCAAGATGAGCTTGGGTTTGGTGGCCAAGGCGCGGGCAATCTCAAGCCGCTTGAGCGCTGCCAGCGGCAGGCCATTCGCGGTGAATTTGCTCAGGTGCGACATCTGGAGGAAGTCGAGAATCTTTTCAGCTTCCTGCTCGGCCCGGCGCAAGTTGCCTGTGTGCATGAATGCGCCAAGCATCACGTTTTGCAGCACGGTCAAGCTCGGGAGAGGCTTTACGATCTGGAAGGTGCGTCCAATGCCCAGGCGTGCAGCGCGATTGGGCGCCATTTTGGAAATATCTTTGCCCTGGAAAAGAATGGTTCCTTCGTTGGGATGGAGGAACCCGCTGAGCAGGTTGAAGACGGTGGTCTTGCCTGCGCCGTTGGGGCCGATGATGAAAAGAATTTCGCCTTCATTCATCGTGAGGGAGACGCTTTTTACGGCCCTGAGCCCGCCAAAACGTTTGGTGACATTTTGCATTTCCAGAATCGGCGTCATTGGGCACCGCCTAATACTGGTTGCGGTTTAACGTCGGCTGGCGGCTTGTTGCGCTTGCGGAAGAGATGTTGCAGTCCGCCGACAATGCCTTCTGGCATGAAGAGCACTACCAGAACAATGAGAATGCCATAAATCAGAAGATGGCTTTCCTTGAACTGGTTTTTGAAAGCTTCAGACGCGCTGAGCAATAGCACCGCGCCGACGATTGGCCCCAGCAGCGTTCCTGCGCCACCCAGCATGGTGATGATAGCGATCTGTATGGAAATCTCCAGCGGCAGAATGCTGTCTGGAACAATGAACTGAAATGCGCTGCCGTAAAGCGCTCCGGCGAGGGCCGTGAGGAATGCGCTCATCAGCAGCGACTGCAATTTGCAGAGTGATGTATTGATGCCGACCGCACTGGCAGTGTCTTCATCTTCACGGATGGCCATGAGGTAATAGCCGAAGCGCGAGCGCGAGGTCCAGTAATTGGTGATAAAGGCAATCGCCATTAAGGCTACAGCGGCGAGATAGTATGAGCGCCAGAAAGTTCGTCCGACGAACAGGCCAGGCATGGTTAGACCAATGGCTCCGCCGGTTACGTTCAAATTGGTCGCGGTGAGGCGCAGCACTTCACCGAAGGCAATGGTGGCCAGAGTGAAATAGGGGCCGCGCAGACGGAAGGCTATCGCACCGATAACGGCGGCAAACAAAGTTGCCACACAAGCTGCTAGGAAAAGGGCGATCCAGATGGGCACGCCGATCTGAACAAAGAGCGCGAGCCCATAAGCTCCCACGCCGAAGAAAGCTACGTGTCCGAGCGAGAGTTGTCCGGCGTATCCGCCGACAAGATTCCAGGCCAGTCCAAGCGCGGCAAAAAGCGTGATGCGGAAGAGCACCTGTAACTGATAATTGTTCTGGATAAACCATGGCATGCGTGCCCACAGCAGCACAACAATGAGACAAACCCAGAACTTCCAACTTTTTAGCAGGCTCATGCGCGCTGTCTCCCAAAGATGCCGCTGGGTTTGAACGACAGCACCAGAAGAAAGAGAGCGAAATCAACAATCAGCGCCCACTGGTTGCCGATATAAAGACTGGTCAGGCTTTCTGAGAGGCCAAGCACAAGGCCGCCGAGGGCCGCGCCTTCAATGGAGCCCATGCCTCCGAGCACAACCATGACAAAAGCCTTGGTGGTGTAATCCTCTCCCACGCCGGGGAAAAGATAGAGCCGCGGCAGCAGCAGGCCGCCGGCGATGCCGGCAAGGGCTGTCCCAAGGGCAAAGCTGAAGCCCTGTATGCGTGTTAGGTTGATGCCCATCAGCGGCGCAACGTCCGGGCTTTGCGAAATGGCACGCAAGGCCTGACCGGTAAGGCTGCGGCTGACGAAGAAGTACAAACCGAAAACGAAGACGATGGAGATGGCGAAGGAAAGAACTTCAGCGGCATTCGCGCCGAATGGCCCAATATGTATGCTGCGATTGACCAAGGCAATATTCGTCTGGCGATAGTCGGCCTTGAAGATCAGCTGCGCGCTATCAGTAAGGATCAGGCCGATGCCGGTGGTCATGAGAATCTGCATGAAGTGCGAGCGATTTCGCACCGGTTTGATCAGCGCCAGATAGACCAGATAGCCGAAGATAAAAAGAATGACTCCGGCGGGCAGGAAGCCGATGTAAGGATTGAGTTTGAAGAAATCAAAGAGCACATACGTGGCATACATGCCCACCATGAGAAAAGCGCCATGGGCGAAGTTGACGATGCGCATGACGCCAAAGATCAGCGCCAGGCCCATGCCAATCAGGGCGTAAAGCGCGCCGGTCAACAGACCATCAGCACAGGCTTGGAAGAAGTGGACCAACCGTGTCTAGACCTCTCTGGTTTGCTGACGCGGGAACAAGTTCCCTGGTCCCCGCTTCAGACTTATGTTTTCTATCTTTTTTGATCGTTCGATCTAAAGTACCGAACTTTATCGCTTTGACCAGATGGGCGCTGGGATTATGGGCTTGGCCTGGGCAACATCTCCCGGGAAGACCACTTTATATTGGCCGCCCTGGACCTGGGTGATCAGGACCGGATGCTGGTTCTGTCCGTTATCAAACTTGATAGGGCCGAAAGGTGTGTCAGTGAGATTGATGTTTTTGATAGCGTCGCGAATCTTGGCCGGCTCCAGGGATTTTGCGTTGTTGATGGCGGCAGCCGCCACCAGCAATGCAGCATAGGCCTGCATGGCATGGTACTGAGGATGACTTTTAAAGCGCTTGAAATATTCAGCGTCAAATTCTTTTGAGCCGCGCCACTTGGCTTCAGGCAGCCACTGCGAAACTGAGAAGGTGAAATCAGCGTTCTTGCCTGCGCCTTTTTCACTGGGGAATTCAGCGGCGGCAAAGCCGGTGCCGGCAGAGGTGTAATACTTGGGATTCAGGTCAACTTCCCTGGCCTGACGCATGAGCGTGGTGGCGTCCAGCAGGTAAGAGCAGAAGTAAACCACTTCAGGATTGGCCTGCTTTACACGCTGCAAGACTGCTTTATAGTCCGGCGACTTGGCTTCATACGACTCAACCGCCACCAACTCAATGCCAGCTTCCTTGGCTGCGGCTGTCATGGCCTTCATATTCGACTGGCCAAAATTGGTGTTCTCATACACGATAGCCATTTTCTTGGGCGCGCCATTGGCCTTGAGGAATGCAATCGTGGCTTTCGCGTAGTCATTGGCTCCGGCGCATATGCGGAAGATCCATGGGGACTTGGAATCCATTACGTTGTCCGCGGTGGCGGTGGGGATAATGAGGGGCGTCTCGCGCTGTGTTACCGCGCCGATAATGGCTTTGGTGCTCTCACTGGAATAAGAGCCGAGCAGGACCGGAACCTGGTCCTGGTCGATGAGTTTGGAGACGCCTTGAACGGCTTGGTCAGGCTTGCTTTGGTCGTCGTAAAAATCGAGCTCAATTTTTTTGCCCAGCACGCCGCCCTTGCCGTTGATTTCGTCCAGGGCAATGGCGTATCCATTTTTGTGCGCTTCACCGAAGGCAGCCAGGCTGCCGGTTAAAGAGGTGATGACGCCGACCTTGGTTTGTCCCCAGGCTGGGATCATTGAGCAGAGAAAAAGGATGCCGAACACTATCTTTGATTTGAGATGCATAGTCCCCCACAATTTTAAAGGTGCCCGCGCTCGGAAATTATACAGCTTGAGTGGCTGATTTGATTTTCCGAATCCCTGCGGCTTTACCTCAGTGGCTAAAGCCGGACAATCCAGTCTTTACCGCAGGCATAAATGCCTGCTCCACCCCGCTCGAACAATCTGCTTTTGTTGATCGATGCGGCGTAAATCGACCTTCCCCGTGCTAGCTTCGCATCAGCAATCCCACAATTGAGGCCGACATTAGATTCGCCATGGTTCCGGCGATCATGGCGCGGAAGCCGAGTTTAGCCAACTGGTCTCGCTTGTTGGGCGCCAGAGCGCCTATGCCACCTATCTGAATGCCGATGGAGCTGAGATTCGCAAATCCGCAGAGAGCAAAGGTGGCGATGGTGAAAGAGCGTGGATCGAGGGTGGCTTTCTGCGCTCCCAGCAGCGTGTAAGCATATAGCTCATTGATGACCATGCGCGATCCGAGCAAGCCGCCGATAGCGCCGCAATCATGCCTTGGAATTCCAATGAGCCATGCCACCGGCGCAAAGATGAAACCTAAAACCTGCTGAATACTTGCCGGAAACCAGGCAAGGTGATTGTGTGTCCAGCCCATGATGCCGTTCAGCATGGCGATGAGCGCCAGAAAGGAAATCAGCATGATAGCTACATTGAAGGCCAGTTGGCCGCCGTCAATGGTGCCGCGGGCAATCGCGCCAAGCATGTTGGAATCTTTGTGCAATTCTTCCTTGGAAATTTCTACTGTGCCGGCGGTCTTGGGCTGCTCGGTTTCCGGAACCAGCATTTTGGCCATCAGGATGGTTCCCGGTGCGGTCATGATCACAGCGGCGAGCAGATTTTTGGCTTCAATCCCGTAAAGAATATAAGCCGCCATAATTCCACCGGAGACGTGCGCCATGCCAGCGGTCATAATCGTCATTAATTCTGACTTGGTGCATTCGGGCAGCAGCGGGCGGATGGTGAGCGGGGCCTCGGTCTGTCCCATGAAAATGGAAGCGGCGACATCGAGCGACTCCGCGCCGCTTACGCCCATTACTCGGCTCATGGCCCAGGCCATGCCGCGAATGATGATTTGCATTACGCCCAGGTGATAGAGCAGCGCGAAAAAAGCAGAGACAAAAATAATGGTGGGCAACACCTGAAAAGCAAAGAAGAAACCCAGATGAGAAGTGTTGGAGCCTAAATCACCAAAGACGAAGCTGGAGCCAGCAAAAGAATAATTGAGCAGCGTGGTAATTTTTGCGCCAGCCACGCCCAAGACTTTCTGACCCCAGGTGTAACGGACCACGATCCAGGCAAACATGAATTGCAGGCTGAGTCCCCAGAGAACGGTCTTGAGGCGAATGGCCTTACGATTTGTGGAGAACAGATAAGCAATCGACAAAAAAACAATGATGCCCAGCAAACCCGCGTATCGCGACATTGGGGTCCTTCTCAGTTATAAAGATGATGATCTGGTGAAAATCCCGTCTATTGTAGCTGGCACTGTCAAGGGTGGAGCGCGATTGGGAAAATTGCCAAAAATCGCCGGTATTGCCAAAATTGGCAATTGAAAATCAAAAGCGAAACACAGCGCGGATTGGCGCGGATGAAATCAGAACTTGCTCTCAAATTGTCCAAACGCCTTTTCCAGCGCCCACTCTTGTTTGGCTTTTTCGCTGGAATTGAGAAGGCTGGCGCAGCTTGAAGAAGGACTCTCGGCATTCAGTTTGTCTGTGGCACAGGCTGCTGTGCGAGTACCGACAGCTGGGTCCTTCCAGATGCTTTCTCCGGGCAGGAAGCTGAATTCAAGGCTGGCGCGGGCAAACTTTTTGAGGTCGAGATAGCTGAGGTGATAGGTCTCAGCGGCGCGCGCATATTCCTGGACAATGTCTCCACGGGAAACGCCTTCGTCATCGGTGGCCAGAGTGACGGGGACGCCCAGCTTCAAATACATGGGAAGCGGGTGGTGCGTGCCGGTTACATTGAGAATCACGTCATTGCTGGTGAGACAGATCTCCACCAGAATTTTTTTCCGGGCCATCATGGTCAGCAGCGCTTCAGGGTCTTGCTCCTGCATTACGTCAACGCCGTGGCCAATGCGCTCTGCGTGTCCGAGTTCAACCGAAGCGCGAATATGGTAAAGGTCCTCCGGAGGAACCAGCTGGGATGTAAGTTCTCCGGCATGGAGCGTGATGTGGACTTTAGGATAAATGCCGTGGAGATAATCCAGCATGCGCATGTGAAGATCAAAGTCATGGATAGGCACATACCAGTCTTCGGCCATGACCAGGTTTAGTCCCACAACGCGTGGATCTTTTGAGGCCAGCTCAAAGCCGGCAAGAATCTGGGCGAAGACGCTTTCCTTGGCTACGCCGCGCGACACCTGATAAAGATAGCGGGCCTGCACGGCGCAGCCGGGATCGGCTTTGGGTTCTCCACAGTGCATGAGGGACTGCTCTTGCTTTTCAGTGTCGTCCAGAAATTTGCTGGCGTCGGTGAGAATTTGCGGCAGGCCGCTGGATAACAGCGTGTCGCGCATTTTGCTGAAGTCTTCATTTTTGAATTCAGCGTTGGAAGCGAATGACGAACCGAGTCTTCCCGCGGCTCCGCCGTCCGGATTGAACATGAGCTCCATATATTGGAGATGCCCGGCAGCGGCGCGCGATCTGACTTCTGCCAGCATGTCTGCGGTGTGACCATTGGTGGCAGCACCAAACTTGCCGAAGGTGGCAAAGAAATGGTCATGGCCGGACTCTGCGCCGGGAACGAACTGGCGCATGGAAAACGCGTCAAGCAATTCGCCGTAAAGCGTTGGATCTTTCAGAGCAACGCTGGCGGGAGGCTTGTTGCTGCTGGGGTCGCACAATGAGGGCAGCAAAGTCAGGGTATTTCGATCAACACATAGATTGTCATGCACGGCGTAAGCAATCAGGCTCTCCGCATAGACAGCACCCGAGAGATGATTGTGGAGGTCGCCACCCTTGGGCATTTCCTGCAGAAATGAATGCAGCAGCAATGGCTGGCTGCGGGTCAGCTCAAAGTAGTGCGCGGCCTTTTGTTCAGCGGCGCGCTCAGGGGGCACGGCTGGCGCATGCCTTCTTTGCGGCCATGCGAATGGCGCAAGCGAAATTAAGAAAACTACAAGAAATGCAGTGCGGAGAGACTTAAGAGATCGCGCGACTAACATGAATCGAACTATAGCATTACAATTTGATTTCCGAACAGTGTAGAGATCGGGCGTTCCAAGAGAGAGGATCCCCAACAAAGATGACGAGCATTAGCGACGATTTTACCCAGGTGGAATTCACAGCGAAATTTATCACTGCAAAAAGCACGCTTAAGCCGGCAGTTGCGATTGTGCTGGGATCGGGGCTGGGCGGATTTGCCGACGAGATGACTGACGCAGTCCGCATTGGCTATAACGACATTCCACATTTTCCCCGCTCCACGGCTGTAGGCCATGCGGGACAACTGGTTCTGGGCAATATTGGCGGGCAGCCAGTGGTGGTGATGCAGGGGCGCGTTCATTTATATGAAGGATATCCGGTGCAGAACGTGGTGTTCCCGATGCGAGTTTTTGCACGCATGGGCGTTCGCGCTGTGGTGATGACGAATGCGGCTGGCGGAATCAATCTGGAATATGGACAAGGCCGGCTGGTGGTAATTAAAGATCACATCAATATGCAGGGGCAGAACCCGCTGGTGGGACATGTGGATCCGCGTTTTATTGATATGAGCGAGGCGTATGCAAAGAACTATCGCAAGATGGCCGTGGACGCAGGCAAGAAGCTGGGCATTGATCTGGCTGAAGGCGTTTATGTTGCTGTGCTGGGTCCAAGCTATGAGACGCCGGCAGAGATACGCGCTTTTCGTGTTATGGGCGCTGATCTGGTTGGGATGTCCACGGTGCCGGAGGTGATTGCGGCGCGCCAGATGGGCATGAAGGTCCTGGCAATTTCCTGCGTTACGAATATGGCTGCAGGAGTTACAGACGCGCAGATCAATCATCAGGAAGTGTTGGAGATTGGGAAGCGGATTGCTGGGCAGTTTAAGTCGCTGCTCAAAGAAGTGGTGCCGATGATTGCTGCGGATGTGGGGAAAGAATAAACGCAGGGGCTGAAGCCCAAATTTTATTTTTAGCTAACGCGGCCCTAAAGGGCCGCTCTTACACCGAAAAAACTACTGCACCAAAATTACTTGTCGCCGATGATCTGGTGAATGAGCGGGCGGGACTGTGGTGGTGCTGCGGCGGCAATTGTGTAGCTTTGTTCTATCAGCGGAACGGCGTTGGTGAATCGCTCGGCTGAGTTGTAATGGACGGTGCAGAGTGCATCGCCGGTGGAGACGCGGTCGCCGACTTTTTTATGGACTATGATTCCCACGGCGGGATCGACTGAGTCTTCTTTCTTTGCGCGGCCACCGCCTAGCAGTACTCCGGCGATGCCAATCTGTTCGCTCATGATGGCGGTAACGAAGCCAGAGGCGGGACTTTTTATATCTGCTTTGTGTTGGGTTTGCGGCAGCAGGCCTGGATTGTCCATTACATCGGCGTTGCCGCCTTGCAGGCGGATCATCTCGCGGAATTTGTCGCGGGCTTTGCCGCTGGCGATCATATGCTCGGCCAGTTCCCTGCCTTCATCCACGGTGCGCACTCGCTTACCCAAGAGGAACATCCAGGCGGAAAGAACGAGGCTGAGTTCGCGCAGGTCGTTAACTCTTTCAAACCTTGCTCCTTCAAAACCTGCTCCTTCAGCGGCAGAGCCTTGAGAGGTTTGGCCGTTCAGGATTTCTATGCATTCGGCCACTTCCAAGGCATTGCCTACGGCGCGGCCTAGAGGCTGATCCATGTCAGTAATCAGGGCGGTGATGCGTTTGCCCAGGCGCTGGCCGGTTTCAACCATGAGTTCGGCGAGAAAGACGGAATCTTTTTCTGACTTCATGAACGCGCCGCTGCCGGTTTTTACGTCGAGCACCAGGGCGTCAATGCCTTCGGCAAGCTTTTTGCTCATGATGGAGGCGCAGATCAGGTATGGGCTTTCGACGGTGCCGGTGACGTCGCGCAGGGCGTAAAGTTTTTTGTCTGCAGGGGCGATTTCTTTGGTCTGGCCGATCAGGCCTGCGCCGCATTGGGCCAGCACGCGGCGGAAGTCGGTGACAGAAAGATTTACGTTGAAGCCGGGAATAGATTCCAGTTTGTCGAGCGTGCCGCCGGTGTGTCCCAGGCCGCGTCCGCTGATCATGGGAACAAAGACGCCGCCTGCGGCGACGATGGGCGCAATGATGAGCGATGTTTTGTCGCCCACGCCGCCGGTGGAGTGCTTATCGACTTTGGCGGCCGGGAGTTCGGAAAAGTCGAGCACCTGGCCGGAGTTGAGCATGGATTCGGTGAGCGCGGCGAGTTCGGCGCGTGACATGCCCCGCAGAAGTACAGCCATAAGCCACGCGGACATCTGGTAGTCGGGGATCTCGTCACGGGTGTAGCCGTTGACGAGAAACTCGATTTCAGCGCGCTGCAGTTCAGCGCCGTCGCGCTTTTTGCGGATAATATCTGTGACGAGCATTTGCTGGTCAGCCCAGACGGAAGGTTTCCGGCAGCAATTCGGCGATGGTCATATCGACATAGCCCTTCTCGCCGCGGAAGACGCAGACCGTGTGCTCGCCGAATTCGGCAATCACCTGACGGCATGCGCCGCAGGGAGAGCAAGGCACGTCGCGTCCGTTGACTACGGCAATAGCGCGAAGCTTCAATTTTCCCTGGACCTGGTTGATGGCATTGAAAATTGCGGCACGCTCGGCACAGATGGTGAGTCCGTACGAGGCGTTTTCTACGTTGCATCCCGTAAAGAGGCGGCCGTCTTCAGTGATGAGAGCCGCGCCCACGGGAAAGTCTGAGTACGGGGCGTAAGCGTGTTCCAGCGCCTGCGTGGCGGTGCCCAAAAGCATTGCGCGTTCTTTATCAGTAAGAGAAATGGGTGGCATGTTCGCTCCAAATTACGAATAGATAGAATAACACTATGGTGAACAAAAAGGAAATACGGTCACCGCGTGTTGTGCGAACGAGCGCGGGCGAGAATTACATCCGGAAGGAATAGCTGAGCTTCACAAAAAATTGCCGCGACGCGAGATGGTTCAGGAAATCTGGCGTGCGAACCAGGCCGAAAGGATTTAAGGGATCGATCTGCAGGTTTTGATACTGGTCGGAATAGCCGATATAAAACGCTGTTCCGGGATGGATCAGGTAGGTAATCAGAGCGTCATAGCTGAACTGGCGGGTATGTTCCAGGTCGGCGATCAAGGGATTACCGCCCAGCGCGTTGTAGTCAACAATCACGCGGAAAGAGAGCGGCTTGGTGGCCTGAAAGTTGATCTTGGAGCGGGCAATGTGATTTTCCAGGATCACGGTGCGGCTGGCAGGATCGCCCAGGCGGCTGAAAATATATTTTTCTTCAAACTTCATGCGCTTGAGTGGCTTAAAGGTGAGCCCGGCTGAACCTTCAGTTGAATTGCCGAGCGTGGGAAGCCGGTTGCCAGCGGGAAAATAATTAATTTCAACGCCTTGCAGATAGGAAGCACTCAGGCCGACAACACGAAGCTTGTCAGTAGAAAAAGTTCCGTAACTGGCCTGCTTGCGAAAACCAATTCCCTGGTAAAGCTCGTAGGATTCCGTACGGCCAAAGCTGAAAGCGCTGGGCCCCTTGAAGTTGAAGACCATTGGCAGGTCGGCATACCAATCCTGCAGGACATTGGTGTGATCAATGGTGGCGTAGCCGGAGAAATTGGGCCCCACGCTGGTGAGCGCGCCGCCTTCAGGATGCCATAGATAGGATGCGCTCTCGCGCAGCTGGCGAATGTCTGTGCGGGTGAAGAAGCCCAGATCATCGCCGGCAAAATTCGCTGAGCGGTCCACATAACTGGTGATCCAATTCAAGCCTCGGCCCACATGCTTTAACTCGGCAAAGATCGCGCTGCCCAGGTCAGTGCCGAGGGCGCTGGAGCCTATAGCAAGGCCCGTGTTGGGATCGAAGATGGTTTGGACTGTGTTGTTCTGCACCGCGCTTTCCATGTACTGAGCGGTGAAGATCCAGTTTGGACCCAGCTTAAGCCGCGTATCAAAAGAACCTATGTTCGATGAATTGCCGCCGAACTGGCGGCGCGTAAACATCAAGCCAACGTTGGAACTGCCGCCGTTGAAGATGCGCTGGAGGCGTCCGGCAAAAATTTCAGCGCGTTCGCCGGAAAGCGGGTCGGCCGTGGACAAACCCTGGCCGGGAGCGCGATCGTCAATGCCGAGGAAACCTATTTTCCAGTCACCCAGCTTGCCGGTGACGCGCAGACCATATTGAGGATCGGCGATACGGCGGGTAAAGAGCAATGTTTCCGGCGTGCTGAAATAGTCAGAGTTTTCCAGAAAGAACGGCCGCTTTTCTGGAAAGAAAACTTCATAGCGCTGGTTGGTGGTGACCTGAGGCTCGTCTGATTCCACCTGGCTGAAGTCTGGGTTCACGGTAGCGTCCACGGTGATTTGGTCGTGGATCACAATCTTTGCATCAATGCCGCCGCGATACACCGGCTGAGATGTTACGGCTGGCGGAGCAGCCGTGGTATCCAGAAATTTTTCACCACCGGCAAAGCCGTATGGAGTTAATTCTATGTTGCGGCCAGAGTGCGCGTTCTCAGGGCTATCCATGTTGGCGAACTGCGGAACATACGCTTCAATCTTGGTGGTGAGCAGCGGCCAGGTGGAAAGCTCGCGGTTGCCGGGAATCACACGGCCTAACGCGATACCCCAGGTGGAAGCCCGGTGTGAGCGGGAATGAAAACGCAGGCTCTTGTATGGAATGGAGAACAGGACAACGTAGCCATCCCTGGTGATCTTGCCCCTGGATTGCCAGACGGTATCAAAGCTGAAGTCATCGTCGTCAACGCCTTCCGCGGTAATTCCATCCAACTGAATACCCAGCGGATTGGCGAAAAATTCATAGGCGCGCTGACCGTCATGGAAGGTGTCCAGAGCAACGCTCACAGCGTCGTCGCCAGCAATGTCTTCCCTCTTCACCATGTGGGCGCGCAGACTGCCGGGCTTTGACTTGCAGACAAAAGCAACGTAGAGATTGCGGTCGTCATAAGAGATATAGGCAGCGGTGTCTTCGCTGACCGGAGAGCCGTCATGCGGCTCGCGCTGCAGAAATTCTGTGACCTTGAGGCCAGGGGGCACGGCGTTTTCGTTGAGATAGTCTTCGAGTTTGGGCGGATGCTCCGCGCGGACAGGAGTGATCGTGGGCTTGTCATCCTGGGCTGACAAGGCCGCCATTTTCAGAGTAGCTAAAAGCAAAACAAATCCAACAATGGCGAGCCAGCCAAGCCGAATACGCATTTCCCATCCCCTAAAAAAAGGGCCGAGCGTGTGACTCGGCCCTGTGATGCAAATTACGAGTATTTATGCGGTTGTGGTTGGAGGAGGAGTTTTACCGCGCTGACGATTGTTGTGGTTGTCGTCTACGCCGGTTCCAGGGTTTCCACCGCCACGGTCATCGCCCGGCTCAGTGGCTGGTTTGCCTTTTGCCATCAGAGCTGTCGCTGGAGGAGGAGGAGTTTTACCACGTTGGCGATTGTTGTGATTGTCATCTACGCCGGTTCCAGGATTCCCACCGCCACGATCATCGCCCGGCTCAGTAGCTGGTTTGCCTTTTGCCATCAGAGCTGTCGCAGGAGGAGGAGGAGTTTTGCCGCGCTGACGATTATTGTGATTGTCATCTACGCCAGTTCCAGGGTTCCCGCCGCCACGATCGTCACCCGGCTCAGTGGCCGGCTTGCCTTTTGCGATCAAAGCTGTTGCAGGAGGAGGGGGAGTTTTGCCGCGCTGACGGTTATTGTGATTGTCATCTACGCCAGTTCCAGGGTTCCCACCGCCACGGTCGTCGCCCGGCTCAGTTGCGGGCTTGCCCTTAGAGAAGCCGAGTGTTGAAATTGCGAGGCTGAGGAAAAGAGCTAACAGGATGCTTTTACGAGACATTGTGTAGTTCTCCTTTTAGTTAATCGCACGACATAAGCCTCGGCCTGGCGTTTGCCGTGATTACAAAACTCTTTTGCAGGTTCGCGTAAGAGTACCATCAGAATGTTATTGACAGGTAACACGTTAGACCATGACAGCACTTCGGCGGAACAACGAATATGGACGCATTTTTGGGTGGTCTGATGGCCAGCGTCCGGTAATAAGCAGAAAGACTTAGAAAATAATTGCACATGGGGAGATTGCCGAGATCGCCGGTATTGCCAAGATTGAAAATTTAAAAAACAACACCTACCACGGAGGCACGGAGACACGGAGAAAATCTTTGGGAATGACCCGAAAATCTCAACACGGATGAACACGGATTTAAAAAAGCAAGATCAAAAGCTCAACGCGGAGGCGCGGAGGCGCGGAGAAAACTTTTGGATGGAACAAAAAAGCGATGCGGCTGCGCGATCTTACTTTTGCGGTCCTACTTTTAAAGAACTGTGTGGCAATAATCATTTTTTGGCAAACGTCCATCATCTTGTATGTACTTATTCGCTCTTTATTTCCATCTGGAAATTCGCTAGGATGACCTTGCGACGAGGGCTCGCAGGCTCATTGAAAACTGAATAGGCGCGTTATTGCACATTTGCGCCAGCTAAAGATGGAAGTTGCGACCCTCTGCCGAACGCGGCGGCTGGGCTTGGGCTTGGACGGCCCAAGGGCCGTGCAAGGGCCGAGCCTGGACCGACCAAGCGCCATGCAAGGACGGCCCAAGCTCCGTGCAAGCACGGCCCAAGCTCCGATTGGCGGAAGTCTTTTGTTTGCAATGGGTGGGTAGAAAAGCTAAACCCTTCACCACTGATGAACACCGAGGACACTGGTCCAAGAATCGGTTCAAGCAAAAAAGATTGAGAACCACGGGGTTTAGAAACTAAGGAGCCATCATTCGATATATATCGGTCACAAGAACATATATATCGATCACAGGAACACCGGCGAGGGCGCCGGTGCCACATGAGCTGCTAAGGGTTCAAAGGTCCTAAAGGCTACGCCAATCCGCGCATGAGCCCTCAAACCTACGCCAATCTGGGATGACCTGGGTTGATCCCTCTCAAGTGCACGCCGATCTGGGATGGGTATAGGAGGGGAGGCCCAAGTTTGTTTCAATAATGCTTTTAGCTATCCCGCTCGATTCCAGGTTTATCTGGAGAACATCCATCTTGGGCGAACACCCCAAAACCGGCTAAAAACATCCAATCTGCGGCAGAGAGCAGGTGAACTCCCGTACATAAAGAGGGGTGAACTTAAGGCCAATAAGAAAGTTGTTCCATATAGCACAAAAGGTTGTCTTATCTTGGTGTAAGGGAAAGGAAATTGCTAAGTGGCAGCACAATCGACAACGGTGGCTTCGATGTATCCGGTGGCTGAAACGAGCCAGAACCGGGGCGTGGAAGCAAGCGATGCGAAAGGCTACAACACTTCTGGCGAGCGGGCAATGTTGCCGGTTCGTAACCAAGGCGTTTCCTCTACCGGGAACAAAGCAGAATCAGTTGTTATAATCCCGGAAATGCGCTGGGAGGACCTTACGGATGAGGCGCTCATCGCCCGGTACCATGCTGAAGCGGGTCAAGCTACAGCAGAACAGTACCTGAATGAGCTCTTCCGCCGCCACCACGTCAAGGTGGCACGCTGGTGTCTGTCGGTTACGGGTGACCGTGAATCGGCGGCAGATCTAGCGCAGGAGATTTGCGTTAAGGCATACCAGAACCTCTCTTACTTTAAAGGCCAATCCAAATTTTCCACGTGGCTGTATTCCATTACGCGCAACCACTGCCTCAACGCAGTACGGTCACGCGCGAACACACCGGAAATGGATTCAGACGAACTGGTGATGGACACGTTGCCAGATATCACTGATAGTCCACTGGCATCGATTGAGCGGAAACAGCAGGCAGACATTGCGCGGCAACTTGTGAACGAAACACTGGAAGAGACCGAAAAAGCAGTCTTTACCATGCACTTTGCAGAAGAGCTTCCGCTGGATGTAATTACGCGGATGCTGAACCTGACCAATGCCAGCGGAGCAAAAGCTTATCTGGTAAGCGCCAAAAGAAAGTTAGACCGGGCAGCAAAACGCTGGAAGGCGAGAGCCTAAAAGGTCCCTGTAACTGAGGAGATTGAACATGGCCGATAACACAACAACTCAGAAGATGTGGCAATCAGCAGTCTCGTCCACTGCCAATTGCCTCCCACTGGAAGTACTGGAGAAAATGACTGAGGCCAGCGCCGTTGATCAAAAAGCGGCCGATCAAAAGGCTGCTGCTCATCTCTCTGACTGCCCGAACTGCCAGACCGAACTTTCTCTGCTGAAAAACTTTGAAGCATCCGTTCCCTCAGCCGATGAAGGCGCGGCAGTAGCGTGGATTGCGGCCCAGTTACAGCGCAAGCAGAATACGCAGGTTGTGAAATCGGCAGTAGCCCGCGTCTCAATCTGGCGCGCGATGTTCAGAGTTCCATACCTCGCCGGGGCAGCCGCCCTGGCCGTGGTACTGGCACTCGCAGTTTCACTGCATCACTCAGGAAATCAGGAACATCCTACAAAGATTGGCGGAGGCAGTTACGGCGTCAGCGGATTCCGCGCCGGCGCTATCCACTTGAAGAGTCCGGTGGGCAATCTGACCCAGGCGCCAGTGGAATTTCGCTGGGAAGCATTCCCGGGCGCCAGCAGTTACTCTATCGAATTAAGAGACGCCATTGGAACTGTGCTGGCCACCAAGACAACCAAGCAGAATGTAATTGTGGTAACGCCGGAAATGAAAGCCAATATGTCTTCCGGCAAGCCGCTGAAATGGAAAATCACCGCGCTGGATGCAGCAGGAAACGAAATTGCAAATTCCACCGGTGGAGATTTTAAAATCAATTAACAATTCACCGCATCAAACAACATCTCTCTTGTTTGGGGCATCCAGACTAGACCAGGCCCCCAACAAAGAGAGAGAGGTATACATGTTGAAACGCATGATGCAGCGGCCTGCTCTGGTGAGCAGGCTGGTTGCGTTTTTGTTGCTAAGCAGTTGTATCTGCTTTGCTGCTTCAGCCCAGAAAAATGGTTCGGCCTCAAATGATGGTTCAACTGCAAATAACGGTTCGCCCGCAAAAACTGCGCCCGCCTCAGGCAATGGTTCAGATCCAGACGGCGGCGGCGGTGGAAAAGATCCGGCAGGTTTCACAGGCGTTTCACTGAAAGTTCTAAATTCAACAACTCCGCCCGGCGGACTTTTTCAGTTCCAGCTTATGTTGACAGAGCCCAAACCAATTGGCCACGGAAGCACGCGGCCTACTGTGCCATCGGGCCCAGTGCGCGGGATCGCGTTGCATGATCCAATTGGACAGACGGTGGGCGTGGCCGTGGTAAATGATTCGGGTATCCAGATTAATTTTGATTCGCCCAAGGGAACGTTTGGCATAAACCCCAATGTGGATGATGCGATTCTTACCATCGCCTTCCCTATCTCAGCCAATGCCACGGTCGGCACGCAATCTCCATTGAGCATCAGCGTTCCAAATTCACTGTGGACTGATCCATTATCTGGGCAGCCGTATGCGCAGGAAATTACGGACGGAAAACTTACCATCGGCGGCACTCTGGCCATTAGCGATGTAATTCCCAACGGAGGAGTGCAGCCGGCGGGGACAAAAATTTCAGTCTTTGGAGTTGGCTTCACGCCGGATGCACGCGTCAACATGGAAGGCGTTGACCTGAATCCGCGCGCAGTTCAATTTGTTTCACCAACGCAGCTTGATGTGGTGTTGCCTTCTCCGCTGCAAATGGATGCAGTCCGAGTACGCGTGACAACACAGACTGAGCGCTCAACCTATTTCACTTATTTCCGCGCCCAGATTGTAGGCGAAAGCACACATCCGCTGGTAGCGGAGAGCTATCCACTTTTTTCACGCCAGATATTTTCCAGCGGAACGCTGCCGTGGACACATTCAGGCCAGCAGTTTACCGCTTTGGCTTTGCAGAATCCGAGTACCAGTGCCGTGAACGTGACGCTGGAAATGCAGTCGGCTACTGGCGACATATTGGGAACAACAAGCTTGCCGCTGCCTGCGCTCAGTAAAATAACTCGCGACCTGGCTGAACTGTTTGCCAATCCGCCGGCAGGAGCGGTTGCTGTGCGCATCACGCCCAGCCAGCCAATCCAGTTGCTGGGACTGCTGGGAGACGATGCCACCAGCAACGTTGTGCCGGTGATTGTCGTAACACCGTAATTTATTTTGATCGGAAAGCAGGCTGTTGCTGCTGCGCTGATTTAACGCTGATAGTTTTATACGGTCGCGGCAGCAGCTTTTTTCTTTTTCCGCATACGCAGGTAGAAAAAGATAATCAACGCGAGCACAGGAAAAGGCATGGCCAGCGCTTGCCAAGGAATGAATCGTGGAACAGGCTCGGTGCCATCGCCGTTTAAGACAAATGCTGCCCAAAAACGCGGATGGCTGAGCGCTGTCCCAGAGTGCAGAAACTCCAGCTTGGTCAGGCGCAACGCTTCAGACTTCGACTTATGTTTCTTGAGCAGAAAGTAATAGAAGTGCTGCATGAATTCTGAAGTTGGCTGATCGGGCACGCGCCACAATGTGGTGAGAGCGGAACGTGATCCGGCCGCAAGCAACGCACGGCTGAAGGCCTGAATGCCTTCGCCGGGGACAAGGCGTCCGCGTTCCGTATCGCAAGCAGAGAGTGTGGCTAGACTCATGCCGCGAAGATCGAGCCCGTAAAGCTGTTTGAGAAAGATATAGTTGTTAGGCTGACCAGGTTCGTCCGGCGAGAACAGCAGACGCGAGCGTTCTGGGTCATCCATGTCAGCCACTGCGTGTGTGCTTACATGCAGCAACGCAGCGCCGGAGCGAGCAGATTCAAAGAAGCTGCGTTGCTGGTCACGCGGACCAAGAAACAGTTGAACGCGGCCAGCGCTGAGGCGTGCGATTGACCGTATCTCTTCGCCGGAAGCAGGCAGCGGCCCCATTCCTTCGCGTGCACTGGTGAGAGAGCTTTCACCGCTGCCGATTACTTGTGGATCGCCAAAGCCGACCAGTTGTTGCTGCCAGGGCAGCCTGATGGCCGAAGCATTTTTGAGAGCGCCGCGCAACAAGAGCACCGCGCTGGGCAGGTAAGCGACGTCACGGCTTTCCAGCAGCGGCTTGCCGGAATCTGTGGGTAAAAGTTCGAACGGCACCAGACTCAGAAATCCGTCGGGAACGATCAGCACATGGCTGTAGCGGCTATCACTAAAAGGAGTAATGCCTTTGGGAAGCATCGCACTAATTTTCTGAAAACCTTTTTGCCAGTCCTTGCCCAGATTGTCAGGAAGTCCGGAGACAGATTTGCCCAGCAAATCCATATCGGCAGCTGAAATATGGGTTTGCGTAATACCGACTGAATCTCGCGTTACCCAGACCGCTGCCAGTTCTTCAGTCCCAGCCCAGAATTCAATCAGAGCCGTCTTGGCATCCAGGCGGCCTTGAATGGAGTGCAGTGTGAGCGCATCGGGAGAAAGGTTGCCGCCAAAAAATCTGTCCTGGAAAACACGAGCGCGGCTGCGCTCCATGAACTCAAATGCAGACGGGGCATCGTTGCGCTCCAGCAGAAGTTTAATCAGGGCGTCATAGACGTCCCGCTTGTCGACAAAGAAGTCAGGGGTTAAAGAAAGCTGCAGCTGCGAGCGCACACTTTCAATTCTCTTGATGGCGTCGCGGAGTTTGGCTTCTGCCACATCTTTCTGGCCACGGCTAAGCGCGATCTTGGCCATGCCATAAACCGTTTTCCATTGCTCTTCCACTGTTCCAAGCTGGTCAGCAGCCTCTAGCGCGGCTGCGTATTCCTTTTCAGCTTCATGCAGCTTGCCCATCAGATACAGCGTCTCACCGCGATAATAGAGTGTTTGCATCACTTCACGCTGATTTTTAGTTTTTTTTGCCAACGCCAGAGCAGTATCAAAGGTTTCAAGCGCTTCCGGGAGCTGTTTAAGGGCAAGCGCCTCATCAATTCCAATGTTCTTCAGTGTCCCGAGCTCGCCATCGATATCTTTTTCCCTGGCGTAAAACGTGCCCGCTAGCCGATAACTTTTTCTCGCTGCATCACCATCGCCCAAATGGCGATAAAGGGCCCCCAGGTTGGCATGAATGTGGCCTATATCGCGCGCAAACTGCTGTTCAGGATGGTCAAGAATATCGTTGTAAATGCGAATGGCCCGCGGATAATTGCCCAGTCGCTGGTAAAGCGTTGCCAGATTCAACTGTGTTATCTGGCGCCAGGTTGCGGTCCATTTCTCCGCTCCCGCCTTTTCCACATACTGCAAAGCTGAGTCGTATGTTCGGAGCGCTTCAGAATATTTTGCCTGGTAGTAATACACCACACCCAGATTGTTCAGGATCAACACTGCCGTCTCTGCGTTTTTGGTCTCTTCAGTAAGCTTTAAGCCGAGATCAAGTTCCGTTGCCGCATCGTCATAGTTGCCGGCGTTAGAGAGTGCCAGACCTGCGTCGCTATGGGCCTGCGCTTCGCAGTTCTTGTCATGCATGTTCTGGCAGGCAGTTGTGCTCTCGCGGGAAAACTGTACCGCGTGGTCATATTCGCCAGACATGGTTGCAATGTCGCTCAGGTTGTTGAGCGTATCCACCAGGTCCTGGCTTGGCCCCTGCGAGCGCAGCGGAGGTAGCACTGATTCCAGGATTTTGCGCGCCTCAGGATCAGCGCCGGCATTGCGCAACTTCTTGGCTTTTTCAATTTGCTCCTTGAATTGCCCATCTGCTGCCGCGGACGCCGCTGCTGGCTGGGCAATTGCACCTACCGGGGCAAACAGCGCCAGCGCGAGGGCACAGATAAGAAAGATGGAAATTTTCGGCACAGTGTTAACAAAAGTATATTGCACATGCGAAAATTTTGCTGTTCGTGAATGCACACCAGATGTTTGCGGAAAAGGCAGTATGAAACAGAAGGTCTGATTGTCGGTTATTTCTCGCTTATTCGCAGATAGCTTTAACTGGCTTCTGACCGGCGCAGAGTACGTTTCTTGGCCTTTACCAACTGATCCAGCCGATCCAATAGTTTTTCATCGGCAGCGCTCACGGCATCCACAAAGTTTGAGAGAACGGCACTGCTGTTTTTGCCGTCATGCAGGACCATGCTAAAGAGATGGTGTGTCAGGCGCTCCTGATATTCCTTTTCCGTCAATGCGGCAACATAGACGTAAGCCTTCCCCACTTTGCGCCGTCGCAACAATCCTTTTTTGTAAAGACGGTCCATGGTGGTCATGACCGTGGTGTAAGCCAGACGGGAGGCAAACTCGCCGTGCAGCACGCGCACGCTGATTTCTCCGCAGCGCCACACGCGCTCCATTAATTCTGACTCAAGATTACCAAGCTGCCCCAAACCTGCCTGGCGACCGCCAAATTGTTTTTTTAGCCACATAGAAAGGGCTTTTTGTAGGGCTAAGTTTACATCAGGCACTCTGTTAAAATGCGCCCGCCAAACCATGATTACAGATAACAAAATGCGAAAAATAAAGCGGAGCAGAATCGCATTTGACGGCGCGACAAAAAATATCGCCATCGTCCGCGCTTTTTAATTGCTGTATCATCGTTTTATTCAGGAGGAAACATGTCGCAAAAGATGTCGCAAAAAATCCGTGTCGTTCTCATGTTGGCGCTGTCCGTCGGCCTCATTGCCCAAAGCAAAAACTTCGCTGCCGCCGCTGCTAAAAAGTCGTCAGGCCCAACCAAAGTTTTCGGCAAGCCGGTGACTACTGCATCTGGTTTGCAGTATTGGGACCTCAAAGTCGGCACTGGTGCTGTAGCAGGCGCAAGCAAACAGGTAAAAGTGAATTACACCGGCTGGCTGCTCGACGGCAAAAAGTTTGACAGCTCAGTGGACTCAGGCAAGCCTTTTGAATTTGAGCTGGGCACCGGCCAGGTGATTAAAGGCTGGGACCAGGGCGTTGTGGGAATGAAAGTGGGAGGCAAAAGACAGTTGCGTATTCCTCCCGCACTTGGCTATGGACCGAGTGGTTCGGGGCCTATCCCACCGAACGCTACACTCATTTTTGATGTTGAATTGCTCGGCGTGAATTAATTTTCGCGAGCTTGATTTGCTGGGTTGACGCGTGCGCGGGCTAGTGCAGAAGGAACCAGAAAAACAGTACGTTGGAAATCAGCATTCCGGTAATCGCGCAGCCTAGCCAGAAATTTTCAAAACGGCTGTTGGGAGTGCGCATGATCTTTGCATTGTTTGAGAGCACCAGAATGTAGGCAAAAATCGGCACCAGCACAATGCCCGCCAGTACCTGAGACCAGTAAAGTACGTGCACGGTATTCACGCCAAAGAAGTCGATAACCACGGCCACAAAAACCGTGACTGAAATCATCACAAAGAAAAGGCGGGCATTCCACGGTTCCACGGAGAGACCCGATCTCCAGCCGGCCGCTTCTGCCACGCTGAAACACAATGACGCCACCAGAATCGGCAGCGCAATCAAGCCAGACGCCATAATTCCCAGCGCAAACAAAACCGTTCCCGCGAAGCCAAATGAACCCAACGCTTCAGACGCTGTGCGCGTTGTCATATTCGCGGGATCGGCCACATGCATGTGTGACGCCGCAATCATGGCTGAAAGCGAGATGACGCAGGCCACAAAAGTCCCTGCATGCGATTCCGTTACGTGGGCCTTGGCCAGGCCTTCCGGCAAGCCGCGCTTGGAACTAGTCTGCCAGACGATCACATCCGGCGTAAGCAGTGATCCAAAAATGGCCACCACTCCCATCATGTAGCCAGAGTTCACCTGCATTTTGGGTAAGAGTACGTCTTTAGCGAGCAAAGCAAAGGAATCGGTAACGCGATACGCAGCCACCACGTAAGCAATCAGGATCAGGGTGAGCGTGCCCAGAAATTTCGTGGTCTTCTGGTAATTTCCCACGACCAGCACGTACCAGACGGTGAATCCAACAATCGCCAGAAAGAACAGCCGCGGAGACATGGTGAGAAGAGAAAAGCTATCGCTCACCGCTACGATGTCCCCGACGATCATCATCAAATTAACGACGACAATCATTAACGCGATCAAGAGTGCAATATTGCGTCCGTATTGCTCGCGGATCAGTTCTACCAGGCCCTTTTTGGTTTCCTGGCCAATGCGTGAAGAAACTGCAAACACGCTGAACAGCACAGGAATACAAAGCAGCACCACCCAGCCCAATGACGTGCCGTAGCTCGCGCCCACCACAGTGGCCGTGAGTACGGCCGCAGGATCCAAATCGGCGGCGCCGGCAATAATGCCAGGCATGGTCCGCGCAGCCTTATGAAAGAGCGAGGGCTCCGGGGATTCCGGGACGGGTTTTTGCGCCAGACGCAGAGCTTCCATAGTGATCCATTCACTTAGAAGCAGATGCAGCTCTGCTAGTTGGACAACCTTAGTAAACTAAGGTTTTCTTATGGAATACGGGACTGACGTGAGATTTTGGCAGGAATTGAGAAAAAGCCGGACTTTCTAAGGTACAAAGCCCGGTTTTGAGATTGTGACAGTCAGCAAAAAATTTTGAGTGCCGGCCTAAATAGGCGGCCACTCGCCGCATTCTTCCGCCGTTGGAGGCCTTACCATCGGGCCGCCTCTCCGTACCCGGACTATTGCGTCTGACACAGAGCAATAGTTATGCAGTCCCGTTGCTGAAGTGACTGGCGTGGCAGCAGCCACATATTCTTTGCATGCCCCGCCCTCTTGTGTGGATGAGCTGGAAGCATCGCAGTTGGAAATAATTGTGAACCGATAAGCATTTTTTTGGCACCAGATCCCTGAAGTACACCGTGCAGCACCCAATATTGCATCCAGCAGGCAAGCATGATCTGCGTTTGCTCCTGCGCTGCATGAAGCATCGGCACTGCCCAAAGTCGCTAGATCCGGGGCGTACCAGCGCTCAGAATATGTGGTTTGATAAGTCGTCTGAGCAGTATTCATTGTCCTGACCGTGCTCATGGCGGCTGATTCATTGGCTGAAATTTTGGCGCGCAGCAGGTTGGGAATAGCAATGGCCGCGATAATCAAAATTAGAGGGATGGCTGCTGCACTGAGATACCCCATAACAAGGCCGGCTGTGGCCATTCCGTCACCCTTGAGGCGACCCATACTGCTGCGGATGTTCGCCTTCGACATATGTCCCAGAATGATCGCAGGTATCCCGGTAAGAATTGAGAAACACAAAAGGGACAGTATGCCGAGGATGAGGCTTGCCGTGGCTTTGCCGTCAGTCTGCTGGCCGGAAGACGGATTTTGCCCACGATACGGTTGATATTGCGGGGGATTCTGAGGTTAACTCTGCGGCTGCGCTGTATTCTGCACCGGGGCAGCAGGCACGTTCAGCCAGGCAGAAGTTGAAGCCGGCGTAGGGATGGTTGGCTGCCCCGCTTGCGGTGGTGGCGTCGCTTCCTGAACGGGAGCCGCGCACTGCGGACAGGCTTTGGATTCATCGGGCATGGAAGCCCCACACTTAAAGCAAAACATTCATACCTCGCTTCGACTTTATAGGTTCACTATTCCTGAGCATTGATAGGGGGTGAATCGGAAAATACTTGATTCCCATAGAAAAGGCAATCACTGTAATATCTGACGAACCTTGGTAGCTAGCAGCAAGTTGTGGCTTAAGTCTTAAATAAATTCTTTAAGCGCTGCTTCAGCCCCAAAATATCCGCACATGCCATGCACGCCAGGCGCAGGCGGCGTGGAAGCGGAGCACAGGTAAACGCCCTTGAGCGGCGTTCGGTAAAGGCTGGCCGTTGGACGCAGAAAAAGCTGGCTCAGCATGGCTGCGCCCCCGGCGATATCGCCGCCAATCAGATTAGGGTTGTGCCGCTCCATGTCTGCCGGGCCCATGATGGAGCGCGCAGCAATGCAGTCGCGGAAGCCCGGAGCAAAACGCTCTATCTGCTTTTCAATGATCTCCGCCATGCTGCCCGTATATCCATTGGGGACATGGCAGTAAGCCCAGGCAATATGCTTCCCTGCCGGCGCACGCGACGGATCAAATAAGCTGGGCTGCGTGAATAGAACGTAAGGCTTGTCGGAGATTTTTCCGTGCCACGGCTGGCGCTCTGAATCAGCAATCTCCTCAAGCGTTCCGCCGAGGTGAACAGTTCCAGCTTGCGCACACTCAGCCGCTCGCCATGGCACGGGCTGATGCAAGGCCCAATCCATTTTGTAAACGCCTGGGCCGTAGCGATAACGCTCTAGCTTTTGCCGGTACGACGATGGCAGTTTATCGCCAGCCATACGAATAAGCTGGCGCGGCGTCACATCCAGCAGAATCGCGCGCGATGGTGGAAGCTGATCCAGCGATTCCACATGACAATTGGTAATCACCTTCCCTTCAAGCGATTCCAGATATTTCACCATTGCCGACGTAAGCTGCTGCGAACCGCCGCGCGCAAAGGGCCAGCCCGCAGCATGAGCCGCAACGGCCAGCACCAGTGCGACTGCCGATGTCGTGAGATTTTCCAGCGGCAAGACTGAGTGCGCGGCCAGTCCGGCAAAAAGCGCGCGGCCGCGCTCGGTCTTAAAATAGCTGCGTGCTAAAGATGTGGCCGGACGTATGGCGTGCAAGCCGAACTTGGTAAAGAAAAAAGGATGATGCGGAATGCCCGGTGGCGCAAACGCATCCTGAAATAAATCTTTCCAGCGCGGCACCAGGTCGCCGACCAGCTTGCGATAGCCGTCGCCATCAGCGCCCAAAGACCGCGCCGTTTCGTCGACAGACTGATACAGCATGGCAGCCGTGCCGTCGTCCAACGGATGCGCCAATGCCGCCGGTGGATTTGCCCATTCCAATCCGTAGGATTGCAGCGGCAGTTTGCTCAGAAACGGCGAGCACGCCACCACGGCATAGACCGTGGAGCAAACATCATGAATAAAGCTAGGCAGAGTTAGCTCTGCCGACCGGACGCCTCCGCCTGGAGTGCTGGCAGATTCCAGCACCACCACGCGCTTGCCTGCCTGCACCAGACGAATCGCCGCAGCGAGCCCGTTGGGACCCGAGCCGACTACGATTGCATCGCACTCTGGCAGTTCCAGCTTTTGCATTTTGTGTGGCTCTATCTTTCGTATGGCTCTAGCTTTAGGTGCTCTATCTTAAGATGCGGCTCTTATCTCTTGACTCTGAACTTACGCGTCACGGATTTTTCCTGCAGCGTGGCCTGCACCATCACGGCGCCGCGGCTCAGCACATCTTCCGTCAACGGAATAGAAAGTTGAACCGCGCCGTTGGCGTCGGCCACGCCGCGTGCCAGTTCCAGACCATCTGACGCAATCACGCCGCGCACCACCACTTCTGCTCCGGTAGCAGCCTGGCCCAAATCCAGCACCTGAAAACTCACCGGAAGATCTGGGCCTTCGCCGGCCGCGCCCGCCTTCCACTGCAAAGAGAGGCCTGAGCCGCCCACATCCTGCACCTCAGCGCCATTGCCCAGCCTGAAACTCAGATCACCTTGCTGGACCACATCGAGCACGGCTTTGTGCTGCGCCTTCAATAATTCATGCATGGCTTCAGTGGAAAAGCCCGGATGCGAGATTTCATGCGCGTAAGAAAACGCCTGCTTGGCCACACACTGGCCTTTTACAAACACCAGCGTCTGCAACAGCAAGTCATTCTGCCGCGCCTCGCTCTGTACGTGATAGACCACGTCTGCGTTTTTTACGTCAGTATTGAAACCAAAGATTGTCATAAATAATGAAGATCGTTATAGCTGGAAATTTGCCATAAATTCATAAATAAAAGTGCTGTCACAGCTATCCGTAAAGATTATCAGCCAAAAATCATGTTGCGGCTGCTGCGTTTAACCGCGCCAATCTGCTGCATAAATGTCGCTGATTAAAAATCATTAACTCCGTTCAAAGTCAAGGGCTTGACACCTATGCGAATGGAAATTACATTCGAGTGTTTGGCGTACCTTGTTGCACTTTTCTGTACAGGCCTTGCATGCCAGAGAACAGCTACTTCGCTCATTATATTCCGTTGCTCATTCAGGTGGTCGTCGCCATTGCCCTGGCGTCGGTCATGGTCACGCTTTCAGCTCTGCTTGGTAAACGCAAGTGGTCCAAGGCAAAGCACACCGCCTATGAATGCGGCATTGATCCCACCGGCGACGCGCAACAGCGCTTCAGCGTAAAGTTTTACCTGGTCGGTATGCTCTTTATTCTGTTCGACGTGGAAGCAGTCTTCCTTTATCCCTGGGCCGTTGTTTTTCGTGAATTGCCGAAGCTCACCGGTTCCCGCTGGTTCGGCTTTAATGAAATGCTGGTTTACATCGGCTTGGTGCTTGTCGGCTTCTTCTATATATGGAAAAAGGGCATTCTGGACTGGAACGCGCCGGAGAGAGGAAAATAATGCCACTCGCGCCCGCCATTACCGATATTGAACAGTTAAAAAACCGCGCCATTCTCGCCGACCTGTTGGCTTGGCGAGCGGACGCTGTACAAAGCGCTCGCTTCGACCGCGATGAGTTGACGATTTACGTCGCCCGCGAAGCCATCCGCGAAGCCTGTTCACGCTTAAAAGCCCAGGGGCTGATTGATTTTCTTTCTGACGTAACCTGCGCTGACTTTTATCCCCGCGAGCCGCGTTTTGAAGTCGCCTATCACCTGCTTTCAATGAAACGCAAAGAGCGTGTACGGCTCAAAGTAAAACTATCGGGTGATGATGCCACTATGGAGTCCATCTTCTCCGTCTGGCCATCGGTGAATTTCTTTGAACGCGAGCTATTTGACCTGTTCGGCATTCGTTTTCTGGGCCACCCCTATCTGCGCCGCTTAATGCTGCCGGAAGACTGGGAAGGCCATCCTCTGCGCAAGGATTATCCGGTGGAGGGATATCGTTAATGGGACACTTAAACCCTAATCCGGTACTGGATGCAACTGAAGATAAAACCATGATCCTCAACATGGGCCCGCAGCACCCGTCAACCCACGGTGTGTTGCGCCTGCTGCTTGAGATTGATGGTGAAACCATTGTCCGCATGATGCCTGACATCGGCTTCCTGCATACCGGTATTGAAAAGACCTGCGAAGCCAAGTTTTACCAGCAGATTGTTCCACTCACGGACCGCATTGACTATCTCTGCCCCATGGTGAACAACCTTTGCTACGTGATGGCCGTGGAGAAGCTGCTGGGCTTGGAAATTCCTCCACGCGCGCAGTGGATGCGCGTATTGCTGGCAGAACTTCAACGCATTAGCTCACACCTGGTCTGGCTGGGCACGCACGCCATGGATATTGGCGCCATGTCAGTCTTTCTTTATTGCTTCCGCGAACGTGAAGACCTGCTGCGCATTTATGAAATGGTCAGCGGACAGCGCATGATGACCTCTTACTTCCGCATTGGCGGACTGGCGCTTGATCCGCCGCTCGGCTTCTTTGAGATGGTAAAGAAGTTCATTGACCGCTTTCCGGAAAAGATTGACGAATACGAGAACCTGCTGACCGGTAACTTCATCTTCATCGATCGCTTGAAAGGCGTAGCCAAAATCAGCGCTGAAGATGCTATCGCCATCGGCCTTACCGGCCCATCGTTGCGAGCCAGCGGCGTGGACTTTGATATCCGCCGCGATATGCCGTACTGCGGCTATGAAAATTTCAAATTTACCGTTCCAGTACAAAAAGAAGGCGACGTCTGGGCTCGTTATCTCTGCCGCGTTGCCGAACTGCGCCAGTCGCGCGAAATCTGCAAACAAGCGCTGGAAGGCATGCCGACAGGTCCGACGAAAGCCGAGGCACCCAAGGTCGTACTTCCTGACCGTGAAAAGATGAAGACGCAAATGGAAGCCCTCATCTACCACTTTAAGATTGTTACGGAAGGCTTTGCCGTACCGGAAGGTGAGGTCTACCACGCGATTGAGTCTCCGCGCGGCGAAATGGGCTATTACATTGTGAGCGACGGCACCGCCAAACCGCTGCGCGTGCACATGCGGTCACCCTCGTATGCCAATCTTCAAGCCCTGCCGCAGATGTGCGAAGGCCGCTTGATCGCCGACGTGGTAGCAGCAATTGGAAGCATTGATATCGTTCTGGGAGAGATCGACAGGTAAGAAGATTGATAATCGGGTAATTTGTAATCGGGTAATTGAGTTTGGTGCGGACATTTGAGCAGCCAATCTGAGCAATTAAGAGATCGAACAAAAGCTTTTGCGCTCCGGATTGTGAAGTTGTTT
>DASXZE010000153.1:0-15937 GCA_036502105.1 Candidatus Angelobacter sp. | reverse complement strand
GTATCAGATCCAGCCATGGCTCTACTCTCTTGGAGTGGCCGCTACCAAGCGCCGTTCAAGGAGAAAAAGACATGGCTGGATTTCGCGTTTTACCAATTGACCCCGCGCTCACCGAAGCCGTTCGCAATACGCTCAAATCACCTCAATATGGACATCCTGCTCATGTGGAGCGTGCCACCGGTTACGGTCCATGCCGTGCCTGCTTAAGACAATTTCAAACTGGTAAAGAAAATCGCATCCTCTTTACTTACAACCCATTTGCCGGCTTGGATGCATACCCGTCGCCCGGTCCAGTTTTTATCCATGCAGAATCATGCGAGAGTTACAGCGATCCAGAAAAGTTCCTGCAGAGCTGCGATCTCTTCCCCTTACCCTCGAAGCTTATGGCGAAAATCGCTGGATCATCGCTCGCGAGCGCCCCGCGGCAGATGAAATTGAAACATCAATCACCCGACTTCTAAATACCAGCGGTGTTCACTACATTCATGTTCGCAATACAGAAGCTGGTTGCTACATGGCGCGGATTGAGAGAACGAATGGCTGAGGGTTCGATATTGTCCTTTTTCCTGGTAGACATTAAGGCGAATAAAAGGTAAATTGAGCGAGTACCTAGTAAGTAATTTTTAGTAGTTAGTAAATTCTAAAACCTGATGCTTGGGTTAAAGACTCAAATGCGCAGATTCGGCGTAGTTTGGGGTCGATTCGACGCAGTTTGGGTATGGTTTGAACATGATTTTTTTGGGATGTCCCAAGGTAAGTCCTTTGGAATGCTAGTCGAAGGCCAGAGGGGTAGGGTGGGGGTAATTGAGCCGGTAATTTTAGAAAATGAAAGAGCAGATCGACTTAACTTTATGCAGTCAATAAGAAACGAAGTAATGCTGGCACAACAGATTCCAGAAGCAAGGTATGCCTACTATCGGCGGTGCCAGGAGTTCTGTAAGAGTGGTGCGCAGTGCAAGGCGCCGGCTGAGAAAGGTGCGGTGATTTGCCATGCGCATGCCGGCCAGGGGGCGATGGCTGCCCGACGTGAATCTGAACGCCGTGTAGTTCTGGAGCGGGCTGCGGCGGAGAACCCGGCAGCATTACACCGTGGCTGAGATGTTGCTGAGCTTTAACGGCATACAGGCGACGCTTGCGGTGGCAGCGCAAGCATTGATTGATGGTTCGTTAAGCTGCAAAACGGCGGGAAGGCTGCTGATGGATTTGCAGTTGATCGCGAAACTGCTGCGACGAGTTCAAAGAACCAAAGCTATAACCACAAAGGACACGAAGGAACGCAAAGGATTGAGCTTTGGAATGCCAGATGAGTCTCCAGAACACGTTGCGAGGCCGGAAACCGTACGCGCCGCGAAGGAACGCGAAAGTGCACGCATTTTAGAGTTTGTAACGGCTGATCAAAGAGAGGGGTTTGGATTCAAGGAGTGGTTGAGGGCAGCGTAAATCTAGCGATCGGTTGATATGAGCTGGGTCAGGAAGATCTTTAGATAAAAGGTCTTTGACAACTGAACTTCCAGGGACTATGCAAAGATCGAGCCCAAACGGCTGCTACGAGGTTGCTAACCATTCACCTAGTTCATGAGTCCTACTTTCCCAGGAGAAACTATGGAGACGCTCATCCAGGATGTACGCTATGGCTTGCGCATGTTGCGCCGGAATCCGGGGTTTGGCATTACGGTTGTTTTGATTCTGGCGATTGGTGTAGGCGCCAATTCTGCTGTTTTCAGCGTGGTCAACGCAATCCTGCTGAAGCCGTTACCGTACGCGAATAGTGATCGCCTGGTGATGTTGCGGGACACCGGAGATCAGGGCGCCAAGACCCCGATGTCTTATCCTGAATTTCAAGCGTGGCGGGAGCACAAGAACATTTTTGAATCCGTGGGCGCCTATTTCCCCGGTTCAATCGCCCTGACGAGCCCCGGAGAGCCACAACAGTTTGATGTTGTGCATGTGTCGACCGAGCTGCTGCCCACACTGGGCGTTCAACTCAGAAAAGGGCGGACATTCACAGCACAGGAGGAACTGGCAGCGGGTCCGCCAGCAGTTATTATTTCTGATTCTTTCTGGCACAATCGCCTGCATGATGACCCGAATGCTTTAGACTCAGCCTTAACGCTGGACTCAAAATCCTATACGGTGGTGGGAATTCTGCCGCCGGACTTTCATCTGGCGAATGATCCTGATCTCCTGCTGCCGCTGCGCTTAAATGCCGAGCTGGCGCCGGCGCACTACAACTTTCTACGCGTGATTGGAAAGACCCATGCAAACGATACCTTGCAGCGTGTTCGCACCGCGGCGCTCACGGCAGTAAAGTCAGTGAATGACATGGCGTCCAGCACGGATGGCACAACTCTCTCGGTGGTATCACTCCAGGAATTTCTGGTGGGCGATTCCCGTCCCTTGCTGCTGGCGCTGCTGGGCACGGTGGCCCTTGTCTTGTTGATTGCGTGCGCGAATACGGCGAACCTTCTACTGGCAAGAGCCGCAGCGAGAGAAAAAGAGATCGCTATCCGCATGTCACTTGGCTCCGGACGGCTCCGGCTGATCCGCCAGTTACTTACGGAAAGTCTCTTGCTTTCCCTGATCGGCGGTGTGCTTGGACTTTTGTTTGCGCACTGGGGACTGGGAGCTTTGATCACGCTGCTTGGAGACAAATTGCCGCATGCGACTGAGATCCATCTTGACGCTTCAGTCTTTCAGTTCACGGCGCTGATCTCACTGGTGACCGGCATTTTATTTGGCCTGGCGCCTGCGTTGCAGGCCGCGAAACAGAACCTGGTGGACCGGCTCAAAATGGGTGGCCGCCTTTCTGGAGGCGTCTCACAGGCACAAGTCATTCGCAATGGCCTGATTGTGCTGGAAATAGCATTTTCATTGGTGCTGCTGGCGGGCACCGGATTGCTGCTGCGCAGCTTTATCCGGCTGGCGAACGTGGACAAAGGATTTGATGCTGACCACGTTTTGACCATGCACATTGCCGTGAATCCCACTCAGTATTCCGATCCCAAGCGGGCGATGAGTTACCTTGAGCAGATTGTCAGGAACACCAGAAACCTGCCCGGCGTGGAATCGGCAGGATTCATCTCCAACCTGCCTTTTTCCGGCAATTCCGTGAGCGGCGATTTTCAGATTCAGGGCGTAGCTTTTGATCCGAACCATCTCTCCAATGCTTCGAAAGAATTTGTAGTTGGCGATTATTTCAAGGTCATGCATCTTCCGCTGATCAAAGGCCGACTCCTGAATGAGACCGATACAGCCCAGTCACGCCCAGTGGTGGTAGTAGACCAGAGTTTTGTCCGGCAATATTTCCCCAATCAGGACGCGCTGGGCAAGCGCATTGACGTGGGATGGGGCAAGAGCGGATGGAGTGAAATTGTGGGCGTGGTGGGCGAAGCCAGGGAATTTGCCATGACCTCAGCGCCGATTCCTACCATTTACTCACCCATGGAGCAGAAACCTGATCTGCTTGAATTTCTTGCGTTTGACCTGGCAGTCCGCACACAAGTCAATCCTGAGGCGCAGATTCAGGCCGTCAGCAATCAAATCCATCAACTGGATGGCACGCAGGTGATTTCAAAAGTCCAGACCATGGACACATTGATTGATTCAAAGCTTGCGTCGCGTCGTGACCCTATGTGGATCTTTGCCTGTTTCAGCATAGCGGCCGTGTTGCTGGCGAGCATTGGGATTTATGGAGTGCTTTCCTACTACGTGCTGCAGCGGACGAGCGAAATTGGGACGCGCCTGGCCCTGGGAGCACAACGCAGTGACATTCTTAAGAACATTGTTGGACACGCGCTTAAGCTGGTAACAGCCGGCGTGGTGCTGGGCCTGGGAGTTTCCATTGCCATTGCCCACCTGCTGACCAGCCTGCTATTTGGAGTGCAGTCCACTGACATGCCAACATTCATTGCCGTATCCATATTGCTGGCGGCGCTGGCGCTGATGGCCTGCGCAGTTCCAGCGATTCGTGCCACGCGTGTGGATCCGTTGATCGTTTTAAGAAATGAATAGCATCGCAAAAACTTTTATCGTTCGAGCCTGCGCTATCATGAATGCCTACTCTGCTCAAAACCGGCAGGAGACTTTTGCTCATGCGCAGATCGTCCAGCATTCTTGCAATTTCGATCATCATGCTCGCCACTGCCTTGCCCTGCTTTGTTCAATCAAGCTTTGCTCAAGCGCCGATCCAAACCAAGGTTCCGGCACATCAGGCCTCGCCCGGCCCCATGGCCTTGCAGGTCCGCAGTGAATTCCTTTACTCCTGGAACGCCTACAAGCAATATGCCTGGGGACATGACGAACTCAGCCCCCTGAGCAAGGGCTACCATGACTGGCACAACGCCTCGCTTCTCATGACACCCGTCGACTCCCTGGACACCATGGTCCTCATGGGCCTCACCGAAGAAGCCGACAAGACGCGCAAATATATTGACGAAAATCTTTCCTTCGACCAGGACATTGAAGTCAAGAATTTTGAAATCACCATCCGCCTTTTGGGCGGATTACTCAGCAGCTATCAGCTCACCGGCGACAAACGCCTTCTCGAACTGGCAGACAATCTAGGCAATCGTCTGCTGCCTGTCTTCAATTCGCCCACCGGCATGCCTTACATGTTTGTAAATCTCAAGACCGGTAAAACGCGCGGCGAGGAAAGCAATCCGGCAGAGATCGGCACGTTGCTGCTGGAGTTCGGCACGTTGAGCAAACTAACCGCAAAGCCCATCTACTACGACAAAGCCAAACACGCGCTCACCGAGCTATACAGCCGGCGCTCGCCCATCGGCCTCGTCGGCTCCACCATCAACGTGGAAACCGGCAAGTGGATAGACACCACCAGCCACATCTCCGGCGGCATCGACTCGTACTACGAATACCTGCTGAAATCCTGGCTGCTGTTTGACGACAAAGACTGCAAGAAAATGTGGGAGTCCAGCATCAAGGCCGTGAATAAATATCTGGCGGAGAACACCAGGTCCGGCCTCTGGTACGGACAGGCCGACATGAACACAGGCAAGCGCATCTCCACGCAGTACGGCGCGCTCGATGCCTTCTTCCCCGCCGTACTGGCGCGCTCCGGCGATCTTGAACGCGCGCGCAAACTGCAGGAATCCTCTTACAAAATGTGGACGACTTTTGGCATTGAGCCCGAAGTGCTCGACTACACCACCATGAAAATCGTCTCCCCCGGATATCAGCTCCGTCCGGAAATCATTGAGTCGGCGTACTATCTGAATTTTTTCACCAAAGACCAGCACTACCAGGATATGGGGTCCACCTTCATTCTCAGCCTGGTGCGCTACTGCAAAGCCGACGCCGGCTACGCCGCCCTGAGCAACGTGGAAACAAAATCCAAGCGAGACAGCATGGAAAGTTATTTTCTCGCCGAGACGCTCAAGTATCTTTACCTGCTCTTTGCGCCCAGAAACACAATCGATCTAAACAAAGTGGTCTTCAATACAGAAGGCCATCCTCTCAAAAGGACTTGGTAATTTAAGTTTTAGATGATTTGAGTTTCAGAAAATTTTTGCAGCGGACTTTCTTTGCGGGAAGACTTACAGGCGGCAAGCCCAGGTCAGGGCTTTGGGAATCGGACCATACAACAGGGAAGAAAAAAGAGATAAAAGAACATGCCGGCGTGAGAAAAGGCTTGGAGGCACCTTCCCCGGAAAACGCAACAGCTTCTGTTCTTTTATCTCTACCACAATGTTTCTCCTCAACTACAAGCTCATTTTGCTACCAGCGTTCGCGCTACCCTTCACCTCAACGACCCCTCGTTTTATGTGGCGCTTTCGCTTACATCGCGTCCCGTCTGCCTATCTATAATGCAAACACCTGGCCAAACTACAGCCATCTCTAAATCAATGAAAACACAAGGAAATACGATTAGAAAATACAAGCACTGTGACATTGTGTCACAGGCCTTGTGACAGCAAGCTACCAGCTTTGTCACAGGGATGGCGTGGCAAGTTGGCCCTTCAGCCAGCGCATCCGCAGAAATCCTAGGTTTTTAAATTGAAGAAAGCCGAGTGCTTGATGGGAAGAATCGGTCTTCAAAAGAAATCAGACCGCCATCTACTGCGTGCGGTCCGACACTCTTGCCGCGGAAAGATTGGCCGCGGCTTTGTTTTCTGCACTGAGCCGCTCAAAGTATTCATCCATGCCGGCGAAATTATCGATCAGATCCAGCGGTATGCCAATGCTGATGCGATAAATGAAGCCGGACGAATACTCAACTCCATGCAGCAGAACATCTGCGTTCCTGATCTCGAATCGTTCAAAATCGTAGCCTGCGGCAGCCTGCTTGGGAGTCCAGTGCTCGGTAAAAAGATGGTCCGTGCGTCCGGCGAATGCCACGCTCCGGTAACGCCGGAAAATTTCTCCCAGGCGCGCGTTCAGCTCAACGTTGGTCGCATCCTGCAACGCGAGCAATCGAGATGTGGTGGCCGGCAACTTCATCAATACTTCAATATCAAAAGGTCACGAGTCAGCCCAATCATAGCTCGCAGGTTGCAGCGCTGGCAACAGCTATTTAGGCGGCTTTGCGCTGAAAAATTCATCGCTTGGTAGACTTATGTACTGTGAATCGTTGAGTGCTGCAAAATCATCGGGGGGCAGTAATCATGAATGGAAAAACAGTTGTAATTACCGGCGCTACATCCGGCATCGGGCAGGTCGCCGCGGAAAAACTGGCCGCCATGGGAGCGCGGCTTGTGCTGGTCGCTCGCGACAAATCCCGCGGCGAAGCCGAACTCGTCCGCTTGCGCACCATCACGCCGGCCATCAACCACTCCATTCACTATGCTGACCTCTCTCTGATGGCGGAAGTAAAACGCGTGGCCGCTGAAATTGCCGCCGCAGAGCCGCGCATTGACGTGCTTATCAATAACGCAGGCGCACTCTTTGGCGCGCGCCACGTCACCACTGACGGCCTTGAGCTTACCTTTGCCACCAATCACATGTCTTATTTTTTGCTGACCTACGGACTGCGCGAACGCCTGCGCTCCTCCGCACCTGCGCGCGTGGTCAACGTAGCGTCTGATGCGCATAAAGGCCAGCGGCTGAATTTCAATGATTTGCAATCCACAAGCTACAGCGGATTCAGGGTCTATGGGCGCTCTAAGCTCTGCAATATTCTCTTCACCCGCGAACTGGCCAGCCGATGGGCCGGCACTGGCGTTACTGCAAACTCCCTGCACCCGGGCTTTGTATCCACCCGATTCGGCGACAGTAGCGGCGGCCTGCTTTCCTGGGGTGTTCGCGCCGCCAAAATGTTTGCTATCTCGCCCGAGAAAGGCGCGGAGACCATTATCTATTTAGCAAGCTCACCTGAAGTCAGCAGCGCCACCGGTCTTTATTACTACAAATGCAAGCCCGCCACGCCGACCAAAGAAGCGCAGGACAGCAACACCGCCCAGCGGCTCTGGCAGGAAAGCGAAAAGATTGCCGGCATCACCTATTGAGATTTATCTACTAAAGAAGATTACTTGTCGCCTTGCGACTTCAGCTTCCACGCGATCTGCCGCAGCATGCCCAGCCATACCTCGGCGTCGTCAGAAGTAAGCTTTAAGCGCCGGACCATGCGCCGGATTTTTTCTTCCTTGGCTGCGACCGTCCGCTGCTCCAGATATCCGCTGGCCCGCAACGACTCAATCAGCAATCCCGTAATCCGCTCGCTCTCGCCCGCTGAAGCAGGCTTCAGCTTCTCCGTCTTTTCAGCCGCCTTGCCGCGGCGCACAGCCGCGCTTCCACCGCGCGCCAATTCATACAGGCAGACTGCTACTGCCTGCCCCAGATTCATAGAAGTATGCTCTTGGCGCGTTGGGATATGCGTGAGCCAGTGGCAGTGGCTGAGATCGTCATTCGCCAGGCCGCGCTTCTCTGAGCCAAACAATAAAGCCACGCGTCCACCCGAACGCAGCCGCTTGCGAATGATCGGCGCCGCCTGCTGCAGTGGCTTTAACGGATGCAGCAATTCCCGATTACTCGCCGCCGTGGTTCCCACCACCAACGAACAATCAGCCACAGCCTCTGCCACGCTTTTATATTCTTCCGCATTGGCCAATAGCGGCGCTGCACCCACGGCAGAGCGCGCCTCGCGAAAAGACGCTTCATAAGGATTGACTACCCGCAGCCGCGGAAAGCCCAGGTTGCTCATGGCCCGCGCAGCTGCGCCAATATTGAGTGGATTGCGCGTGGAGACCAGCACCACGCATAGGTGATCAAAATGAAGACGGTCGAAGTAAAGCCGGTCGGAGTAAGGACGGTCGGATTCAGCAGCCATGGACAAGCTGCTATTTTATCCGCTCCACCCCTCACAGAAACATCGGGCGATAAACGCGAATCGGAAGAATTGCTGCGGCTATTTCGGAATTTTCGTCTCGGTCTTAGGGGTGCGCCCTTCCTGGCCGATTCCCAGCCATTGCTCTGCGTCAGCCAGTGTGCGGAAAACTTCTATCTTCTGCTTCGATTGCAGCGCCTGGAAGATACGGCTCACGCCATAATTTGCATTAGAGGGCGCAACCACGGCACGCCGCGGTATTGAAGATGATTGCACCGAGCCAAGCGTGGCCGCCGTGACCCGATTTTCCGTGACCGCCGAGCAATCAATCAGTTCATCGAAATCCGGATCGTATTCAGGATTTTTTCTCAGCGCGTCAATCAGCTGCCATACGTCCGCATCAGTAAAAACGCCTGAGAAAAGAGAGTAGACGACTCTTGATTCGCGATCGATAGTGTATGTAACCGGCATATCACGCACCGAAAACTTATTTTTACAGTTCAACGGCCGCACCTGCCAATGAACATTCACCAGTATAGGCCAGCGGACGTCTTATAAATATTGCTCCGGCAAAAAGAATGAATCCAGACTTTATTAATGTCGAATTGAAACCACAGGTGGCCCCGTGGCTAAGTTATCGGCAAGTTCCCATAAAAATATTTTGCGAATCCCCCTTGACATCTACTGCTAATGTATTAGCATGTGCTAGTGGATTAGCATTTAAAAACGAAAACCAGCCAGCTATATCCAGGAGAGCCATGAGCGACGAAAAGCATCTTCAATTAGGCCGACGCGAACGCCAGATCATGGACGTGATCTACCAGCGCGGACGCGCATCCGTGACGGAAGTCCTTGCTGCATTGCCAGACCCGCCCACTTACTCCGCGGTGCGCGGCATGCTGGGTCTGCTGGAAGATAAAGGATATCTTCGCCATGAACAGGAAGGCTTGAAATACGTTTACCTGCCCGCCGACGATACGCGCCAGGTCCGCGCCAGCGCCTTAAAGCACATGGTAAAAACTTTTTTTGGCGGATCACCGGAGCAGGCCGTGGCCGCTCTCTTGGAAATGTCCGATAGCACGCTCTCCACCAAAGACAAGCATTACCTTTCGCAATTAATCAAGAAAGCCCAGCAGGAAGGGAGATAAGCCATGTATTCATTCTCGCCGTCATTCGCAATCGTCCTGGATACGATTTTGAAAGATACAGTCTTGAAATCCACCATTCTGCTCGCCCTCGCCTGGAGCGCGGTGTTCATCATGCGCAAGCGCTCCGCCGCAACGCAGCATATGGTCCGCACTTTTGCTCTGTCTGCGGTCCTGCTGCTTCCCTTCTTTGTACTGTTAGTGCCAGCCTGGCATATAAAGGGACTTCCAGAATTTACAAAGTTCAGCACAACATCGCCGCAGCCGGCAGCGCATCTTGATACTCAAGCGATGTCGCAGGCATCGTTAGCCATTCCAGAAAATCCAACTGCCCTGCCTGCATTCGCGATCTTATCTGCGCCGCGCTCTAAATCTTCTGTTCATGCCAGCGCCAATAAGAAAGACAATCTCACAAAATCAACTTCCATCGGCGACGCAACCCCATCGACCATTGCGACCGCAAAACCTGTTGCTCCGCAAACTTTCGGTGGATTCACAGAACAGACTGCCACCGTGCCGCAATCCTCCAATCTGTACGCTTACCTGCCTCGCTTTCTAATCGGCTTGTGGATCGTAGGAGCGCTTTTCTTCCTGGCACGCTGGCGCTTGAGCGCCATGCGTTTGGCAGCGCTGGTGCGTCGTGCAAGCGTACTGACTGATTCTGGCTGGAACGCGCAAGTACGAGCCCTCTCCAGTGATCTGGGAATCAGCCGCCATGTTGCTTTGCTGGTCAGCGACGAGATTGAAGTCACCATCACTACCGGCATTCTCTTTCCCCGCATTATTCTTTCGCCTGATCATCCCGAATGGTCGGAGACCCGGCGCTCCGCCATTCTGAATCATGAACTGGCACACATCAAACGCCTGGACGCATTCACACAGTCCCTTGGCCATCTGGCTACAACCTTATATTGGTTTCATCCGCTGGTTTGGATCATGGTGCGGGCCATGCGCACGGAGCGCGAACGCGCTTGTGACGATCACGTGCTGGCAACGGGAACCAAGGCTTCAGATTACGCCCACGAATTACTCGATATCGTCTCCGGATTGCGCGAGCCCGAATTGGCCGTTGCCCTTGCCATGGCCCGGCGTTCGCAGTTGGAAGGCCGTGTACTGGCTGTGTTAAATCCCGCGTTGCCTCGCGGGTCAGTATCACGCAAAGCCGCATTAGCATTGGCCGCGCTCACACTTTGCATCGTGTTGCCGTTGTCAGCCATGCATGCTGCTCCACAACAAGCGCCGAACGCTCCTACTGCCAAAGCAACGAAGAAGAAGCCCAGCCCTGCATCCGCGCAGTCTTCCGCAAACTCAAATCCTGACGCTGCATCCGATTCTTTTGCCCCCGCAGACACTCAACTGAATCAAGTGGGTGAAGAACCAGCAGAAGCTTTAGAAGCACCGGAGGCACAGGAAGCTCCAGAAGTTCCAGATGCACCAGAAGCGCTCGAAGCGCCTGAAGCACCCGAAGCTTTTGCATTTCCGCAGAGTGGTGGGCCGGCCGTGCCATCGGTTCCTGCAGTTCCTTCCGTGCCTGGCGTACCAAGTGTTCCATCGGTGCCATCAGTCCCCGCCGTTCCATCCGTTCCAGGGGGTGATATTTCCATCTGTGGAACGGGAGCTAGATCCACCCATATTGATATGGAGTCACACAACGGACTCATGAAGTGGATTGCAACCTGGTCATCTGAAAATTGCAGTCTTGCTCTGCGCGCGGAGGGCGATATCAAATTCAATGCTGACGCCACGAATATTCAAAGTATCTCCAATGGCTTTTTTGAAGTGAATTTGGTCCAGAGCGACAAAGTAAAACAGGTCAGGGTCACGCCCTCAGCCAATGGCTTGCAATATGTTTACAAGGTAAATGGCGCAGAACAGCCCCTTGATAGCGACGCCAGGGCATGGTTCTCTGATTTCCTTATTCAACTGGAACGCAATACCGGCTTTGCGTCTGAGGCCCGCGTTCCAGCTTTGTTGGCCAAAGGCGGACCAACAGCCGTACTGGATGAAATAAGCAATCTGCAAGCGGATTATGTGCGCGGTATGTACTTCTACCAGTTGCTCCAGCAGCCGAATCTTCCCACGCCTGTAGTTCAACGCATCATCAAACAGGCCGGTGAGCAGATTCATGCTGATTATGAACTGGCTCGCATACTCATGATCGTAAGCAAGAAGTATGACTTGGCGGATGAAACCTCGCGCACTTCATTCCTCACCGCTGCCGGCAAGTTAAAGAGCGACTACGAGCACTCACGCGTTTTGATCGAGTTGCTGCATCATCCCGATATCTCACGGGAAAATGTAGATATGGCGCTGAATTCTGCTCAAACCATCAAAAGTGATTATGAAAAATCGCGCCTCCTGCTTTCCTTGCTGGACCAGAAAAGCTTCGATCAGTCACAGTTGGATTCTTATCTGAAAATGGTGGCTTCTATTCGCTCAGATTATGAGAAGTCTCGCACTCTGCTGGCGCCAATGGAAAAATATCAACTCGATGCCGCGCAGGTCAATCACGTCATGGATTCAACCAGCACGCTCCGCTCTGACTATGAAAAGTCGCGTCTGTTGCTGGGATTGGCAAAGCAGGGCAAATTCGATAAATCAGGCGTCTCAAACTATTTGAGGATTGCTGATGATGTCAGGTCTGATTATGAAAAGGCACAGGTCTTGCTGGCCATTGCCCATGCTTACACCCTGGATGAAACCCAGCGCAATAGCTATATCAAGTCAGCTCAATCGATCAGAAATGAATACGAGAGGAATCAAGCTCTTGCAGCGGTGGTGAGGAAAGCATCTCTCTAGTTGTTTTGAAATCTCGATTCTGAGTTAAGCAAAGTCGAGTCCCTATGTTTAATTATCTGCATTCGTGAAACATGATGCATTTGTAATTAATCCAGGTTTGTTCTTGGCCCATAAGATTCTTGGCGTAGCTGGGGGTCCCTCGCTCCGCTCAGGATTACAAAGCCAAGGCATAATCGCAATCACCCTGAGCGGGCTGCCATATCCGTTTTTCCGTAGTCCCGAGCAACAGCGAGGGACCCCTATAGCCAGATCACTGCTGAGGATTGAGCAGAAACAAACAATGCTTCACGGAAATCGTGAGCCCTAAGATTCTGGTTCGTAAAGGGCTCCCTCGCTCCGCTCGGGATAATAAAGCTAGGGCGTAATCGCAATCACCCTCAGCGGACTGCCCGATCCATTCACAATCTTCAGCGGCGCGGCAATCACCACTGCGCCCGTAGGCGGAAGCAGGTCAAGATTGCATAAACCTGCCAGCCCAAATTTGCCGCTGCCATGCATTACATAGTGATTGGGAAATGGCGGATCGAACGTCGCCGCGCGGCCGGCGTCGGTGCCAACCGTCTCAACGCCCACGCCCAGCACGTCGCGCTCTTTCGCCAGAAAGTCTGAACACTCTTTTAAAAATCCCGGCGTATGCGGACCGTCATCCTTCAGGTTGATGTATTCCTTCGGGTCTGTACGCACAGACCAGCCTGTACGCAGCAGCATCCATGCACCTGCGGGAATGCGCCCATGCTGGCTCTCCCATTGCTTTACGCGCTCAACCGTGAGAAGAAAATCAGGATCTTTCGCCACGTCGGCAACCACGTCAATTACGCAGGCCGGGCCGACAAACTTTTTCGGATTAATCTTATCGACGCTGTTCTCCGGCAAATCTTTGCCGCTCACCCAGTGGATAGGCGCGTCAAAATGCGTGCCGGTGTGCTCACCCGTTTCAAAGCCGTTCCAATACCATGCCGGCCCGCGATCATCATAGCGCGAAAGCTCCCATATCTTGAAGGCAGGCGTATTGGGCCATTGCGAAGGCAGCGGCAGCAACGGCGTCTCCGGACAGAGCGGCTGCGTGAGATCAATGACTTTGAGCGCTCCGCTGTTAAGTTGAGAAACAAGTTCGGCAAGAACGTGGGGCATTCTTCAGTTCCTTTCAGTATCCAGCAATTGGCAATTAGACAAAACCTGGCTTCAGACGTTTAGCTAATTTTCTTTATGGAATACGACTTATTTTTGTTTCGAATAAGACTTGCGGGACTTGCCATTTGCTAATTGCCATATGCTAATTGCCAAATACTAAGTACTAATTACTTTCTTCTCTATATACCGCTTAAACTGAAACCGATTTTCGAGCAATGACAACTCCGTCACATATCCCTTAGGCCCAACCGCTTCAACTTTCGCAACCATGGATGTGAGATCGTCTGTGTGCAGGGCCTCATCAAAAGCCTGCGTGAAATCTTCCATGCTGGTAACGGTCTTGGTCCGCTTGATGCCAGAAGCTCGCGCCACGCCTTCAAGGTCGCTGCCCGTAGAGGTTGCCGTGGGAAAGCCGCCGACTGAGAGCAAACTCTCATTGTCAAAAACCACATGTACTAAATTCTTGGGCCGATAACGCGCCAGCGTGGTGTATCCGCCCAGGTTCATCAGGATGGAACCATCGCCATCAAATACCACAACTTTTTGCTGCGGCAGGCAAAGTGCCAGCCCGAGTCCGGTAGAAGATCCCAAGCCCATGGCGTGTTGCAGATAGAAAAAATTCGGCTGGTGCCCCAATGACTGCAGTTCGCACGCAACCGCTCCCATGATGGTCACAACGAGACAGCCTTCCAGCTTGCCATAAATGGCGCGCAAACATTCCAGGCGCTGCATCATGCGGGCTCCTCCCACATGAGTTCGCGCGTAAGCAACAACGCTGCCGGATGCAAACTGGCATAGGCCCATGTCTGCGCTTCCGCAATGCGCTTCTCCACTTTTGTGGGATCATCAAGAAACGAATACGGAATATTCAGCGCCCGCAGCAGAGGCTCCGTAACGCCGCCACCCTGCGTCTGCCAGGGATCGCGTTCGCCAAAGTGTCCACGATAGCTGATGAGCATGAGCAAAGGAATGCGGTAGAGTTGCGCCAGTGAAACAATGCCGTTCACACTGGCCAGAAAGCCGTGGTTCTGCATGAGCATGGCGGATTTCACACCGGCAAAATGGGCGCCCGCGGAAATGCCCACGCCTTCTTCTTCCTTGGCCAGCCGCACCAGGATCATTTTTGGATCGTCTTCCGCCATGCGGATCAGGTGTACCAGCCATGTCTCAGGCAGCGCGGAAACCAGTCCAATGTCGCACTTCTTCAGCGCCTGGTAGATGACTCCGGAGTTGGTGGTTGAGACTGGCATGCAGGAATGAAGTAGCTTACAGGAAGTTGCAGCATTCGCAAAGCCGCGGGATTACGCGCACAGAACCGCACAAGAAAATTCGGCGGAAGCTAGTTTCTGGCTTCGGTCTGCCTCAGGATCACACCAAAGCTGCGTCCGCCCAACGCAAAACCCTGTTGCACTCGGCCCGTAACCGCTACGTTATTGCCATTGCCGGGGATACCAAAATTCTGGCTGTAAACCCACATACGCCCCGTGCCATCGTCTATCTGATAAACGCCAGTACCCAGCGCGCTGAATGCTTCTGAAACCGTTCCGTGAATGCTCACATCTTTATCGGAAAAGCGTCCGGGATCCTTATTAATATCGGCAATGCTGGTTTGCGTGGGACAGCCTGTAATCATGAACATTGCCGCAAGAATTGCAATTGCCAAAATGGCTCTGCCGGATTTGCGCATGAATCCCTCCAGAAACTTAGTTTCAGGATAGCAGATTGCATGCACTAGTCTTTAAGCTATGACCGTGGTGAAACAAGGCAACGGGAGCGCAGGTTGAATGATTGACAATGCAGAGGGCTGGATCACACCCGCTGAGCACAACGAAATCGGACCAGCAGAGGTCCACGTGTGGCGCATTGCTTTGGTCCAGCCGGAACAGGTCATTCAACACAATCGGAAATTTCTGGCAGCAGATGAGATCGAGAGAACTGACCGTTTTTATTTTGAGAAAGACAGAAACAGCTTTACCGTTGCTCGCGGCGCGTTGCGGGAAATCCTTGGCGCCTGCCTGACGATTGGCCCGTGTGAGGTCAGTTTTACCTATGGTCCGCAGGGCAAACCCGATCTGGCTGAATCCCACAACACTTCCGGCCTTCGCTTCAATCTTTCCCATTCCGGTGAGGTCGCATTACTGGCTGTGGCACAAAATCGTGAACTTGGGATTGACGTGGAGCAGATTCGCGCTGACTCTGCCAGCCATGAAATTGCCACGCGGTTCTTCTCGCCTGAAGAATGCGCCCGGCTGGAAGCCGTCCCTGTCGATCAAAGTGTGGACGCCTTCTTCAACTGCTGGACGCGCAAAGAAGCCTACATCAAAGCCCGTGGCCAGGGACTCTCCATTCCGCTCGATAGTTTTGTGGTGGCTTTTGCTCCCGGAGAAGATCCGGAGCTATTGCAGGTAAAGACAGGTGATGAGAATTTCTCCCGCTGGCGTTTTCATGCACTGCATCCCGGCCTCGGATACAAAGCAGCCCTGGCTGTTGAAGGCCATGACCATCAACTCCGCTTGTGGGAGTGGAAGGCCGCTCTGCCACCTTATTTTATAGAGCACTAAAAGAAGTCTAGTAACCAAAGGAC
>DASXZE010000152.1:0-10042 GCA_036502105.1 Candidatus Angelobacter sp. | reverse complement strand
GGCTTCCATTCAAGATGAATCTTTAATTCAAAATCAATTTAGCCGTGAAGCCGCGCACAGTTTTTCCGCTTGCAGACTTTTTACACTAGAGAAAAATTCGGCACAGAGAAAATTGTGCACACACAGAGAGCAAAATTTTCTCTATTGCCATGCGGAACAAGTTTTTTGTTTTAACAATTCGTTCATAGCGCGATCACCAAAACATCTGCACATAAGATTTTTCTGCGCGAGCCATTCAACTTCACTCCCGCAACATCAAAATTAACAACGCATGCAGATTAAAATAGGTTGTCCCAAGGTGCATATTTACTGGCTAAAAATGAATTAAAGCAGGGCCACGTGAAAGTATTTTCATTTTCGCGCCGCGTTTTTTGCAATGACACACTTGTTCTACGACCATTGCGGCTGAAAACTGTCCTGACGTACATGTCGCATGGAATCAAATCAACTTGCGAAGGACATGTACATCAACGCTGTTCTGCTTCATTGCTCTCTCGTGTCTCAGGAAAGGTTAGCGCAACTTCGGTAACGCAAGAAAAAGTAAGAGAAATATCTTATGTTTCCGGGGCAACGCGCGAACGCAGTTTGGGTACGAACCCCAGGGGCAATTCGGCTGAATCATTTCTGTTGCGGGCTCAATGATCCTCCGTCCTCCCTTATTCAAAATTTGATCGGAGATTTCATGAAGACTCGTTTAAGCACAATGCTTATTGCTTTTGCTCTTATCCTTGGCGTGGCTTGTCCCGCCTTTGCCGCAGTTCCGGCGCCTGCACTTGTGTCCCCATCCAACGCAGCGAATGTAACTTCACCCGTGGCTATTTCCTGGTCCGCAGTGAGCGACCCCACTGGCAACGCAGGTTACAACTGGCAGGTCAGCACCTCTTCAACTTTCCCCACAAATGTTCTGCAGGATTCGACCAATCCCAACGTGACACAAGCCACGGTGAGCGGTTTGCCGAATGGCACATACTTCTGGCGGGTGCAGGCAGTCAACGGCGCATTGGTCCAGAGCCCGTGGTCAGCGCCGCGCAGCTTTAACATTACCGGTGCAGGTGCAGGACAGCTGGCCGCGCCCACCATGTCACCGACGAAAGGCTATTCAACTTTCCATCCGCTGGAAGTGATGACCTTTAACTGGTCGCCGGTTGCGGGAGCAGCCAGTTATGTTCTCCAGTTCTCCACCGATCCCACTTTCCCGGCGGCAACGCGCGGACAGGTCAACAACATTCCCAACACCACATATTCTTTCTCCACGCCGGATGAAGGCCACTATTCAGCGCGCGTCTATGCAGTCAACGCCAGCGGCGTTGCCGGAACACCTTCCAATGTAATTACCTATTCCGTGTTTTATAACAACCCGATCTCGGGACCTCCGTCGATACTGACGCCTGCGAATGGCGCAACCGTAACTCTGCCATTCCAGCTGTCATGGACAGACGTGCTCAATCCGCAGCCCAGCGGCTATGAAATGCAGATAGCAAAAGATTCCGGCTTCTCCCAGATAGAAGATGACGTGCCGCAGCAGAACGAGCCGAACCGCACCGAAATCTCACTCACCGCCGGACAGAAATTCTGGCGCGTGCGCTCCAGCCAGGGCGATGCTTCTCCCACCACCGCTGCAGTAACCGCATGGTCTGCCACGGGATCTTTCACGATAAACGCAGCACCAGCAGCGCCCACTACCATCTCAACCACCAACAGCCTGCTTTATAGCGGCATTACAACATTTGTCCAGATACAGCTCAGCGGCGCGGCGCCCGCAGCCGGATCCGTGATCAATCTCACCAGTTCTAACCCCAGCGCATTCCCGGTCCCGGCCAGTGTGACCATGCCCGGCAACACGGCGTTTACTCAATTCCAGACGCAGGTTGGGCAGGTGACCGCAAACACTCCGGTAAAAATCACCGCCACTCTGAACTCCGGAACAGCGACGGCAAATCTCACGATTCTGCCGCCATCGATTAAATCTATCCAATTGACTCCTGTCACCATCAGCGGAGGCGCGCCGGGCAATGCCCTGCTCACGCTCAACGGACAAGCGCCAGCGGGCGGTGCTGCCATCAATCTCACCAGCAGTTCGTCAGCCGCTCTGCCGCCGGCAATCGCTAACATCGCAGCCGGTGATACGTCAACCGCCTTTGCGATCCCCACCAATAATGTGGCAACCAATACTCTGGCGACCATCACCGCAGGCTGGAATGGCACAAGCGTAAAGTCTCAGTTCACCGTTACGCCGCAAGGCCAGCCCGCTTCAATCACGCTGAGCCCTGCTACGGTAACGGGCGCAGGCGGATCCAATGCAATCGTCAGCATGGCAGCAGCGTCAACCACTGACCAGATATTCCAGGTCAGCAGCAGCAACCCAACCCTGGTGCAGGTAGGAAATGAAATTACAATTCCGGCCGGCAGCACCTCGAATGGAATCCAGATCACCAGCGGTCTGGTAAAAACGCAGACGGTTGTCACCATCTCAGTCACGGGCGGTGGAGTAACGCGCTCCGCTAACCTCACGCTGAATCCCAGCACAACGCCTTCAACCATGTCACTCTCAGTCACCGCGGGCGGCAGAACCGGCGAGCACGTTGTCTCAAACGTTGGCGGACTCAGTGTGGCGACCGGCACAACGGGATCTATCCAGGTTGCGCCCGGAACCGTGGTAACGCTCAGCGTAATCAACGGACGGAGCGCTATCTGGAATCAAGCCTGCTCGTCCAATAACGTTGCCACCAAATCGTGCACTCTGACAGTGAATGCAAATTCGCCGGTCACAGCGAACGTGCAGTAAACAAACAGAAGTAGCATCAGGGGCCTCCGGAGAAATCCGGAGGCTTTTGTTTTTGGAAGAAAGATTAGAGGACAGATTTTTTGAAAATCTTTTGGAAGAAAAATATTGCAGCGGGAAAAGTTTTAACTGGCTATGGCAATGGCCGGCGGAGGATGAAGAATAACTTCAGTATCAAACTGGCCTAGCGCATCACAGGGATGGCCGGCATGATAGCGCATTATCAATTCGTCAGAGCCATAGGCAACTTCGGTATAGCTGACGGTAGCGGCGTCTGGGCGATGAACACAGATGCTGAATGAGCCGCGCGTGGGCGAGTGCGAAGCGTGCAAGCCGCGCAGCCATTCGGCGGAAGCCGCGTCCCGGCGTCGCCAGGCTTCAAAACTGGTATTGCCGCGGACCTTGCTTGCCATCTCGTCTGACACGCCGGAAGAAAACCAGTGTCGTATGTCCCAGCCAAGGCGTGTGAACTCCAGTTCGCGGCCATCCCAGCGGCACTGGCTGATGATCTGTTCCGCAGAAAAAAATCCCACCAGCAAAAAAGGCATCATGCCATGCAGGTCAATGTGCTGGAAGCGTCTCATGGCTTCAGGAAAGCGCGAAGCACCCAGCAGCGTGGGAATAATTTCTCCGCGGCTGCGCTCTTTCATGCGCGCGTATGCACCAGAGTTCTGATTGAGTAGCGCAAACGTGATGCCGGCGGAGTTGGAACCGATCCATGTGCCGCCGCTACTCTCGCGCGGATAAGCTGCATTCAGATTTGTTGTAGTAGTGGTGATGACGGGCGCAAGTGCAAGCTCCCGCGTCAGACGCTCGTCGCGATTCATGCCCAGCAGATAACCCTGGGGCTTCGGGATGAAGGTCAGCGTGCACATCAGGTCCGCCGCCGGATATGCAAGCACTTCAGCTGATTAGTGGGGCTGCTTGCATACCGCTAAAAACAATATAACGCGAAAAGCATGTTGTTTTGGATTGATTTTTTTGATGCAAAAGATCAGCTACTCAGGTTTTGAGCCGGCTATGAGAATGCTCTCAGCTTTTGCCCGATCCAGGTGGCTGAGCTGCTGGCGAAAGCTGATACACGTCCTGGCAGAGCGCGCGCAGAATTTCTGCCACGCTCCAGGCCTGGGCAAAGCAGCCGCGCGGAAGATGCGGTGCGTCGCCATCAAAAATTTCAGAAATCTGTCCCAGCCCGGCTTCAGTGAGATGCGTCTCCAGCCCGCGTAAGAGGCTGTGCGCATGCTCACGAGCCTCGGCGCTCCCGCCGTTCGCGCGGACATATGCGGTAATAAATGGTCCCAGCAACCAGGGCCAGACCGTACCTTGATGGTAAGCCGAGTCGCGACTGCGCTGGTCGCCTTCATAACGCGGACAATAATGAGGATCTGACGGCGCAAGCGTCCGCAGACCAGCCGGCGTGAGCAGATCGCGCTCCACGGCTTCCACCACGGCGCGCGCGCGATCCTGCGAGAGCATGGAGTAATGCAGGCTCGTGGCAAAAATCTGGTTTGGACGCAGGCTGGCATCCGGCATCCCGTTGCCGTTATTTAGCACGTCATAAAGACAATTTTTTTCGCTGTTCCAGAACAGCTGGTTGAAGCTTGAAAAAGTTCTAGACGCAATCTCAGAGTAGCGCTGGCGCGAGTCTTCATCGCCAAAGCGCTGCGCAAGATTTTCCATGATTTTGAGAGCGTTATACCAGAGCGCCTGAATTTCTACCGGCTGCCCACTGCGCGGCGTGACGACCCAGTCGCCGACTTTGGCGTCCATCCACGTGAGCTGCTGGCCGGGAGCGCCGGCGTTGAGCAAGCCGTTCTCCGCCACCTTGATGTTGTAGCGTGTGCCTTTGACGTGAAAGTCAATGATGCTGGTAAAAACGGGATACAACTCTTCGTGAACAAACTTGTAATCGCCGGTCGCGGCAGCGTAGGCGCGCGCGGCCTCAAAGAACCAGAGCGTTGCGTCCACGGTATTGAATTCGGCGGTCTCGCCGGAATCGACAAAGCGGTTGGGCAGCATACCCTGGTCTACGTGCCGCGCAAAGTTTCGCAGAATACCTTTGGCGATTTCAGCATTCCCGGTAAAGAGAGTGAGGCCAGGAAGCGAGATCATGGTGTCGCGACCCCAGTCAGTAAACCATGGATAGCCGGCGATCACCGTCCAGCCATCGCCACGGCGAACGAGAAACTGATTGGCGGCGACGGTAAGCGCCTGCACGAATGGATCTTGATTTGGTGCGCTTGCTTTCAACGCTTCTCGGCGTTTTAGTTCCTGCGAACGAAACTTGGCAGCGCTGCCGATGTCTTGCGGTTCAGTAGAATCAATTACAACTGCGGCTTGGTCTTTACTTAGATCCCAGCGCAGCACCAGCGGATTGAATAGGTCTTCTTTTGCATCCAGACCGCGTTCGCGCTCAAGCCGATACAGAAGGTTGCGATACCAGTATCCTTCCGGCGCAACCGCTTGTGCATTGTGGGCAAAATACAGGCGCGGCAAGCTTGCATAGGGCTGCACGCTTACCAGATTTGTTTCATTCTGAATCTGCAGATTGAGCGCCTGATTCTCATGCGTGCTGGAATGGTAGTCGCGGAATGCGATCAGCGGCCTCAACTCAAGTTGCGGCTTGCTTCCCGAAGGGCTCTCCAGCAGACGATATTCAATCTGCACGGTGTTGCTACCGTTGAGCAGGAAGAGAGATTTTTCCAACTTCACTCCGGCAACGTCATAAGTAAAGATCGGAAATGGATCGAGCCGAAAACTGGAGAGATATAAGTATCCTTCCGGATGAATCGTGCTTTTATTTGCGCTTGTGCTTTCGTTTGCACTCGCAGCATCGTATTCATTAGTAGAAAAATCAATCCGTCGCTCGCCGAGCACCAGTGTCTCTTCCATCTTAGAAAGAAGTAGCATGCGGCCGCCGGGAGGATTAAGTGCCGCCGTAAGTAAACCGTGATAGTGCCGCGTATTTGCACCCGCAACGGTTCCGCAGGCAAAGCCGCCGAGGCCATTCGTCTCAAGCCACTCGCGGCTGAGCGCAACTTCAAGATTGCTGCAAATCGTCTTATCGAAGCTGATCATTTTTCAGATTGCATCGTTGATACTTGCCGCCAATTACTTGTTGCCGGCCTGCGTAACTTTGACTGCCTGCGTTGCCAGCTTTTGTTTCGAAGCCAGCTCGTCAATCATCCTGGCCACGAGGGCAGTCCATCCGGTTTGATGGCTTGCGCCCACGCCTGCTCCGGTGTCTCCGTGAAAGTATTCGTGGAATGGAATGTAATCACGCCAGTGTGGGTCAGACTGAAACTTTTCGTTCGTGCCAAAGACCGGACGACGGCCTTTTGCGTCACGTTGGAAAGTGGAAATGAGACGGCGGCTTAGCTCGTCCGCCACTTCGTCCAGGTTCATCAGCTTTCCAGAACCTACAGGGCATTCCACACGTAGAGAATCATGAAAATAAGCATGGAAGCGACGCAGCGCCTGGACCAGCAGATAGTTCACCGGAAACCAGACCGGCCCGCGCCAGTTGGAGTTGCCGCCGAAAAGCCCGTTGGTGGATTCACCCGGCTCGTAGTCAACCTGGTGATTGACGCCAGCAACATCCAGCATGTAAGGATGCGCCTTGTGATAGCGCGAGAGCGCGCGAATGCCGTGCGGCGAGAAGAATTCATTTTCATCGAGCATGACGGCAAGAATGCGCTCAAGCTGATTACGGTCGACAATGGAAAACAAGCGGCGCTGCTTGTGGCCCTCAGTTTCCATGCACGCCATGTTGGCCGTCAGGTCTTTGCGATTATCAACAAACCATTCCAGCCGCATCTTGAAGCCGGGCATGGCATCAAGCAGGTCCGGCTCCATGATCTGCACGGCAAACAGCGGAATCAGCCCCACCATGGAGCGGACGCGCAACGCCACATGCGATCCGTTGGGCAGCTGCAGCACGTCATAAAAGAAGCCTTCTTTCTGGTCCCACAGGCACAGGCCGTCACTGCCAAGATCATTCATGGCGCGCGCAATATAGATGAAGTGCTCCCAGAATTTGCTGGCGACATCCTGATACGTGGCGTCAACCGCGGCCAGTTCCAGCGCAATGGCCAGCATGTCGAGCGAGTACGTGGCCATCCAACTAGTGCCGTCAGACTGCTCAATCTGTCCGCCGGTGGGCAGGACGGCGCTGCGATCAAACACGCCAATATTATCCAGGCCAAGAAAACCGCCTTGAAAAATGTTCATGCCTTCAGGGTCTTTGCGGTTTACCCACCAGGTAAAGTTCAACAACAATTTGTGAAAGACACGCTCAAGAAATTGCGTGTCACCCACACCGCCGTTTTTTGCCTTGTCAATGAGATAGACCTGATACGTGGCCCATGCGTGCACCGGAGGATTCACGTCGCCAAAAGCCCACTCATACGCGGGAATCTGTCCGTTGGGATGCATATACCACTCGCGCAGCATAAGCACGAGCTGGTCCTTGGCGTAGTCTGTATCCACCATGGCCAGCGCGACGCAGTGAAACCCCAGGTCCCATGCGGCGTACCACGGATACTCCCATTTATCCGGCATGGAAATAATATCTGCGTTGTAAACATGTCCCCAGGAGTGGTTGCGTCCGCTCTTGCGCGCCGCGGGTGGCGGAGGCTCCGCAGGATCTCCGGCGAGCCAGTCACGAACCACATAGTGGTAATACTGCTTGGTCCACAGCAGACCGCCGAAAGCCTGGCGCATTACGTTGCGTGTGTCATCGTCTGTGGTGGAAGGGATGACGCTTGCGTAGAATTCATCGGCTTCAGTTTTGCGATCTGCAAAGGCGCTCTCAAAGTCTTTACCCAGCGCAGTGGCAACGGTAAGCGTGGGATCATTTTTCTTGAGTCGCAGAATGATGGAAACTTCGCCGCCTGCGGGGACTGTGAGCTTATAAAGCACTGCGGCTTTTGTGCCTTGCAGAGCCGGATTGATGGCAGCTGTTTCACCATTGATCACGTAGCGATGAAAAGCGTCTTTCACATAAGGCGAAGCGTTCTTTGAGTTGAAGAGCCGCTCAGAGTTTGTCTCATTCTCAGTGAAGAGCGGCGCGCCGCCATCTTGAAAATGCAAACGATAGTCGCCAATTTCCAGGTCTTGCGCCAGTAGAGCACCGCTGGTTTTCTCCAGTGACAACGCAGGCCTGGGCTTCCCTGCCCAGGACCATGTATTGCGAAACCATAATGTGGGCAGCAGGTGTATCTCCGCTGCTTCCGGTCCACGATTGGCGGCCGTGATGCGAATGCACATATCCTGCCAGTCTGCTTTTGCGTATTCCACAAACACGTCAAAGTAACGGTCCTGGTTGAATACGCCGGTATCCATGAGTTCAAATTCCGGATCGCTCTTGGTGCGGCGATGATTTTCCGCCACCAGCTTGGCATACGGATACTCCGCCTGCGGATACTTGTACAGATACTTCATGTACGAATGCGTAGGCGTGGAGTCGAGGTAAAAGTAATATTCTTTTACGTCTTCGCCATGATTGCCTTCGCTTCCGTTCAGGCCAAAGAGCCGCTCTTTGAGAATTGGATCGCGGCCGTTCCACAGGGCCAGCGCAAAGCAGAGGCGTTGATGACGATCACATATACCGGCAAGGCCGTCTTCATTCCAGCGATAGACGCGTGAGCGCGCGTGATCATGCGGAAAATAATCCCAGGCTTCGCCCGTGGCGCTGTAGTCCTCGCGCACGGTGCCCCATGCACGCTCACTTACGTAGGGGCCCCAGCGCTTCCAGTGAGCGGTGCGGTCGTGCGATTCCTTGAGGCGGGCTTCTTCTTTCGTCATTGCTGGCTCGGCTGTTGAATGCAGCCTGTTATTTCTGGTTCGTCATTTCTTGTTCATCTGGCGGCGCAGCAGAGTGTCCAATCCTTCTTTGGTCTTGGCATATTCTTCTTCAGAAATTTTGCTGTTAAGCCGGTCAGTTTCCAGTTGAAAGAGTTCATCTTTAAGAACTTCAAGCATGTCACCTAACTCTGTTTTGAGCGGTTGATCTTGTGTTGCCTGAGCTGGCTTAGGGTTGTTGGACTTGGAAATGTTTGGACTGCTGACGGCAGACTTCGCGCGTTTATTCTTGCGCCAAATAACTAAAGCTATGCCGACCATCACGCCTACGATGGCGCCGGCGATATACCAGAACGCGCTGCTTTGCTCTGCGGATGTATTGGCTGGCGTAGCGGCGCTGGCTGGCGGTGCGCTGCCGGGATTTGAGGCTCCCGGTGAACCTTCCTGTGGCACCAGTCCTTCACCGGCGAGCGAAAACCTTACTGGCTGATTGGCAGGCACGTCTTTGGCGAAAAAGACGGCGAGACCGGCTTCGTCAGAATCCTGCTTGAAGCTGGTGGAGACTCCGGCAAACCTGATGCTCTTGGGCAGCAGCACGCCCAGCTCGCTCAGCGGTGCGTCGGGCGTAAAAGAAAATTCATACTGTCCGCTATAAGGCAGTTTGTAAACTACTTCAAACCTGGTTTCGCCCGGGCGGATGGAAAAATCAAAAGCATAGCGGTTCTTTGTGCTCGCGGGAACAGGCGTTACAGCCAGCGGCATACCGCTGGGGCCGGTGATGGAAGCTTCAGTCAGCTGCGCGCCGTCCGGCAGGGTGACGGCAAAAGTCTGGTTGCCGATTTTGCTGCGCGGCGGCGATGAATCATTTTTCACCACGTACATGTCGCTTACATCCAGATTGCTGCTGCTGGCCTGAAAGTGAAACACGCGCGCAACCGTGGTAACGCCGCTGAGTTCGGTGGCTGCGTCAAAGACAGTTACATCTGCTGTGGCTGCGCCGGGCAGCACAGACTTGAAGTAGCTCACGCTCTGGCGCGTGACGCGGACCAGGTGTTGCGTCTGATTGTCTGGCAGGGCGAGCGAGTAGCGGCCCTGATTGTCAGTTGTGGTACGCGAGACTTCGTCCATGCCGCCGGCGAGTGAGAGCAAAACCACTTCGTCACCCGCTGAAGGCTTGCTGGTGGTGCCGTTGGTGACCGTTCCGGTAATCTGTGCGGCCAATGCCGGCGAAGCCAGGAGCAGGCAGAGCACGAACGCGGCAATCTGATTTCTATATATCAAGGGTCTAAATTTCAAAGCAAAGCTCCGTGACAGTTGCTGCTTTATTTTGCCTGCTGTGCTTACTTCGGCTACTTATTATTTTGTCTGCTTGCGGGCCCAGGTATCTTTCAATGCCACGGTGCGATTGATGACCAGCGCGCCCGGCTTTGAATCCTGATCAATGCAGAAATATCCCAG
>DASXZE010000151.1:0-11115 GCA_036502105.1 Candidatus Angelobacter sp. | reverse complement strand
CTGGTTGAAGGCCACAGCGATATTGTTCAGAACATAAAGTTCGCGATTGCGCCGGCGAATCTCATCCTCCGCGCGCTTCATTTCCGTTACGTCCAATACCACGCCCTGGTAGCGTTCCACCTTGCCGCTGGGAGCGCGCGTGGCAAAGCTGCTTTCAATCACGTTGATTTTGCGCCCGTCTTTGCAGCGCAGCAGGATCTCAAAATTTCTGACAAAGCCATGGCGGGAAATTTCATCCAGAAATTTCGTGCGGTCTTCCATGTCCGCGTAAATGGAATGCGCCACATCCAGCTTAAGAATGTCTTCTTTGCTGGCATATCCCAGCATGCGGACAAAGGCCTCATTGCAATCCAGAATATTGCCTTCCGGTGTGGAGACAAAAACGCCTTCATGCATGTGATTAAAGAGTGAGGTAAACCGCTCTTCCGCAGCTTTCGATTCCGTAATGTCCTTGATCACGTGGACTGTGCCGCCACGTGTGTGGGATTCGCCTGTATAGGCCGACGTGGAAACCACGGAGTATCCGCCGAAACATGGGTCTTCTTCGCCACCACAGTCAGCATGTGTGCAATAAGGGCAACCGTCCCAGTTGACCGTAGCGCCGGGCAATACTTCTTCACAACTATGCTGTACTACTTCTTCTCGCGTCTTCTGCAAACGGCCCAGCAAAGCGCTGTTTGCCTGCAGGATACGATTTTCCAGATCGTGAACCAGAATGTAATCTGGGATAGAGTCAAAGGTGCTCGCCCACTCATTGCGGGAGTGAACTAACTGCTGCAGCAGTTTACGATTTTCCGTGGCCAGCCCAAGCTGCTTGGCCGCTGCTTTTAAAAAGTCTTTCTCTCTTATGCTGTAAGCGCGGAACCGCGGCATGCCCAGAACAAACATTCCCACGTTGGAATGTTTGCCCTCTACTGGCACCAGCAGCAGATGGTGGATGCCTTCTGCCATCAGTGCTTCGCGAATTTCCGGCGTCGATTCCCTGGACTGTACGACGTAAACTTCGCCTTCACGCAAGGCAAATCCACTCACGCTCTGCGTGGTTTCGATCGTCGCGACTTTATCGATAAAAGTTTGCGAAAGGTTGCGGTGAACAGCCATCACCAGCTTTTCGCCTTCCAGCGTGCGGAACCATGAAGCCTTGGCGCGCGTCATCTTCATGAGCTCTTCCAGGATGGTCCCTGCCGTAGGCTCAAAGTCGCGCGAGTCAGAGATTTGCTGGGTAATGATATTCAGCGCATCCAGGCGCTGCACCTGGACCCGTGAATCATCCAGAACGATTGTCATGATGCTGATGCCCAGTAGCAAATCCACCAGAATATCGGTGCCCACGATTCTGTGTGCGCTGCCTGCGGCATCAATGTGCAGCAGCACCAGCATGAGCGCCAAAAGCCAGCGTCCCACGCTGATTCTTCCCCAGGCAAACCGAACCAGCTGCGCGGAAGCAAGAATACTTACGAGCCAGCACAAAGCAAATGCAACGTCGTGCAGCGCCGGATATGGCCGCCACAATGCATACGACACTTCCAGCGCCAGGGCTACACTGAGTATTCCCAGAACTGGCCACACGAGCTTGCGCTGGGCAACGTACAAAAATACCGCCGTAGCAAACAGAGCGATTGCTACCACATAAGAGCCATAGGCCAGGGCGTTCCAAATTGGATCAGGCGCGCGGGATCCGCTCAGCATCAGGGATACTTTGGAGAAAGTAAGCACACTCCAGCCGGCAATCCAAGGCACAAGATATTTCTCGCGAAAACTGCTATACAGTAGAATTGCGCCTGCCAGAAGGATCAGCAGGGTGGACATTTCAGCCAGAAACGCTGATTGGAGAGTAAAGTCCATAATTCAAAAGGGTTTCTTAGTCGAAGTAGGGTTAAACACTGTATATCATGGATTTGACCGTTTTCAGGTGTTTTTTAAGTGCTAGTACCGTTGTATTTCGAGGAACTCTGAGTTACATTAAGGCTTCCCCCAAAGGTAAACTTTCCAATGGCTACTGAGCGTATTCTGGTTGTAGACGACGAGGAACCGATCCGCGAAATAATTTCGTCTATGCTGAGCGCTGCAGGATACAAAACCCGGCAGGCAGCCTCTGGCATGGAAGCGCTGGCAGTCCTCAACTCCACCGGTGAATTCGAGCTCATGCTTTCTGACTTGATGATGGCTGAACTCGATGGCATTGCCCTGCTGGAGCGTTCCAAGGAAAAATATCCTGACATGCCGGTAATCATGGTCACTGCGGTCCATGATATTTCCGTTGCGCTGGCGGCCATCCGCAACGGCGCGTATGACTATCTGCTCAAGCCGTTTGAGCGCGAGCAGCTTCTGGCCATGGTTCGCCGGGCGTTGGAGCATCGCCGCCTTAAATTGGAAAACCGGGCGTACCAGTCCAATCTTGAATCGCTGGTAGCGGCCCGCACCGAGCAGCTGCGCCAGGCCATGACCGACCTTGAGCGCTCCTACGATATTACTCTGGAGGCCCTGGGCGACGCCCTGGATTTAAAAGACGCTGAGACAGAAGGCCACTCCAAGCGCGTAACGGCCTTCACCATCGCTATCGCCCGCGCCATGGGACTCTCAGGCGAAAAGATTCGCGTGATTGCTCGCGGCGCCTTCCTTCATGATATTGGCAAAATGGCCATTCCAGACGCTATCCTGCGCAAACCCGGGGCCCTGACTGAAGCTGAAACTGAAATCATGCGCGAGCATTGCTTCCAGGGATACCAGATGCTCAAGAAGATTCCCTTCCTTTCTGAAGCCTCTGAGATCGTCTATTCGCACCAGGAGCGCTTCGATGGCACTGGCTATCCGCGTGGCTTGAGCGGACAGGATATCCCCACGGGGTCCCGCATATTCTCTATAGCAGATACCCTTGACGCTATTACGTCAGACCGCCCTTATCGCGCGGCGCAAAGCATTCAGGTAGCACGCGAAGAAATAGAGCGTTTCTCCGGCCGGCAGTTTGATCCTGAAGTTGTTCGCGTTTTCCTCGAAATGCCGGACACCATTTGGGAAGATCTGCGCAAAGAGATCAATTCACAGATCAATCACTTTACTTATCCCATTAAGGCGTCTCCAGTTCTCGCCACCACCCGGACTACGTAACGTCTTCCGTTGGACGGCCATCCCTCGTGCGCAACCGCAGGTTCAAATGACTGCAGTCTCAGCTGCTGCAATTTTTTCTGGAAGGCAATAGAATCACTTTGACATAAAGAAAGGTGCGATTATGGCTGTGCTCACTGACACTGAAATTCAAGAGGCGCTTACTTCTCTGAGCGGCTGGCAGCGCAATGGGACAGCCATCCAGCGGGTTTTCCGTTTTCCTGATTTCAAGGCGGCTATGCAGTTTGTAAATAAAGTGGCGGAAAAGGCCGAGCAGGCCAACCATCATCCGGATATTGATATCCGCTACAACACCATCACCCTGACGCTTGTGTCACACGATTCAGGCGGGGTGACCCAGCGTGACGTGCGCATGGCAGAGGCCATCAACAAAATAGCAGCTTAGCTGGTTTACTTTAGCTGGTCTGCTCTTCCAGGGCCTCAGAGAGACGGTCTAGGCTTTTCTGGATGGTTTCCAGTTGTTCCTCGCAAAACTTACCAAATTCGCCAATCGCATCGCCATGGCGGAGGAAATCATCCATAAGATGGCGGACGCGTTGCCGTCCTCTTTCGCTCGATAGCACCAGAGCCACGCCGGTGAGTCCCAGAACAGTAGCAGGCAGAAACCAGTTCTTCATGTTCACATTCCTTTTCAGGGAATTGAGCTCTTCTACTCACAATATGATGCTTCAAAATCGCCCCAAATAGGGTCCCTTGGACAGTTACTTTTGTAATGTCCTCTTTCCATATTTAAGAACCTGTGGGTTAAGAATAGGTTACGGATGAAATGGCTAGCTTGCCAAGCAGCTTTTCTGGATCTTTGGCGCATCTCATCGCCAGGCATTTCTAAAAACTCATGAGGTAAACCGCCATGCAGGCAAAGTGGGCCGCCTCCGTTTGTGCCGTGGTTCTGGCATTGGCTTTGGGTGCTCTTGCTCAGGACAACGGCAATTCCAACGATCCAACGCTCAAAACTCGTCCGAACGATAACAGCAGCAATCCTCAACCAACACAGGAATTGCCCCCGCAGGCGCCGCCTTCTAATTATGGTCAGGCCAGCGCGGCTCCGGCGTTCCCCAGCGGGCCGCCCAATGCGATTCCTGACGGCAGCCGCTTCATCATCAAATTGAAAGACACGCTCGACACCCAGCAAATGCAGGAAGGTCAGCACTTTAAAGCTGAGCTTCGTGAAGAATTGGTTACACCCATCGGACTGGTAATTCCCAAAGGACGCACCATCAAAGGCCACGTTGCCCGCTTTGAGCGCGGCTATACCGGCGCTCGTTTGCAACTGGCCCTGGATGAAATTGAAACTCGTAAAGGCTGGGTTCCGCTGATCGCTACGGTAACCGGCGTTCCTGGAGATCCGTCTATTAAATCCGCCACTGATGAAGGCGATCTCTATCGCAAAGGTCCGGACAAGAAGAAAGTAATCACCAACGCAGCCATTGGAGCTGCCGTTGGCGCAGTAAGCGGATCACTGGCAGCCGGCAGCAAAGGTGCCGCGATTGGAGCCGCAACCGGAGCAGGCCTCGGGACAGGCAGCGGCTTCCTCTTTAAAGGCACCGATTTGCGTCTGGAAAAAGGAACACAGCTGGAAGTGCGGCTGGATCGTGATCTGGTGGTTCCCACGCACTAAGCGTCTGACTCATTAAACCGCGATTCCATTAAGAACCAGCACTCAATTCGTAAAACACTGAGGCCACACAAGTAGATAAGCAGAGCATCTACTTTCGTGTGGCCTTTTGTTCTCAACCACGCAACTTTGCGAATCCTCCGCAAAGTTTCTTTAAGATTTACCGGGCCCCGCATCTTTCGCTTGAGAAACGTGTTTAGGTATTCATGGCACAGCGTATATCAACCCGCGGCGCAGGCCAGCATTTTGGAGTGTGTATGGTGGGCATTGTAGTTTTGCTGGTCTTGCTCATGTGGTATTTCAAAGGCCATCAGGATTCAAAACCGCTGCCGCAGCGCTCGCCAGACGTCTCTCATCCAGGCTGATTTGCCCTTTTTTCTGCGCGCGGCTACACTCACCTGTTTTCCGGATACACGTCTAAAGACTGTGCTTAATAAAGCTGCGTCTATTTAAAGACTGTGTCTAATTCAGTGGGAGTGTCGCCATAATGTCCAGCTGCGCCTCGTCTTTTGTCATCGCCATATACTTGTTTTTCTCAGTCTGTGCCTTTGCGCAGAAGCCAGCTCCCGCTGCCAGTTCAGCAGATCAAGCCAAGACGGCAGGCGCTCCGGGTGCCGACGCAAAATCAGCTTCTGACGGAAAGAAAGACGCCAAAGATCCAAACGATCAGCCACCCATCGTGACACACCATGAAATTCATGCCGGCGGCAAGACATTGCGTTACACCGCAGCCACCGGCATGATGCCGCTCAAGAACGCCGACACCGGCGAAGTGGAAGCGCACATTTTTTACGTCGCATATACCTTGGATGGCCAGGGCGCCGAGCATCGCCCGCTGACTTTCTCCTTCAACGGCGGCCCCGGCTCAGCTTCCGTCTGGCTGCACATGGGAGCCATCGGCCCCAAGCGCGTGCGCATGCAGCCTGACGGCATGATGCCTCCACCGCCATATCAGCTCGTGGACAACGAATACACCTGGCTCGACCAGACTGACCTCGTCTTTATTGATCCCGTTGGCACCGGCTACAGCCGCGCCGTAAAGCGTGACCAGACAAAAAACTTTATCGGCTTGCGGAATGACATTGCCTCCGTCGGCGAATTCATCCGCCTTTATCTCGGACGCTCCGAGCGCTGGTCGTCACCACTCTTTATGGTCGGCGAAAGCTATGGCACCACGCGCGCCGCTGGACTTTCCGGCTACCTTGTTGAGCACGGCATCGCCTTCAACGGAATCATGTTGATTTCCAGCATCCTGAATTTTCAGACTGCTGACGGCTCTCCTGGCAACGATCTTCCCTATCCGCTTTATCTGCCAACGTTTGCTTCTGCTGCGTGGTATCACAAGAAACTAAGTTCTGAGCTTGAGCAGAATTTTGACAACCTGCGTGCTGAAGTGGAGCAGTGGGCATCCGGCCCGTACACGGAGGCACTAGCAAAAGGTGACCGCCTGAGCCAGCAGGAACGTCAAGACGTAATCGACCATCTGGCACGCTACACCGGCCTGAGCAAAACCTATATTGACGAATGCGATTTGCGCATCGACGAGCCTCATTTCACCAGAGAGCTACTGCGCGATAAGCATGAAAGCATCGGTCGCCTGGATAGCCGCTTTACCGGCACATCACGCTCCAACGTTGAAGAAACGCAGGGCAACGATCCCAGCATGAGCGCGATTCGTCCGCCTTATACCGCCATGTTCAATCAGTACGTACGCACCGAATTGGGCTACAAATCAGATTCGGATTATTACATTCTGGGCGGCGGTTTCCGCTTCGACGAATGGGATTGGGGCATCCGCGGCGGCGGCTTCCCTGACACAGCTCAGTCACTCAAAGATGCCTTCGACAAAAATCCGTTCATGAAACTCTTTGTCGGCTCCGGCTACTTCGACCTGGCAACGCCTTACTTCGCCACGCAATACACGCTGAACCACATGTCGCTCGATACCGCACAGCATGCCCGCGTAACGCTGGGCTACTACGGTGCCGGACACATGATGTATATCCAGGATTCGTCGCTGGGCGAGCTGAAGAAAGATGTGTCGGCGTTTATGGAGAAAGCTTTGAAATAAGGAATCGCCGACATCGCCGTCATCGCGCGACATCGCCGTCATCGGGTAAAGCTAAAAACGGTATCTTTACCCTTGTCACTTACTGATGATGACCCTAAATCTTGGCCTTATCAGCAGCGGCTGAAATGATTTTTAAATTAATCTCTGGCTGTTCTGCGAGAGGCGGCGAAGATTGCAAGCAATTCGTGCGCCTCTTTCTGAATGTTTTCGAGTTTTGCTAATTTCACCATACCGCTTTCTGCTAGCATCTCAAGCCAGAAAGCGGTTTCATCGGCTTCCTCAATTACTACGCCAATCTTTGCAATAAACTCAGCTTTTGATCTGGACCGTCCTGACGCTCGATAGTTCGCAGCCATGCCCGTCGCAGATCGCAAAACCTGGTTAGCAATCACGTTCGCTTCACGAGTTCGTGGAAGAGCCTGCGACATTCGAATAACTCTTAAGGCAAACTTTTTTGCCCTAGTCCGTAATTCCTCATGTTTATCTACGCTCATGCTTTTTCAGAAACTTTTATCTACCTAAGGCCATTTTTCTTTGCCCGTCACAGTCATCTTGAGATTCGTACGAGGGCCAACACCGATGACGTGCGATGTCGGCGATGGCGCGCGATCTCGGCGATTCTTTAGCTTTTCCCAAACGGATCTTCCAGGCTCGGTGACTGCGGTGTAAACAGCTCCGCCCCTCTCTCCGTAATGTGCATGTCGTCTTCTAACCTCACGCCAAACTCTCCGCGGATATAAATTCCCGGCTCATCGCTGAACGTCATATTCGGAGCCAGCGGCAGCGTGTTTCCCCGGACAAGATAGGGCCACTCGTGTCCGTCCATGCCAATGCCGTGCCCAACGCGGTGCGTGAAGTGTTTGTAATCCGGACCATAGCCTGCATCAGTGATAACTTTGCGCGCAGCAGCATCGACTGCCTGGCATTGCACGCCGGGCTTGGCTGTTGCCAGCGCGGCTGACTGTGCTTTGTGAACGATCTCAAAAACCTGTTTCATCTTGTCTGTCGGTTTGCCCAGAACCACTGTACGGCTGATGTCAGATTCGTAGCCTTCTACTACGCAGCCGCCATCCATCAACAAAATTGTTCCTTCGCGGATGACCTGCGGCGTGGCGGATCCATGCGGCAACGCGGAGAATTCGCCTACCTGTATGCTGGCGTCGCCACGGAAGCCCTGCTGCGCGTGCGCGGCCTGCACCATTGCGCCAAAATCATTCTGCGTCATGCCTTCTTTGGTTGAAAGATAGGCCGCTTCATACGCGGCCAACGTGACTTGATTGGCCAGCGTCATCAGTTGCAGTTCATGCTGGCTCTTGATCATCCGGCAACCGGCAGTCACAGGCGTGCCGCTCACCAATTGCAGTCCCGGCGCAGCCTTGCTCACGCCTTCACTGAAAACATAACGCACCGTCTCTTCCATGCCGATCTTGCCCGTGGAAAGCCCGCGCGCCTTCAGCCCTTCAGCAACGCGCAGATATGGGCTTTCGTCCTCATTCCATGTGCGAACTTCAGCATTGTTGCCGCCCGGACCGCTGGCAATCTGCTCGCGCGCGCGATCTTCTTCAAACGCCGGACAAACATAAAACGGGCTTCCCTTCACTGGCAGGATCAGCGCAAACGTGCGCTCGCTCATCCACCAGTGAATGTTGGCAAAGTAAACCAGAGATGTGCCGCCCATAATCATCACGGCGTCCATCTTGTTTTCCACCATCAATTGCCGTGCGCGCTCAATGCGCTGCTCACGCTCCGCCGTGGTGATGGGCTTGGCCTCCGCCTTGCGCGACTTCAGCCGCGCAATGGCTGCCGGCTGCTTGCCTGTGGCGGCGCTTTCATCCTGCGCCAATAAACTGGCGGGCTTGGCCAGCGAGACGGCTGCGGTAATACCTGCGGTTTCAAGAAAGCGGCGGCGTGAAAAATTCATGGATGCACAGCTCCTATAGGGCTCATAAAAAATACAGAACAAAAAACGTGAAAGAGAAATACTTAAGAGTGTTCTTCTGCGCGCCTCAGCGTCTCCGCGGTGAAAAGCTTTTGGTTCTTGAAAAATCAGCGCGCTAATTCCCCGCCTGCTTCTCCGTAAACTTCCTCACATCTGCCGGAGTACCCTTCAGCAGATCGCGCAGGATTGCCACTTCTGCCGTGATGCCGGTCTTAATGGAAGGCTCCGGCACCGGCGCAAACAGCGGCGAGTGATTGCTGGGCAGCTGTCCGCCGGCTGCTTTTGCTTCTGCCAGCTTTTGCGGATCGGCTACACCCAGCGTGAAATAAAAAGACGGTATTCCCTGATCGACGAAGTACGAATAATCTTCTGACGTCATGATGGGCTCTTCCGTCACCACGGTTCCCTTGCCCAGAACGCCTTCGAGCGTCGCGGCCAAATGCTGTGTGAGAACTGGATCGTTATAGACCGCCGAGGTGGATTCGTATTTTTCGATCAGCGGCATTTTCTCTGCGCCTGCGGCCATGGCCTCTGCTTTGGCTACACGCTCAATGCCAGCCAGCAGATGCTGGCGAACATCTGGCTTGTAAGAGCGCACGGTAAAGCCCATGCGCGCTTCGTCAGGAATAATATTATTTTTTGAGCCCGCCTGAATGTAACCGATAGTAATCACCGCTGCATCGCCCGGTTTGATCTCGCGGGAGACAATGGATTGCACCGTAACCGCAATACGCGCTGCGATCAGAACAGGATCAACTGTGGTATTGGGCAGCGCGCCGTGCCCGCCTTTGCCATAGACCGTAATGCGGACGGAGTCTGCGTTGGCCTTGGCATATCCCGGCGTAATTCCCACTTTGCCGTAAGGAAGAGTATTGGTATCGTGCAACGCGATGCCAATGTCTGGCTTGGGAAAGCGCGAGAACAAGCCGTCTTTAATCATTGCATCAGCGCCGGTGATCGTCTCTTCGGCAGGCTGGCCAATCAACATCAGCGTTCCGTGCCATGAATCCCTGCTATGCGCCATGATGGCGGCTGTGCCCCATAAAGACGCCATGTGTATATCGTGTCCGCAGGCATGCATCACGCCCACGTCTCGCCCGCTGTCATCTTTAGTGCGCGCTTTGCTTGCATAAGGCAGGCCGGTCTTCTCTTCCACCGGCAGCGCGTCTAATTCAGTGCGCAGCATCACGGTTGGGCCAGCACCATTTTTCAGGATGGCCACAATTCCTGTTCCGCCAATGTGCTCTGTGACGTCATATCCCAGCGAGCGCAGGCGCGTGGCCAGCTCTGTGGCCGTCCGCGTCTCATGCGACGAAAGTTCTGGATGCTGATGCAGATCAAAATAGAAAGTCTGCGCATCAGGCAGTACGGTGCTGACCTGCTTATCGAGTGGAGAGCTTTGCGCAGACGCGCTGGCTCCGAACAAACCAAAAATCAAGATCAGGAAAGATGCAATCTGCAAAACCCGTGAACGGCTAATGGCGCGCATGGCTGCCCCCTTATGGACTGGATAGACTACCACTCTCATTACAGAGCAACCACAACTGCTTTTAGATATTTCAACTCTATTCGTCTCTGAGTGCTTCAATCGGCTCCACGGCCGCCGCGCGACGCGCTGGAATGAGCGCCGCCAGCATTCCCACAAGAAGCAGCACCACCACCACGCTCAAGTAGGTCCAGCCATCCAAGGGCTGCACCTGATAGAGAAAACTCTTCACCAGCCGGCCCGCCCAGAGAGCACACACAATCCCAATCACCAGCCCGGCAACCACCAGCACCGTTCCTTGGCGCAGGAACATGCCAAGAATGCGCTGGCGCGTTGAGCCCAAAGCCAGACGAACGCCAATTTCCCGCCGACGATAGCTCACCAGCTGCGCCAGCACTCCGTAAAGTCCGGCCACGACCATGAGAATAGCCATGCAGGCAAATGCGCCGGTGAGATAAAGTCCCAGCCGATGGTTGAAATTACTCTGGTCAACAATTTCACGCATGGTCTGGAAATTGTCCACGGCGTAGTCAGGCGCGCTCTGGCGGAAAACATTGCGCACTGCGGGAGCAACGGCAATGTCTCCACGGGTCTTCACTACAAAGAAGACTACGGTCTTGATAAGAATCTGATAGTAAAGCGAGCTTGCGGGCACTTGCTCATACGGAACCATCAGCAGCGGTTCGGCAGCCTGTGAGATGCCGGTATCCACCTGATCGGCAATCACACCGACCACCGTATAAGGCTGCACTGCCCCAGTTTCCGCACCACCCAGATCTATTTTCTGGCCCAGCGGGTCCTGGTCGCCAAAATATTTATGTACCAGCGTTTGATTGATCACAGCAACAAACGGCGCGCTCGAGTTATCACTGTTGCCG
>DASXZE010000150.1:0-12172 GCA_036502105.1 Candidatus Angelobacter sp. | reverse complement strand
GATGGAAAACATAACGCGGCCGCTGGACCTGGAAGCGGTGAAGGGCATCCTGCCGCAAGGCGGCACAATCCTGCGCACGTCGCGCACGAACCCGGCGAAGAAAGAGAATGGCATTGACCGCTGTATTGCCAACCTGAAAGCAAACGGCGTTGATGCGCTCATCGCACTGGGCGGCGATGACACGCAGTCAGTCTCATTGAAATTGTTTGAGCGCGGCGTGAAAGTGGTGGCCGTGCCCAAGACGATTGACAATGACCTGAGCGGCACCGATCTTTGTTTTGGTTTTGATACTGCCGTAAGCATTGCCACGGAAGCGATTGATCGGGTGCACACCACGGCTGAAGCGCACAACCGCGTGATTGTGGTGGAAGTAATGGGCCGGGACTCCGGGTGGATCGCCATCTACAGTGGCGTGGCCGGCGGGGCTGACGTGATTCTGATTCCGGAAGAGCCGTTTGATATTCAGGCGATTGCCGATACGATTAAAGGCCGCCATGATCGCGGACGCAATTTCAGCATTGTGGTGGTAGCAGAAGGCGCAAAGCTGGCGAGCCGTCCGGGCGACGAAGAGCGCAGAAAGACTGACGAATTTGGACACGTGCGCCTGGGCGGCGTTGGCAACAATCTGGCGGCAGAAATTGAAACCCGCACCGGCTTTGAAACGCGCGCGGTGGTGCTGGGACACACGCAGCGCGGTGGATCGCCCACGGCGTTTGACCGCATGCTGGCCACGCGCTACGGCATTGGCGCTATTGACCTGGTGCATGAAGGAAAATTTGGACGCATGGTAGCGCTGAAAGGCAGCGACATTACGTCTGTGCCAATTGCCGATGCCATTGCCCGCACGCGTTATGTGGGCAAGGAATTTATTGACGTGGCCACAAGCCTGCGTGAAAAACACTAAGAAAACGTTCGGATGACAAAAAAATCCGCAAGCGCCCGCAAGCGCAAATCTAATATCCGGAGTGGCGAATTTGCCGTCGCTGTACCGGGAATATTCCCCGCCACGCGCGATGCGTGGTGGTGGAGCAGTGCGGTCATTCTGGCCGCGGCCACGCTTTTGCGACTGCTGTTTCTCACACAAAAACCGCTGCACCACGATGAAGGCGTGAACGGCCTCTTTCTGGTCAACCTATTTCGCACCGGCTATTACCACTACGATCCGGCGAATTATCACGGGCCATCTCTCTATTACCTGGCGGTAATTCCCACGGCCATTAACAATGTCTTTCACTGGGGACATGGGCTCAGCACGTTTGGTATTCGCCTGGTCACAGCTGTTTTCGGCGTGGGGACGGTATGGCTAACTCTCTGCCTGCGCCGCTACCTGGGCACGGCAGGCGCGCTGGCTGCGGCTGCGTTTGCAGCGGTCTCACCGGGCTTTGTTTATTTTTCCCGCTATTTCATCCATGAAATGCTGTTTGTCTTTTTCTCTCTGGGCGTGATCGTGGCGTGGCTCTGGTATCGCGAGACAGGAAGAGCGGTGTACCTGATGCTGGCGTCAGCATCGGCGGCAATGCTGTTCGCTACCAAGGAAACATGGATCATCACCGCAGGAGTCTGGCTCATCGCGATTCCCTGCACTAAGTTCTATTTGCGTTTGCGCGGACGCACAGAGGATTCTGTTCGTCGCGACAAAACATCAGCCGGCCAAGACTCCAGCAGCGACAAGAAAAAACTGTTCATCAAGGCAGCTGCTCTTTTCCTGGGCATTGGAATTTTGTTTTACTCCTCTTTCTTTACTAATCCCAGGGGCATCCTGGATTCGCTGGGAACATTCGCTTACTGGAGTAAGACAGGCCACACCAGTATCTATAACCGTGAATGGTCAACGTACTTTACCTGGATGTGGTCTGAGGAAGCGCCGGTTCTGGTTCTGGGCGGACTTGGCACGCTGGTGGCGTTCATTCGCGCGCGCAGCTATTTCACTGTGTTCTGCGCTTTCTGGTCAGTGGGGATTTTTGCCGCGTACTCTCTGGTCCCTTATAAAACGCCGTGGCTGGTGTTGAGCCTGATCCTGCCTCTGACGCTGATGACGGGATATCTATTCGAATTAGCTTTCCAGCCTGGACTGCGCGCCCTGGTGACAGCGATAGCCGCCATGGCGATTGCCGGCTCACTGTATCAGGCCATTGACCTTAGCTTTATTCACTATGATGACAACTCTTACGCTTACGTGTACGCCCACACGAACCGTGACTTCCTGAACCTGGTGAATGAAATTGATTCCATTGCGGCTGCGAATCCGGCAAAAAAAGATATTGGAATTACCATTATGTCGCCGGAGCACTGGCCGCTGCCTTGGTATTTGCGCGACTACAAAGATGCAGGCTTCTGGGGACACATTGTGCCAACGACTGAACCAATTGTGATTGCGCTGACGCCACAGACTGCCGAAGTGGAGCGGCAGCTAGGCAGCAAGTATCGGCTTTACAGCACGCATGACCTGCGTCCGGGAAATAAACTGGTGATGTTTGTGCGCAATGACATAGTCAGCAATCCTGTTAAATAGCGCTTTGTATTAAGGAGAGTAAAACTAACTTTTCGCGGCGTGCTTCGTCCTATAATTGGTTCGCTATGCAGTCCTTCCTGCAAGATTTACGCTTCGGCGCGCGCATGCTGCGCAAGAACCCCGGATTTGCTCTTGCCGCCATCTTCACGCTGGCCCTGGGTATCGGCGGCAATACCGCGATTTTTACCATTACCAGTTCCGTACTCTTGAAGGCGCTGCCTTATCAAGACCCGCAGCAGCTTGTCTCACTGGATGTGCAAAGCAAAGACGGGCAATCGCATTGTTGCAGCCTGAACCGGTTTGATTCTGTGCATGATCACAGCCAATCTTTTTCCGCGGTGGCGGCGGCCGCCAATGACAATTTCATTCTCACCGGACGCGGTGAACCGCTGCAAGTGCCATCGGCACGGGTTTCCGCCGGATTTTTTGATCTACTTGGTGTGAAGCCGCAAATTGGCCGGCTCTTTCTGCCCGATGAAGCGCAGACAGCGGGCAAGCCGGTCATCGTAATCAGCGATGCGCTCTGGCACAACCGCTTTGGCGGCGACAAAAATATCATCGGCCAGACTGTGGCTCTGGATAGCACTCCCTATGAAATTGTCGGCGTATTGCCCGCCGGCGCCCAGTTTCCGTTTCTTGCACCCGCGGATTTGTGGAGCCCGCGTTATTTTGAGCATTCATTGTTCACTCAGCAACGCCTGCGCATGGGTGTGGGATATCTGACGATCATCGCGCGGCTCAAGCCGGGAGTCTCGCGCGAGCGTGCCGTGGCTGAGATGAACGTTCTGCATCAGCAATATCACAAAGAAAATCCGGCAGCGCCTGACGCGGATGCCAGCCTTTCCATGGTGGTAACTGACTTACAGGACTCCGTTGTCGCCAACACGCGCAACATGCTGCTGATACTTTCTGGCGCAGTGGGTCTGGTGTTGCTGATTGCGTGCGCCAACGTGGCCAGCCTGCTGCTTTCACGCGCGCTGTCACGCAGGAAAGAAATTGCTGTCCGTGCGGCGCTGGGGGCGCAACGCGGCATGTTGATCCGCCAACTGCTTACGGAAAGCGTGCTGCTGGCGGTGCTGGGTGGAGCGCTGGGGCTTGCCCTGAGTTGGGCGGCGACCAAATATCTTTCTACTCTGGGCGCTAACTATCTGCCACAGGGAATTCCCATCACCATGGATGCGCGCGTCTTTCTATACATTGCCGCTGTCTCTGTGTTGACGGGGCTGGGCTTCGGACTCTTTCCTGCCTTGCAACTCTCAAAGACGAACGTGAATCAGACGCTGCGTGATGAAGGCCGTGGATCAACCGGCGGCCACAAACGAGTGCAACTGCGCGGGCTGCTGGTTGTAAGCCAGATGGCACTCTCTTTGCTGTTACTGATCGGCGCAGGGCTGCTGGTCCGCAGCTTCTCACGGTTACTGCGCGTTGATCCAGGATTTGATCCGCAAAACGTTCTCACCATGAACGTCTCTTTGCCGACGGTAAAATATTCCGTGCCGCAAAAACAGGTCGCATTCTTTGATGAGCTAGTGCGCCGCGTCTCTGCTCTGCCCGGAGTGCGCTCCGCCGCCATTTCAGCAGCGCTGCCGCTGGTCCCCAAACGGATCACGCCGGTGCTGCCTGAAGGCCAGCCAGAAGTTCCGCTCGCAGAACGGCCTTTCATTATTATTGAGGCCATTAATCCATCGTGGTTCCGCACTCTTCGCGTTCCTCTGCAGGCGGGGCGGGAATTTACTGACGCTGACAATGCCGATGCGCCCAAGGTAGTAATTGTGAACGAGGCACTGGCGAGGCGCTACTGGCCCGGACAGAATCCAATTGGCAAGCATATCGTCATGGGCCGCCAGACTGCTTCTGAAGTTGTGGGCGTGGCAGCCAACGTAAAAAACCGCGGGCTGGCGCTTGACGCGCAGATACAGCTTTATTTTCCTTTCTCACAGTTGCCGTGGGGCAATATGAATTTGCTGGTCCGCACCGCCGCTGATCCGCATGCCATGGTCTCGGCAGTCCGCGCACAGATTTCCGCCATTGATTCTGACCAGCCGGTTACGGCCATTCAAACCATAGACGAACTCATGGATGGCTCACGCGCCAGCCCGCGATTCACGCTTCTGGTGCTGGCAGCTTTTTCCGTGGCTGCACTGGTGCTGACGATTGTGGGCATTTACGGAGTGTTGGCTTACACCGTTGCGCAACGCCGCCAGGAGATGGGGATTCGCCTGGCGCTGGGCGCGGAAAAATCCGACATCGTACGGTTAGTCGTTGGCCAAGGTTTGATGCTGGCGGTTGCAGGCATTGTGATCGGCTTGCTCGGCGCGCTGGCCTTGAGCTGGATTATGGCGAGTATGCTTTCCCGCGTTCTGTACGGAGTTGGCGCGCGTGACCTGACTACCTTTGCGGCGGCTCCGCTGGTGTTCCTGGTGATCGCGTTGTTTGCCAGCTATCTGCCCGCGCGAAGGGCGACGCAGGTGGACCCGAATGAGGCGTTGCGGGGCTAGGTTTTGCCGCAGATTTACGCTGATGAGCGCTGATCAGTCTTTTTTCTGAAATCTCGAGCAATAGCAAGGGATCACTATCACAACGAGATTCTAAAAGTTGGCGAGACTGTTCTGTTTGGATGCATCGAAAGTCGGAAAAATGGATCACCCGAAAAATGGATAGCCCGAAAATTCTCGTTGCCATAGGGATCCCTCCCCTTCGACAAGCTCAGGTCGGGATTTCAGAAAAAAGACTACGTTCAGAGTTTCAGAGAGAGCTTGCGCACCGTCAGCTTCTCAATCAAATCGGTCCTGATCTTGAAACCGCGTCCGGGCGTTTCCGGAACTTTGATAAAGCCCTGCGGTGACACTTCCACTTCCGGCTCGATGATGTCTTCTTTCCAATATCGCTTTGAAGCCGACACATCTCCCGGCAATGTGAAGTTCGGCAGCGTGGAAAGTGCGATGTTGTGGGCGCGGCCGATGCCGGTTTCCAGCATGCCTCCGCACCATACGGGAATGCCGGCGCGATGTGCCACGTTGTGAACGGCCATGGCCTCGCTGAAACCGCCGACGCGTCCTACTTTGATATTGATGATTTTGCATGCGCCAAGTTCAATGGCTGCCTGGGCATCGCGCCAGCCGTGGATGGCTTCATCCAGGCAGATGCTGGTCTTTAATTGTTTTTGCAGGCGAGCGTGAAAATAAAAATCGTCATGCCAGAGCGGCTGCTCGATCATGAGCAGGTTGAAAGCATCAAACTTTTTCAAATGGTCGATCTGGTCCAGCGTATAAGCAGAGTTGGCGTCACAGCTGAGAACAATCTCCGGCCAGCGCGCGCGAATCTTGGTGAAAATTTCCAGGTCCCAGCCCGGCTTGCATTTGACCTTGATGCGCCGATAGCCGGCATTTAATTCGGTCTCAATTTTTTCCAGTAGCTGTTCGTGAGAGTTTTGGATTCCAATCGACACGCCGCAAGGAATTTCTTTTTGCGTTCCCCCCAGCAGCTTCCACAGGGGGACCTGACGCGCTTGCGCTTCCACGTCCCACAATGCATTTTCTGCCGCGCCTTTGGCCATGCGATGTCCGCGGATTTTGCTGAACAATGCAACTGCCTGCCCCGCGCTTTCAATGGTCTTGCCCAGCAACGCCGGAGCCAGGTAACGTTCGGTGGCATACCATGCCGTGTCGATGGATTCTTCGCTATAGAAAGGATCTTCGCCGGCCACGCATTCGCCCCAGCCATCGGGGCCGTCAGTATGCATGGTTAAAAGCAGGATGCGGCGCTCGGTGGTGCGGCCAAAGCTGGTCTCAAAGAAATGCACCAGCGGCATGCGAATCTCGCGCAGGGTAATGGCTTCAATTTTCATCGCACATCCTTAAGCAATTGGTAATTGGCAATTAGCAATTAGTCTTCGTCAGTGTAAGCATACGACCAGTCTTCATCCCAGCGGCCCAGCAGAAATGCGCCGTTGCCCTGCCCGTCGCGTTCATAGGCCAAAGCAGCAAGATCATGAGAGAAGGCAGAGATAAACTGTTCCCGGTTGCGCTTTTGCACGTCCGCAGCTTTTTGCCGTTCGGCCGGAGTAGATTTCCACGCATAAATTTGGGCTGGAACTTCAATTCTCTTTTCGACAGGAAACTCCGGCGGCTGATTCTTGTCCAGCAAATTGGTTACACGCTTTGACTTCAACCACCACTCTGCTACCAGGCGGTCCGTGGGCAGGCCGCCTTGCAGTGGCGATGACGAGTGCCCGTAGTGGTTTACGCTGTAGCGGCGCGCGATCGCGCCGAGCCGACCAAGATTGAGATGAGCATTCTTGATTTCCAAGGGATCGAATGTCCATTCCAGAAGTTCGAAGCCTTGCTGCATCGCGTCATCGCGTTGCGCTAGTTTCAGACGACGGCCCAGGCCGTGGTTGCGAAAGCTATCGCGCACGGCCAGCATGTGCGAATGCAGGTAAGCGTGGCCGGCGCGGCTACCGGGGATGGAAAAAGCAAAGCCAATCAGCTCCTGGCCATTGAATGCGCCAATGACTTGTCCGCCGATTTTCTGGCTGACTATGAACATGCGCAACGGAATGAGATCGACATCGTCAAAATTCCAGACTTCTTTTTGCAGCACCACGCAAGCATTGAGTTCATCAATGCCATTGCACTTTCTTATGGTGATCTGGTCAGTGGCTGGAACGCTTGCACTCACTTCTTTGGGCCCTCCAGAGTTTTTGCCTGCTGCCATAGAGCTTCCATCTGGTCTGGCGTAGCTTCTTCCAAGGTGCGCCCTTGCTCTCGTAGCTTTTCTTCCAGCCAGCCAAAGCGTCGGCGAAATTTTCTGTTGGTGCTGCGCAAAGCTGATTCCGGATCGACAGAAAGATGACGCGCAATATTTACCAGAACAAAAAAGAGATCGCCCACTTCATCTTCCATGCGCGCTTTCAGCTCTTCAGGAATTTTAGCTTTTTCAATCGCTGAATTTGCAGGCGGAATTTTTTGCACCTGCTCCTGCAATTCTTCTGTCTCTTCAGCAAGTTTCTCAAACAGACCTTGCACGGTGGGCCAGTCAAAGCCCACATGCGCGGCCTTGGCGCTGATTTTGCTGGCCTCCTGCAGGGCCGGCATTTTGGAAGAAACGCCCTCTAAAAGCAGCTCAGGGGACGGCAGGCCTCTAGTTTGCAAACTTTCACCGCTATTCTGCAGGGTTTTTCGCTTTTCCTCAGCTTTCAGCGCTTCCCAATTCTTTAGTACCTGGGCTGAATCACTTGCTTTTACGTCGCCAAACACATGCGGATGCCGATGAATCAGCTTATTGCTGAGAGTGTCCAGAATGTCGTCCATGGTGAATAAGCTCTGTTCCTGGGCCATTTCAGCGTAAAACAGCACCTGCAAGAGCAAGTCACCCAGCTCACCGGGAAGCTCTTTCCAGTCTCTATTATCAATAGCTTCCAATACTTCGTAGGTTTCTTCCAGGGTGTATTTCTTGATGGTATCGAAGGTTTGTTCGCGGTCCCAGGGGCATCCGCCGGGCGCCCTAAGCCGGGCCATAATAGAAATTGCTCGCTCGAATTTTTCTCCAGTTAACACAAATTTAATGTATCATCGCTGCGACTTCCCCTAAAACTGGGTCATTTGGCCGAAAGCAGGCAAATGTGCAGAATTCTGGACTTTCCGGGGTCAATATGCCGTTCTATTTGAAAAGCAGCAGCAAGAACGTACTGAAGAGCGCCTTAGACGCTCGCAAACTCCTTCCGTTTGCCTTCATTCTCATGCTCGCCTTCCTGGTCGCCATGGCCTGGGATAGCTTCTCACGCACCCGCGAACTTTTAAGTTCGCAAACGTACGTGGAACACACCCATCAGGTGCTTTACGAACTTGACGCCATCCAGGATGGACTGGGTGATGCGCGTGAAGCGTGGCTCCATTACATCCTCACGCCTGAGCAACAGGATTTGGATACGTTTGCCGAGTCTTCCAAGCAGATATGGAAGCGCGTGGCGCGCGTGGAAGAGCTGACCAAGGACGATCCAACACAGCAGGCCGGAATCAAGCAGTTGCAGGTCTGGATCACGGAAGAGTTGAAGCAGCTGAGCGACAACCTGCGTACTAACAAGACGCTGCTGATTTATCACAGTCCGGCGACCGACTTTAAGCAGGACCGCGTGCGCAACGCGGTGCAAAAGTTCAAAGACGAACAAGAGGTCATCCTGCGAGAACGCAACCTGGCCACGCAGGCGCGGGCCAAGGAAGTGGAACGCAGCGTTTCCGTCAGAGTGTTTGGCTTCAGCGTGCTGATGGCGGTGCTGTTCCTGCTGGTGATCCGCGAATCAAAGAAGCTGCGTATTGCCGAACAATCGGCCTTGCACTCTCAGACCAAGCTGGAAGGATCACTGCTACAGCTGCAGATTGAAACTGAGAGCGGCAAGCTGCTGAACGAATTGCAAGCCAATCTACAGATATGCGTGAACCCTCCGGAAGCTTATGAAGTGCTGGGCGCTTACGCGCAACGGTTTATTCCTTACAGCGCCGGCGCGGTGTTCGCCATTGATAGCTCACGCAACCTGATGGGCGTAATGGCGAGCTGGGGAGATTCGCTGAGCCCGACGCAGCATATTCTTTCGCCGGAAGATTGCTGCGCCATGCGCGGCAGCCGCCTGCATTTGCGGGTGGAAAATTCCCAGGGCATTACCTGCCGGCATTTCAGCGGCAGCATTCCAGATGCATACGCTTGCCTGCCTCTGGCGGCACTGGGCGAAACTCTGGGCATCCTGCACATTAGCGCGGGCAGCTCTGACGTGTTTACAGCAGCGCGGCTATCGATGGTTCAGCAAGCGGGTGAATACGCTGCACTGCGTTTGGCCAATCTGCGGTTGCGCGAAAAGCTGCATGACCAATCCATCCGCGATCCGCTAACGGGCCTTTATAACCGGCGTTTTCTGGAAGCGACACTGGAGCAGGAGTTGCATCGCTCCAGCCGCCACCATACCGGCCTGGGCGTGATTATGGCGGACATCGACAAATTCAAGATTTTCAATGACAGTTTTGGCCACACTGCCGGCGATATTGTACTGAAAGAAGTAGCGGCCATGTTGCGGCGCTCTGTGCGGACGGAAGATATTGTCTGCCGTTACGGTGGAGAAGAATTCCTAATGGTGCTGCCAGACACCTCGCTGGAAAGCGTGCGCGAACGCACCGAAATCATGCGTGAAGCCATTGCCAAGCTGGAGCTGCAACATGCCGGGCACTCGCTGGGCAAGATCACTGCGTCGTTTGGAATCTCGTTTTCGCAAGACGGAGTTCTTACGCCGGAGATCCTGTTGCGCTACGCCGACGAAGCGCTGTATGAATCCAAGCGGCGTGGTTGCAATTGCGTAAGCCTGAGTGATTCCGTGGCCAATCTGCTGGCGGTGGAAGAAGAGCCGGCGAGCAAGGAACCCGCGTCTGCTCCGCTCACATTTAAAATCGCGCAGAGCTAATACTCTACCCTGAGATATATGGAGATGCTGCTGCTGGCATCTCCATTCTTTTTTGCATCTCAGAGTGAGAAAGCGGTGCGTTCTTCCGGCCGCATAGGCGATTCCAGCCGTATGGGCCATTCAGCCAGCCTCGGCTGATTAGTTGTAGTAAACTTGAAATTTGCGCTTGCGATACTGCATCTATTAAGAGAGGCCTTGGCGACGGTTGTCCTTTTTTCAGGCCGCTGATTTTCCAAAATGAATCAGAAAACTCCGAAGAAAAATCCGCTGGGATATGTAACGTTTGCCCTACACTCCCATCTGCCTTATGTGGTCAATCACGGAACGTGGCCGCATGGAATGGAATGGCTGCATGAAGCAGCCGCTGAAACCTATCTTCCGCTGATACGGATTTTTGGCGAACTGGAGCAGCAAGGGCTGGCGCTGAAGGCGAATGTGAATCTCTCGCCCATTCTGCTGGAGCAACTGGCGCATCCTGTATTCAAAGATGAATTTCCCAAGTATATGTTGCGCAAGATTCAGGCCGCGCACAAAGATGCCGACGACTTCACCTTGCAAGGCGAGAAGCACATGGTTGAAGTGGCGCGATTCTGGCAGCATTTTTATGAGCAGGCATTGCGCCAGTTTGACGAGCTCAATTCCAATATCATCCACGGCTTCCAGCGGTTCTACGATTCAGGCGCGATCGAAATTATTACCTGCGGCGCAACACATGGATACTTCCCTCTTTTAGGCACGGACGCGTCCATCCGCGCGCAGGTTCGCACCGGCGTGGAGACGCATGAACGCTTCTTTAATAAGAAGCCGCGCGGCATATGGCTGCCGGAGTGTGGTTATCGTCCAGCGGGCGAGTGGAAGTTTCCGGTTACACCCGCAGGGTCCAGCGGACCGCAGAAGCTTTTCTATCGCGATGGCGTGGAAGAGATTTTGTCTGAATACGGATTGGAATTCTTTTACGTCGATACGCATTTAGTCGATAGCTCTACGCGCTTTACGCCGTACCAATTGATGGCCGGAGACGTTCCGCTGGCGCTGGAAACGCTGGAGGCAGTGAAAGACCAGGCGCACAAGAACTTTTATCGTCCATATTTTGCCGAGAGCCCTGATCCGGACGCGCACGTGGCTTTCTTTACGCGCGATCCACGCACGGGCGTGCAGGTTTGGAGCGGCGACCAGGGATATCCGGGAGACGCGAATTATCTGGAGTTCCACAAGAAGCGCTGGCCGGGTGGCAATCGGTATTGGAAAATTACCGGGCCAAAGATCGACCTGGGACTCAAACAAGCTTACGATCCCGCGATTGCGCTGGAGCGGACACGCGAACACGCCAAACATTTTGCGCACATTGTGACGGAAACGCTGGAGCGCCATGGCAAGAACGGGGCTGGCACACCTATCCTGACTGCGCCGTTTGATGCGGAGTTGTTTGGGCACTGGTGGTTTGAAGGTCCGGAGTGGCTGAAGAATGTGGTGCTGGAATTTTCCAGGCCCGAATCAAAGATTGAGCTGATTACATGTCCGGAGTATATGCAGCAGTCTCCGCCCAGCGGCTATGTGGCTTTGCCGGAAGGATCATGGGGCGCGGAGAGCAACAACAGCGTCTGGCTGAATGACGATACGTCATGGACATGGACGCATATTTATCCCGCAGAGCTGGCAGTGCAGCAGATGGCGAACAGCGGTCTGTGGCGCGGGCATGAAATGGCCACACGACTGGCCAAGCAGCTATGCCGCGAACTGCTGCTGCTGGAATCTTCTGACTGGCAATTCCTGATCACCACCAAGGCCGCGCGAGACTATGCGGAGAAGCGCTTTAACACCCATCTGGACCAATTCCGCGCGTTGCTGGATACATGGCGGCGCTTTGAGACCACTCATCAAATCTCAGCAGTACGGATCCAGGAGTTGGAAGCGATTGAAGTGCGCGACTCTGTCTTCCCAGATATTGAGCCTGAGCTATGGGCCACCACGGAAGCAGTCCTGGCGCACGCGGAGCCGTAAGTCGTTTAAAACCGCTCGTTTCGCGAATCTATTCCGAGGTAATGTTGCTCTGCGCCCAAAAAGCATCTAAATAAGGTGTAAGTGGGCGGGCCTATCCAAACTAAGAACCAGAGCTTTGATGTTCTGGTGATCGGCGGCGGCATCAATGGTGTGGCCATTGCGCGCGAGTGCGCGCAGTGGAGCAAACGCACGCTGCTGGTGGAGCAAAACGA
>DASXZE010000149.1:0-2284 GCA_036502105.1 Candidatus Angelobacter sp. | reverse complement strand
CCCTGCCAGAACATCTAATTGGATGGAGCAAATAAATAATGGCAACCCGGATTTTGTTCGTGGATAACGAGGCGGGGATACGCACCACGCTGAAACTAATTTTGGAACAACACGGATTTGCCGTGACCACGGCAGCCACTGTCCCGGAAGCGCTAGAACAGCTGAACCATGCGACTTTTGATGTGCTGCTTTCCGACCTGAATATTGGCCAGCCGGGAGACGGTTTTACCGTGGTGAGCGCCATGCGTCGGGTGCAGCCGCAGGCGGCAACTTTTATTCTTACGGGCTATCCTGATTTTGATACCGCGCTGCAGGCGATTCGCAGTCAGGTTGACGACTATCTGCTTAAGCCCACCGATGTTCCCACATTGATTCATGCCATCCAGCACCGCCTGGCCAACCGCAAGCCCACTCATCCGGACACTCCGCTCAAGCGGGTTTCTCACCTGATGAAAGAAAATCTGAGTGAGATTATCAAAGAGTGGCTTGCGCTGGCGAAGACTCATCCGGAACTCACCACCATCCCTATCAATGATCAGGACCGTATTGATCATCTGCCCAAGCTGGTTGCAGAACTTGCGGAACGGATTGACTCGGAAACCGACGCTACCTCAGCCGCGGCCAAGAACGCTGCTGCTATCCATGGAAAAGAACGCGCCCGGCAAGGCTATAGCATTCCGCTCATTGTGATTGAAATGCGCCTGCTGCAACGTGTGCTCTCTTCCGTGCTGCAGCGCAACCTGATTCGCATGGACCTGAGCACGGTCATCGGCGACATAATCCAGATTGGCGAAAGCCTGCAGGAGCAGCTGGAGTTTTCGATCCGAGGATTTCAGCAGGTGGCGCGCGAAGCTGCCTGATCCGGTATAAGTGAGGTTATTTTTTTTGTGGCGTGATTTTTGGCTGTGGGACCCGCGGGACGTGTCCGCGTTTGTAGATCATCATGGTGCGCTTGAATTCGATCACTACGCTGCCATCCTGTTTATAGCCGGTAGTTTTTACTTTTACGATGCCGATGTTTGGCCGGGATTTTGATTCGCGCTTTTCCAGGACTTCGCTGCGCGAATAAACTGTGTCGCCTTCAAAGAGCGGATTGGGCAGGCGGACTTCATCCCATCCGAGATTGGCCATGGCATTTTGTGAAACGTCTGAAACGGACTGTCCGGTGACCAGCGCCAGGGTGAAGGTGGAATCAACCAGCGGCTTGCCATATTCGGTTTGCGCGCTGTAAGCGGAGTCAAAATGAATTGGATTGGTGTTCTGCGTAAGCAGGGTGAACCAGATGTTGTCCGCGGCAATCACGGTGCGTCCAAGCGCATGCTGGTAAATGTCGCCGATTTCAAAGTCTTCATACACGCGGCCGGTCCAGCCTTGTTTGATTGTCATCGTGTGTTCTCCAGGTCAGGCTTTGAGTGCAAAGGGCCGAATGGGCGAGCCGGTGCCGCCGCGAATTTTTAATGGCGCGGCAACAAATATGAATTCAAAAACCTTTTCTGCTGCCAGCTGTTCAAGGTTCAGGCACTCGATAATGTGAATGCCGCTTTCCACTAATAGATGAACGTGCGCAGGCATGGTGCGCGAAGGAACCAGTTCAAAGTTAATCGTGTCTGAGCCGGCGGCAAAAACTTTCTTGCTGCTGAGCCAGCGCGCTCCTTGCTCAGATGGGCCAGGGTTGTGCATCTGCGCTTCAAAGCGTGGTACATCAGCGAAGAATGCGCCCCAACCTGTGCGCAAGAGAACGATATCGCCAGCTTTGATTTCTACGCTCTGAGTGCGGGTAGCTGTTTCCATGTGTTCGGGCGTGATCTCAAAATTTGCGGGAAGACTGGCGAGATTCTGTTGTCCCGCGATGTCCAGCAGAATGCCTCGGCGCACGAGGGGCGCGAGTGTATCGACGGAATGCTGCTTCATGCCTTCACCGTACGATTGGGCTGAGGCGACGTCGTGTCCGCCGTAAAGTTTTCCGCCGCAGGAGAAATGGCACAGCGCGTCAATGTGGGTGCCAAGATGTCCGCCGAGCGCCAGCCCTTCTGATGCGGAGCTGCCACCGTTAGGCATAACGTAGTCGCCATGCAACTTGGTCAGGCTAAACAGAAATGGCGGATGCACAGGGTGATGCGGCATTCCAACAAAGTACGGCTGCGCCAGATCGTACAGCTTTACGCTGGTGAGCGATTGCAGCAGAGATTCGGTTCTTGTTTCCATAGTTCTTTATTTAAACACTCCAATTTAAGCAACCCAATTTAAGCAACCCAGTTATTTAAGCAACCCAGTTATTTAAGCA
>DASXZE010000148.1:0-9508 GCA_036502105.1 Candidatus Angelobacter sp. | reverse complement strand
TGGAGAGCGGTATTGAGCGTCCCACGAACCTGCTTGGCCTGAAACTGGCGCACAGCGTTAAGGACAAGAGCGGTCATGAGATCGCACACTCCGGACGCAAGATTTCTCCGGCAGTGCTCAAGGAAATCCAGAAAGCCAAGATCAATGAGATCGATATTGACACGACCGATCTGGAAGGTGCATTCACAGCGGCTGACGTTGTGGATACGGCCAGCGGCGAAGTTTTGCTGGAAGCAAACAGCGAAATTACCGCCGATAAGCTCGCGAAGATTATGGACGCGGGCGTGGAAGACATTCATGTCTTCTTCCCAGAGCGGGACGATGTGGGCAATGTGATCAGCGCAACGCTGCGTCGCGATTCAGTCAAGACGCCGCAGGAAGCACTGATTGAAATCTACCGCAAGCTGCGTCCGGGCGATCCGCCGACCCTGGACACGGCGACTGCGCTCTTCCATGGCATGTTCTTCGATGCCCGGAAGTATGATTTCAGCCGTGTAGGCCGCTTGAAGTTCAACATCAAGCTGTATGACCGGAACGAAGCAGTTGGTCTGGACAAGCGGACGCTGGAGCCGGAAGATTTTTACGCCACCATCCGCTACCTGCTGAAGCTGCGCAAGAGCATTGGCGCGGTGGACGACATTGACCATCTCGGCAATCGCCGCGTTCGTGCAGTGGGCGAGTTGATGGAAAACCAGTTCCGCATCGGACTGGTCCGTATGGAACGGGCCATCAAAGAAAAAATGTCCGTGTACCAGGAAATGTCCACGGCCATGCCGCATGACCTGGTGAACGCGAAGCCGGTAATGGCGGCGATCCGCGAGTTCTTTGGATCATCGCAGCTGTCACAGTTCATGGACCAGACCAATCCGCTGTCAGAGATTACGCACAAGCGCCGTCTCTCAGCCCTTGGCCCGGGTGGTTTGTCACGTGAGCGCGCAGGATTTGAAGTGCGCGACGTTCACCCCACGCACTACGGCCGCATTTGCCCGATTGAAACGCCGGAAGGTCCGAACATCGGATTGATCAGCTCATTGAGCTGCTATGCCCGAATCAACGACTACGGCTTCATTGAGTCGCCTTATCGCCGCGTGAAAGATTCACGCGTGATCGATTTTGTGACGATCGTGAACGCCGGCGACAGTGATCACCGCGTGGGCGATCACATTGAATTGAAAGAAGCGGACAAGCTGACCGCCGATCTGAAAGAACGGCGCAAGAAACCGCTGGAGGTTGAGCCGTTTTCGTTCTACCTCTCGGCATGGGAAGAAGACAAACACGTCATCGCCCAGGCCAATATTGAACTGGACGATAAAGGCAAGATTATCGGCGAAATTGTTGATGCCCGCAAAAACGGCAACTTTGTGCTGGTACCGCGTGATGAAGTCGATTACGTGGACGTTAGCCCGAAGCAGCTGGTTTCAGTGGCTGCGTCACTGGTTCCGTTCCTTGAGCATGACGATGCGAACCGCGCTCTGATGGGCGCCAACATGCAACGCCAGTCGGTGCCGCTGCTTCGTGCAGTAGCGCCGTTCGTGGGAACGGGCATGGAAGGCGTAACCGCGCGCGACTCCGGCGCGGTAGTTCTGGCGCGACGCAACGGCATTATTGATTCAGTCGATTCTGAACGAATCATTGTGCGTGTGGAAGGTGAACATCATCCGACCCAGCTTTCACGTGAAGTCGGTAGCGATATTTACCAGCTCACAAAATTCAAGCGTTCGAACCAGAACACATGCATTAACCAGAAGCCTGTGGTCAAAAAAGGCGATCGAGTTATTAAAGGTCAGGTCATCGCTGATGGACCCTGCACGGACAAGGGCGAGTTGGCCCTTGGACGCAACGTGCTCGTAGCCTTTATGCCATGGCGCGGTTACAACTTTGAGGACGCGATCCTGGTTTCAGAGAAGATGGTGAAAGAGGATTACTACACCTCCATTCACATTGAAGAATTTGAAATCGAAGCGCGCGACACGAAACTTGGTCCTGAAGAAATCACGCGTGATATTCCAAACGTGAGCGAATCTGCGCTGCGCGATCTGGATGAGAGCGGCGTGATCAGAATCGGCGCCACCATTAAACAGGGCGACATCATTGTGGGCAAGGTAACGCCGAAGGGCGAAACCCAGCTCACTCCAGAAGAGAAGCTGCTGCGCGCCATCTTCGGTGAAAAAGCCGGCGACGTGCGTGACGCATCACTCAACTGCCCTCCGGGAATTGAAGGCACGGTAGTTGACGTGAAAATCTTCTCCCGCAAAGGCCAGGAAAAAGATGAGCGCGCCAAGGCCATTGAAGCTACACAGATTGAGCGGCTGGAAAAGAACCTGGCTGATGAAATCCGAATCCTGACGGACGAGCGTTTGAAACGTCTTGAAGCCATCCTGGGCAGCAAGGAAGTCCAGGCTGACCTGCATGACGAGCGCACCAACAAACGCCTGCTCACCAAGGGCGGCATACTTGATCGTGAAACCATTGAGCGGATTTCCACGCGCAACCTGAAGCGTATTAAATACGCTGACAAGGACCCGCGCGTCAACGAGCAGATTGATGAAATCGAAGAGATGACCTCGCGCCAGATTGACGTTCTGCGCAAGATCACCAACGAGAAAATCAGCAAGCTGCAAAAGGGCGACGAGCTGCCTCCTGGCGTAATCAAGCTGGTGAAGTGCTACATCGCCATGAAGCGCAAACTCAGCGTGGGCGACAAGATGGCAGGCCGTCACGGCAACAAAGGCGTGATTGCCCGCATTCTTCCGGAAGAAGATATGCCATACACGGCAGATGGAACTCCGGTGGAGATCGTGCTCAACCCGCTCGGCGTACCTAGCCGTATGAACGTGGGACAGATCCTGGAAACACATCTGGGCTGGGCCGGCTATCACCTGGGCGAGCGCGTTGCTGAATTTCTGAAAGAGAACACGCGTGAAGAAGTTGTTCGTCGCGAACTGAAGAGCATCTTCAAGGACACTCCGTTCCTGGAAAAGATTACGTCCCTGGAAGATGACGAGCTCATGCATGTGGCCAAAACATTCACCAAAGGCGTGTTCTTCGCCTCGCCGGTGTTTGATGGTTCGCGTGAAACTGAGATCAAAGCCATGTTGCGTGAAGCAGGATTGCCGGAATCGGGCAAGACCGATCTTTATGACGGCATGACGGGCGACAAGTTCGAACAGCCGGTTACGGTGGGCTACATCTATATGCTGAAGCTCTCTCACCTGGTTGACGACAAGATTCACGCACGCTCCATTGGACCGTACTCGCTTATCACCCAGCAGCCGCTGGGCGGAAAGGCGCAGTTCGGCGGACAGCGTTTTGGAGAAATGGAAGTCTGGGCGCTTGAAGCATACGGCGCGGCTTACATTCTGCAAGAGCTGCTCACCGCAAAATCAGACGACGTATTTGGCCGCACCAAGATTTATGAGGCCATTGTGAAGGGCGAAGCCGCCATTGAACCGGGCGTGCCTGAGTCATTCAACGTGCTTATCCGCGAATTGCAGTCGCTCTGTCTGGACGTGGAGCTGATCAAAACTGAAGGCGGCAAGAAACAGACTGCCGTGGCGGCTGATTAATTGAGGATGTGGGCCAATGGCCCACATCACCTTTCATTCAGGCGCGTCTCAACTCCGGATTGCTTCCGACTGGAGTTGAGACCAGAGCAAGAGATATGCAGCAATCGGGAGCCGCACGCGGTGGCGTAAGTGCCGCACGGAGGACACCTTGTACCGTTCAAGTCCATTTGATCTCGGCAACACCATTACTGATTTCGATTCGATTCGAATCAGCCTGGCCTCACCGGAGAAAATCCGGAGCTGGTCGCACGGCGAAGTAACCAAGCCGGAAACCATTAATTACCGCACTTTTAAACCGGAGCGCGATGGCTTGTTCTGCGCCCGCATCTTTGGCCCGGTCACGGACTGGGAGTGCCTGTGCGGCAAATACAAACGAATGAAACATCGCGGCGTAATCTGCGACAAGTGCGGCGTTGAAGTCACACTGTCCAAGGTACGCCGTGAGCGGCTGGGCCACATTGAGCTGGCGTCGCCGTGCTCACACGTGTGGTTCTTTAAAGGTCTGCCTTCACGCATTGGCCACCTGCTGGATATTTCACTGCGCGATCTCGAGTCAGTGCTTTATTTCGAGTCTTACGTAGTGGTCGATCCGGGCGAGGCGCCAGTAAAAGATCGCGAAGTAATCAAGGAAGAACAGCGTTTCCGCGAACTGGATGTACAGTATCGCGCGACCGGCTTCAAGGCCATGATGGGCGCTGAGGCCATCAAGGAAATTCTGAAGCGCGTGGAAGTGGAAGAGCTTTCAGTTGAACTGCGCGAGAAGATGAAACATGAAACTTCTCTGCAGAAGCGGCTCAAGTACGCCAAGCGGCTGAAAGTGGTTGAAGCGTTCCGCAAGAGCGGCAACAAACCGCAATGGATGATCCTGGATGTAATCCCGGTCATTCCGCCGGAGCTGCGTCCTTTGGTTCCATTGGATGGCGGTCGCTTTGCCACGTCTGACTTGAACGATTTGTATCGTCGCGTGATCAACCGCAACAACCGCTTGAAAAAGCTGATGGACCTGCACGCGCCGGAAGTGATTGTACGCAATGAAAAGCGCATGTTGCAGGAATCAGTGGATGCACTGTTTGACAACGGACGCCGTGGCCGCGTGCTGCGTGGCGCGAATAATCGTCCGCTGAAATCGCTCTCAGATACTCTGAAGGGCAAACAGGGCCGCTTCCGCCAGAACCTGCTGGGTAAGCGCGTGGATTACTCAGGCCGTTCCGTGATCGTGGTTGGTCCGGAATTGAAGCTGCATCAGTGCGGCCTGCCCAAGAAAATGGCGCTCGAGTTGTTCAAGCCATTTATCTATCACCGCCTGGAGCAGACCGGACACTGCACCACGATTAAGCAAGCCAAAGAAATGGTGGAGCAGCAAGAGCCGATCGTCTGGGACATTCTGGAAGAGGTCATTAAAGACCATCCGGTATTGCTGAACCGCGCTCCAACACTACACCGCCTGGGCATTCAGGCATTTGAGCCGGTGCTGGTGGAAGGCAAGGCCATCAAGATCCATCCGCTGGTCTGCACGGCGTTTAACGCTGATTTTGACGGCGACCAGATGGCCGTACACATTCCACTTTCGCCGGAAGCCCAGGTTGAAGCCAGCGTGCTGATGTTGTCATCGCACAACATTCTCTCGCCGGCATCAGGACAGCCGATCACCGTTCCTACACAGGATATGGTGCTTGGCTTGTATTACCTGACCAAAGGCAAGCCGGGCGCAAAAGGCGAAGGCCGCGCGTTTGCAAATACTGAAGACGTGCTGCTGGCGCTGGAAGCTGGTGAAGTGGAAACACTTACACCGATCCGTCTGCGCTATAGCGGCGAAGTCATCGATTTGACTTCGGCTTACGACAATCAGGATATCGTGCACACAGAACCGGTGATGTTTGAACGCCAGTTCATCAACACCACTGTGGGCCGAACCATTCTCAATGACCATTTGCCTACGGAGATGCCATTCATCAACGGCCTTCTCAAGAAAAAAGGCATTGGCCAGTTAGTGAATTACACCTACTTGCGCTTTGGTCTGGAAACCACGGTCAAGATGCTGGACGAAGTAAAGACAACCGGCTTCCGTTATGCAACGCGTTCTGGCTTGTCTATCGGCATTGATGACATGGTTATTCCTGAGCACAAAAAGGGCCTGGTGAAAGACGCTGAAAAGCAGGTTATTGCGGTGCAACAGCAATACCTGGACGGCGCCATCACCAACGGTGAACGCTATAACAAGGTGATTGAAGTCTGGTCAAACGTGACAGAAAAAGTCGCCGATGAAATGTTCAACAACATGCAGGAGCTGGACAAGGTCGGACAGTTGAATCCGATTTACGTCATGGCTGACTCTGGCGCTCGCGGATCGAAACAGCAGATTCGCCAGCTCTCCGGCATGCGCGGACTGATGGCCAAACCGTCAGGCGAAATTATTGAGACGCCCATCACGGCGAATTTCCGTGAAGGGTTGACCGTGTTGCAGTACTTCATCTCCACGCACGGTGCGCGTAAAGGACTGGCTGACACGGCGCTTAAGACCGCTGACTCAGGCTATCTGACCCGCCGCCTGGTGGACGTGGCGCAGGACGTAATCATCAGCGAGCAGGATTGCGGAACGGTGGACGGCATCTACGTGGGATCGATTGTGGAAGCCGGCGAGATTATCGAACCGTTGCGTGATCGCATTGTGGGCCGCGTATCCCTTGAGAAGATCAAGGATTACGAAGGCAACGTGATTGTGGACGTAAACCAGGACGTAACAGAAGAGCTGGCCGTGGCAATTCAGGCTGCCGGCATTGAGCGGGTGAAAATCCGTTCCGTGTTGACATGCGAATCCAAGCGCGGCGTTTGTATCGCCTGCTACGGACGCAACCTGGCATCAGGCCGCATGGTTGAACTGGGCGAAGCAACTGGCGTAATCGCAGCTCAGTCTATCGGCGAACCTGGAACGCAGTTGACGATGCGTACCTTCCACATCGGTGGTACGGCGTCACGCGTGTCTGAACAATCACGTTTGGAAGCCCGCACCGCTGGCAGCGTACGTTTCATTAATCCGCAGACCGTTAAGTCAAAGACTGACGATCTAGTGGTTATGAATCGCGCGATGGTCATCGCGGTTGTGGATGCCAAGGGCCACGAAAAAGAGCGCTATCCGGTGATTTACGGCGCGCGGCTTAAAGTACAAGAGGGACAGCAGGTTACCGTGGGACAGGTAATGGGTGAGTGGGATCCATATACATTCGCCATCCTTACCGAAGTTGGCGGTACCGTGCAGTTCAAAGACTTGCAGGAAGGCGTAACACTCCACGAAGAAGTGGACGAAGTTACAGGTCTCTCGCGCCACGTTGTGGGCGAGTCACCGGACGAAAAACGCCAGCCGGCAATTATGATCAAGGCCAAATCAGGCCGGAGATACCTCATGCCTTCACGCGCTCACTTGATGGTGCAGGATGGCGATGAGGTTCACCCGGGCGATGTGCTGGCAAAGATCCCGCGTGAAACCACCAAGACGAAAGATATTACCGGTGGTCTGCCGCGCGTGGTTGAGTTGTTTGAAGCCCGCAAGCCGCGTGAAACTGCGATCATCAGCGAAATTGATGGCGTGGTGAAATTCGGCGAGGTCTCCAAAGGCCAGCGCAAAATCTACGTGGTAGCTGACAACGGCACGGAGAAAGAATACTCGGTGCCGAAGGGCGTCCACATTAACGTGCAGGAAAGCGAGCATGTCCGCGCGGGTGAACCGCTGATGGACGGGCCGCTGAACCCGCATGACATTCTGGCAGTTCTGGGTGAAAAGGAACTTCAGTCTTACCTGGTGAATGAGATCCAGGAAGTCTATCGTCTGCAGGGCGTAACCATCAGCGACAAGCACATTGAAGTGATTGTCCGCCAGATGATGCGCTGGGTGAAGGTAGAGGATGTGGGCGACACCACGTTCCTGCTGGAACAGCAGATTGATAAGTTCCGTTTCACCGAAGAGAACCAGCGTGTGATCTCCAACGGTGGCCGCCCGGCAACGGGCCGTCCGCTGCTGCTGGGAATCACCAAAGCGTCACTCTCAACGGAATCATTCATCTCCGCGGCGTCATTCCAGGAGACCACCAGGGTACTCACAGAAGCCTCCATCAACGGCGCTGTGGACCACCTGCGCGGACTCAAGGAAAACGTTATCGTGGGCCGCTTGATTCCGGCCGGCACGGGAATGGACCACTATCGCAATGTGAAGCTGGCTCCAGAGCTTGAGCAGGCTGCCGCCAAGGTGCAGGAAGAAGTATCCCAGGCATACGCTGAAGCAGAGCGTGCACTGGAACTTCTGCGCCAGGAAGGCGAAGCCGAAGAGATGGCTGCCGAGTAAACAATTAGTAACTGAATCACAAACTAGAGCGGGCTGGAGAAATCCAGCCCGTTTTTATTGTTTAGAATGGCAACGGAGATTGCAAATGTATTGCCCGCGATGCGGAGACGAAATGAAAGAGCAAGGCAGTGTTTTCGTCTGCCTTCGTGGCGCGATGGAAACGTCACGCGATCTTGCTGGCCGATTGCGAGAATACGCGAGCTCAATAGTGTCTCGATTGAAGAGGGTAATCGTAAGTTCGGTGGAACATGGTTTTGTCCTTGTTGTGATTCATCGCTCAAAGAGCAACAATCCTGTTTCAGGTGTGTTGGTTGCGGAAGAGGGTTCTCCAAACAGATGGTCTATGTAATTGTTGAATTTCATCCGCATGCGAAATAAACCTGAGTCATTTCTTAATGGACTTAGTCTACGACTTAGTCCATACTAAAAATATGGAATTCAACATCCACGAGGCTAAAACCAATTTTTCCAAGCTATTGCAGCGCGTGGCTTTGGGAGAGGAAGTAATTATTGCTAAGGCGGGTGTGCCCGTGGCAAAACTCGTGCCAGTATACCCAGAGCAGGGCAAGCGCCCCCTCGGGTTTCTGAAGGGCGAAATCTGGATGGCAGATGATTTTAATGGCCCCTTACCGCCCGACATCCTTGCTGGCTTTCTTGGTGAAGGCGAACCGGAAAAACGAGTGGTGAAAAAGGTCCACCAACCGCGAAGCAAAAGCAAGCGTGCATGAAATACCTTCTGGATACGGCTGTTTTGCTGTGGAGCGTGGACGACCTGCAGAAACTGAACACCCGCACAAGGCAAATCCTAGAGAATCGTCGTGAAGAACTCTTTCTCTCGCCGGTGGTGTCCTGGGAGATCGTAATCAAGGTTACCCGCGGTAAACTCACGTTGGCCCGGACCGTTAGTGAAACGCTCAACCTGGCTTTTGCGAAGTTTGGGATGCAGTCGTTGCCTATTACGCATGCCCACAGCCTTACTCTTGGTGAACTACCGTCTGTGCACAATGACCCCTTTGACCGCATGCTGGTGGCCCAAGCCAAGAATGAAGGCATGATCCTGGTGACGGCGGACGCAATTCTTGAAAAATATCCAGTCGAGATTATGTGGTGCGGTAAATAGTTTTGAATGTAGGTCGTTCGCGATAACTTGCTAACTCGCAGAGCTACCTTTACCCTAAACTCTGAATGCACTTTACGCGGCTTCGTCGGGCCTTTTGGAAGGCCTTCCAACACGATCAGTTTTCGACAGCGAAAGGTGCGGCGTATTCGTCCATTCTCACGCTGTTCCCGGCATTTCTTGTTGTCACGTCCATATTAGAGGCCTCTCATGACACTGAAGGCTTTCTGGTCCAGATAGCTGAGGCTGTGGGCTGGGTTTTGCCGCCGGGGTCGCGTACTGTGGCGCTATCGTTCTTCCAGACGCAGCAGCACCATGCCACACGCATCATCTACTCGGCATCGATCGTTACATTGCTGGCGGCCACGGGCGTAATGATCTCCTGGATGGATGGCTTCCGCAAAGCTTATGGCATGGCCAATACGTGGGGGTTCTGGCGCGAGCGCGCAGTGGCGCTGTATCTGGTGTTGCTGGCGCTGATTCCACTGG
>DASXZE010000147.1:0-54793 GCA_036502105.1 Candidatus Angelobacter sp. | reverse complement strand
CATTGCAATCAGATAGCGGATGGTTCCATCCACCGATTGAAAACTCTTATCAATCTGCGGAAGCCGTATGTCAAAGCCATCTTCCTGGAGCGCGGCGCGAAATTCCTTGGGCAACGTGGAGACGGAGTCCAGCCCGGTGAGCCGCTGGCAATAAAGTGCGTCAAAAAGCTGGCGAGCCCTGTATTCAGGCTGCCCATGTTTTTGTGCAATCCCGCTAAGCTCTTGATAATCAAGGCCAAGAAGGCCGTCTTGAAGCAATTCAGGCATGGGAAATTGGTCTACACCTTAAATTCTACACGTACCGGCCAAAATACAGCGGTAATCTCATGAAACAGCGTAAACTATTGATTTATATAGACATATATTTACCCGTGCGACCAATTGCCATGTGTAAGAATCAAATACAGACCAGAGATGGAAACCGCAGTCTTAACTCGACCCTCAATTAGTGAACCACGGAACATCCAACGTGAGGTCCTTCCCAACGGCTTAATTGTGCTGACTGAAGAGATGGCCCACATTCGCTCCATTGCTATTGGCATCTGGATTAATACTGGTTCGCGCGATGAATCGCCGGAACTCAACGGCATTTCTCATTTTACCGAGCACATGGTATTCAAAGGCACCAAGACGCGCACCGCGCGTGATATTGCCCGCCAGGTGGATTCCATCGGCGGCAACATGGACGCCTTCACCGGCAAGGAAACTGTCTGCTTCAATATTAAAGTGCTGGATGAGCATGTGCCCGTAGCTATTGATATTTTGAGTGACTTGGTGCTGAACCCAACGTTTGATCCCAAAGATATTACGCGGGAAAAAGGCGTAATTCTGGAAGAGATCAAAATGGATGAAGATAATCCGGATTATCTGGTGCATGAGATCTTCACGCAGAATTTCTGGAAAGACCATCCGCTGGGCAAGCCGATCCTGGGAACCAAAGAGACCGTTCGCTCCTTTGAACGCGAGAAGCTCTTTGGCTTTTACCAGCAGCGCTTTGCTCCGAATAACATGATTATCTCGGCCGCTGGAAACCTGAACCATGAAAAGTTTGTGCGGCTGATCAAAGAACGCTTCGCCGGGCTGGATCGCGTGCCTAACGGCTTCCATACGCCAGCGCCGGAGATTACTTCGCGGGTGGTTACGCGCAACAAGAAGTCTTTGGAGCAGGTGCAGCTTTGCGTTGGTGTGCCTTCGCATCCGATTCACGATGAAAAGCGTTACGTCTCTTATGTGTTGAATACCGTGCTGGGCGGCGGCATGAGTTCTCGGCTGTTCCAGAAGATTCGCGAAGAGCAGGGGCTGGTCTATTCCATTTACAGCGACCTCAATCCTTATCGCGACACCGGCTGCATGGCGATTTACGCCGGCACGTCACTCGAATCCACGCGCAAAGTTGTGGATTCTGTACTGGCTGAGTTTCGCGAACTGAAAGCAGAGCCAATTCCGGCAGATGAATTGCGCCGTGCTAAAGATCAGCTCAAAGGCGGCCTGATGCTGGGGCTGGAGTCGAGTACGTCACGCATGTCAAACCTCGCGCGCCAGGAAATGTGCTTCAAGCGTTTCTTTAGTCTGGACGAAACCATTGAACAGATTGAAGTGGTCACCGGTGAAGAAGTCTGCGAAATGGCGAACAATCTTTTCCAGGCAGATAAAGTTGCTGTGACGGTGCTGGGCAATCTGGATGGACTGAAACTGTCAAAAGAAAATCTGGTTTGTTGATTCGAATCAACAGTTGTTTCTACAAAAAAATGCCGTGCTTCTCAGCACGGCATTTTGTTTTTGTGCGGATTAGTTATCGCTGCTGATGATGGGGCAGTTCACAATAAATCCCGAAGCCTGAAAGCGGTCGCCGCCCGGAGCAGTAATGAATCCGTGATCGACCAAGCCTTGCAGAGCATTCCAGTCGGTCTGGCGCAGGTTCAGTCCCTGGGCAATCGCTTCATCGGTCCACGCTGAAAGATGGACGTCCCACAGCGGGCTGTTGCGGCCTTGTTTGGGGTTCCAACGTAGCACGTTCAGAGGATCGCCATCGCCCAGAACGGCTGAGTTCAATCCCTGCCGCTGCGGATTGCCTGTGCCGGTCTGTCCGTTTACAAAAGCAGCCAGGCTGGCGCGCGATGAAGCCGTGCTGTCATCGTCCACCGTGGGAGCGGCGTTGAGAGCCGGCGCGTAAGTTACATCTTCCAGCGCTGCTGCCAGCGGATCAGATGAATCAAACGAAGCATACTTCACGGCTTTGCCGCCCTGGAAGCCATTGGTCTCGCGATAAACAACGGTCAGGTTAACGGTGTCGATGGAAATGACTTTGTCCGCGGCTTCAGTCAGCAGCGTAATTCTTCCGTCGCCATTCTGGTCGCGGGCAATCTGCGGAGCGTTGACGATCGTACCGTTCGGCAGCTGGATCAGCGGACTGTATCCGGGTTGCCCTACAGCGCCGGCTTGAAACACCGCCGGCGGAAATGCGCTGGGGACGCTCAGCAGATGGTCAGGAGTGAAATCCACGCTGGCGGGGAAGTCAGTAACGCCGTTGATCACGCTTACTTTTTGCACAGCCGCTGTGTTGATGGCGTTCGCCAGCTTCTGTGATTTATTGATGCCGAGACTCTGTGCGAGATTCCCGTCAGAGGTATCCAACATTACGTAGTAAACAGTTTGTCCCTGGCTTGTGCCGCGATGCAGTGGCAGTGTAGCTGTGCCATCAGGATTTTCAACTGCACTGGTAACAAAGAGAGTCCGCGAATCTGCATGCGCGAGTGATGGCGCAAGAGAGATGGTAGCTATGAATAAGGCGCAGACGAGCGCCGATTGGATGAGGCCTTTCATGATTTTTCCTTTTTTGTACACTGGATTTTTTTAATCAGCTTCTGCGTGTGAGATGTGGGGAGGATTTAAAAGTTACAAGAAAGAAAATTAAAAGCAGCGCACAAGAAATGGATAAAAGTTTTTTGCGGAAGAGTAATACTTACTCGTGGTGAAATAGAGGATGGGTAATTTGTTCAGCTGCAATTAACACAAGAGTCACAATGGCCAGCCAGAGTTGCAGGCTGCGGCGGATGCGAGCTTTTTTATCCAGTGGAGTGACTCTCCACTGGGCGGCAGGATTGCTGCGCAATCGCGATTCATTCCAATACAGCCACAAGTTCACTACTGCGCCCACGCCAGCCAGCACAAGAAACGTAAGCCTGATCTTGTTGGAGTGGAAGCCGTGGGCCGGCCCGGCGGCAGTGGCTGAAACCAATGAACTTAAACCAAAGAGAACGCGCACGCCGCTAATGGCCACAGCCGCGCTGCAAAGACTTTGCAGAAGGGCCAAAGTAAAAGATCCAAAGCTTATCAGCGTTTGAAAAGGACGGCGGCTCTCTGATTCAGCGGGGCTATGCATTGGTGCTTATTATATTGGCATATTTATACGAGCCTCTAACAATGAAATCAGGCTTGACCAGCATGTTTTAACGATGCTGTAACTTCTTTACGCGTCGAGCATCGCATGTGTTGGCCGGACAATTTAGGCTAGTATGCTCTAGGTAATTTTGGATACGACGGCAAATCAAGCTGCGCCCTTTTCTTCCGGCGACGAGAAACAACTGCGTGAAGCAGCGTTGATCCGTCGTGTGAATGAAGGCGAGCGAGAGCTTTTTTATGAACTCGTCCGGCCTTATGAGCGCAACATTTATCTTGCAGCTTTTTCAGTAGTAAAGAATGAAGCGGATGCGGAAGACCTGGCGCAGGAAGCGGTGCTCAAAGCGTTGCGCGCTCTGCCGGGGTTTCGTGGAGAAGCAAAGTTCAGCACATGGATTATCTCCATTGTCCTGAATGAAGGGCGGATGCGGTTGCGCCGTGACCGGCTGGCCAGCTTTCAGTCGATCGACGAAAAGCCGGAGACAAATGATGGCGGCGATTACACGCCGGCGTTCCTCACAGACTGGCGCGAAATTCCTTCAGAGGCCCTGGAGCGAAATGAGGTACGCCAAATATTGCATGAGGCAATTGCATCGTTGCCGGAAGCCTATCGCCAGGTATTGATCATGCGTGACATAGAAGAGATGAGCATACAGGAAACCGCGCAGGCTTTAGGTTTAACGGAAGGGACGGTCAAGATTCGGCTGTTTCGGGCGCGCATGATGTTGCAGAAAGCCCTGGCCCCGCGGCTGCAGAGTCCGTCCGTTGGTTTATATGAGAGAATGAGGGAATTCACAAAGAAATGGTTTTAGATTGCCAACACGTCTGGCGGGAAATTTCAGCGTATATCGATAACGATCTGGATGAAGCTCTCCGCGCTGAGATTGAAAAACACCTGGCCCACTGCCGCCATTGCGCCGCGATTATGGACTCCACCCATAACGTGCTGGTGCTGATTGCCGATGAGCGGACTTTCTCTCTGCCCGCCGGTTTTGGTGAGCGGCTGCAGGCGCGTCTGCAAAAAGAGATTGAAAGATAGTTGCGAAAGATTGCCAGCATCGCCGAAATTGCCAAAATTGGAAAAGCAAAAAACTGGTGAGCCCTAAAGTTCATGGAGACGATAGGGATCCCTCGCTATACTCGGGATTTTAGAAAAACTACTTTAGAAAAAGCTATCTTTCCACCACATTTTCTAACATCTCAAAAAACTCAGGGAAAGAGATTCTGGCAGATTCTGCTCCGTGGATCTCGCTCTGGCCTTCGGCCCTTAACGCGGCCACGGAAAAGGCCATGGCTATGCGATGGTCGCCGCCGGAGTCAATCTCTGCTCCGTATAGCTTCTGGTTTCCGGGGACGCGCAGGCCGTCTTCGCGCTCTTCGCATTCTGCGCCCATGGCACGCAGGTTTTTTGCCACGAGTGCGATGCGGTCAGATTCTTTTACGCGCAGCTCTTTCGCGTCACGGATTTCAATGCCATCGCGGGTAAACGGCGCGATGGCGGCAATCACAGGCAGTTCATCAATCAAGGCCACGGACATGGCTCCGGCTATCGTGACGCCCGTGAGTTTTCCGTATTCCACTTTCACGGTGCCGACCAGCTCTCCGTGATGCTCTTCAAGATTGATTACGGAAAGACGCGCGCCCAGAATTTTTAGCACATCCAGCAGGGAAGCGCGTGTCGGGTTCAGCAGCAGGCTTTCAATCACCAGGTTGGAACCGGGAAAGAGCGCGGCGGCACACATAAAGAACGCAGCGGAAGAAATATCACCCGGCACAGCAGCCTCAATGGCTTGCAGCTTCTGGCCGCCTTGCACAGTCACGCGATTCTTGCTGCGGTGCAACTCCACTCCAAAGGCGCGCAAGGCCTGTTCTGTGTGATCGCGTGTGCGATGCGGTTCATCAACTGATGTCTCGTCTTCGGCCAGCAATCCGGCAAACAGCACTGCGGACTTTACCTGTGCGCTGGCAATCGGCGTGACGTATTCAATGGCGCGCAGCCTGCCGCCGCGAATGTGCAGTGGCGGTCGATCACTGGCAGCCGCGGTGATTTCCGCACCCATGGAGCGTAGCGGCGTTATCACCCGTGCCATGGGACGGCGTGTGAGTGATTCGTCGCCGTGTAAATCGCATTCAAAATTCTGTCCGGCAAGAATGCCCGAGAGCATGCGCATGGTTGAGCCGGAGTTCCCACAGTCGAGACTTTCTTTTGGAGCTTCCAGGTGTTCGCGGCCATCAATTTCAAGAACGCCATTTTCATTTTTACGCACAGCGCAGCCAAGCTGCTGTACGCAGGCCACGGTGCTGGCGCAGTCCGCGCCGGTAGAGAAATTGGCCAGCCGCGTTGTGCCCTGGGCAATGGCTGCCAGCATGGCATAACGGTGTGAGATGGATTTATCACCCGGCAACCGCAGCGAGCCGAGAATGTTTTTTGCCGGACGAAGGATCACCTGTCTTTGCTCCCTGAAAAAAAATGAAATTGTTTTTGAGTTGCCCGCTGCGACTAAAAAATATTATTCGCGAGAATCGTTACTAAATACAACTCGCGTATTTAGCCGACCACTCTCACTTTCAGCACTCGCGCGATGAGTGCGAAAAGAAGGCAGCACCCGGGAAGGTCCCCGCCCCACCAGGAATTGCTCTTCTTTAATTCGAATTCAAAGTTCAAATTCAAGATTAGCAGGTTGCTATGAAGAGCCGCGTGATTGTTTTTACCCTGGCATTTCTCGGTTGCAGCATTTCGCTCACAGCCCAAAGAATGGGCATGGACCCGCAAGCGCCGTTTTCACAATTGAATTCTTCCCGTCCGGCGAACGGCTCCATCACCGGCACTGTCCGGGACATGAGCAATAAGCCGATCAAAGATGCTGAGGTTGAGCTCAGAAATATGGGCGGTAGTGTGGTGAATTCCGCGTCCACTAGTTCTTCCGGCAACTTTGAATTTTCTCTGGTGGCCTCTGGCACATATATGGTGGTGGCCACTGCTGGTACACAACAAGCTTCAGAGCGCGTGGAGGCAAGTGGCTGGTCGAATGTGGTAAGTCTCCGCATGCCAGCGAATGGTCCGCAAGATGGCATAGCCGGTAATTCCATTTCAGTGATGCAATATCGGATTCCAGGAAAGGCCCGCGACGAATATCGCAAGGCGCATGAGCTGGCGGAAAATGGAAAGCTGGAAGAGGCCGCCAAACATCTGGCCAAGGCGCTGGAGCTTTGCCCCAATTATGCTGACGCTCTCACGCTACGCGGCATTCTTGAATTGAATCAGAGGGAGACGGAAGCAGCCGTTACCGATCTGGATAAAGCCATCCAGTCCGATGCGAATTACGCCATGGCTTACATGGTGATGGGTTCAGCTCTGAACCAGCAAGCCAAGTTTGATGAAGCGCTGCGATCGCTTGAGCGTGGCGAATCGCTGGCGCCGAATTACTGGCAAGGGCATTTTGAGATGGCCAAGTCTTACATCGGTAAACGTGATTATCCGGCAGCGCTCCATCAGATTGATCTGGCGGAGAACATGGCGCCCACGGAATATCCGCTCATTTCCCTGGTGCGGGCACATGCGCTGCTGGCGATGAAACAATATCCTGAAGCCATGATCGCGCTGGAATCCTATTTGCAAAAAGACCCGCAAGGCTCCAACAGCGAGCAGGCCCGCAGAATGATGCAGCAGGCCCAGGCGCTCATGGCCAGGAACTAACCAGTTTTTAAGTATTGGTCACTTGATTCTGCTGGTTTTGAACCGCGATGGATGCCGGTCCGGGGAGCATAAGCGGCTCTTCCGGTATCACAATCCAGGACACAAAATACGCGACAGCGCCAACGCCTGCGCAAATTAAGCAGATCAACCAAACCAGCCGAATCAGGTTGACGTCCAGATCAAAGTATTCTGCAAACCCAAGGCACACGCCGGCAATCTTGCGTCCCTGGCGCGGACGTACAAGCCTTTGCTGCCGTATTACGCCGACAATTTGCTTGCCGCAATAGGCGCATAGGTTTGCGTCTGCAGGAATCATTTTGCCGCAGTGATTGCAATACATTGCTGATTCTCCTCAAAAGTGTTTTTCAGGCGTTCAGCCTGCAGCCAAAGCTCACGGCTCTAGCGAACTTGCTATCTAATCATACGCAAAAGTGACCATTAAAGTTCAATCGCCCTGATCAGTGTGCAGCTAAGGGCTCGGGGCCCCACATTACTGATGAAAAGGATTTCTTGGCCGGATTTAATTCTTCTTTTGTTCTCCCTTTGATGGGTTGGAATAGGGCCATTTGAGCCGCGTGGATCCGAAGGAAACGCCGGTTCGCAACCAGAGGTTTCGGCGTGCAGTGGCTTCTTAAAATCCAGTGGTAAAGGGACAAAACGCCGTTACCAGGGTAATAGGGAAGTCCGTGGCACGTAAGGTGTCATGCTGACCACTTTCGGGCAGTTTACCTGATATCTAAGCGGTGGTATCCACGGTAAAACAATCTTGCTCCCCCGCATCCTCAAGAAAAACAGGGATACGGAAAAGAAATATTATGACTAGACCGCTCAAACCAGTGAAAGAGTTCTATACGGAACCCGAAGCCGCTGGATATCTCGATATTCACCTGAGCCAGCTGCATTCGCTTCTGGATGAATACATCTTTAACGATGGCAGCCCTCGACCTGATGACCTTACGTTCTGTGAAGCAGATCTCGTGCTTCTCGGCTTCTGGAGCAAAACCAGGGACAATCCCAAAGTTTTGCGGATGCCCCGACGCCGGGAAGCCTGAAGCTTTTACATCGTAAGAATTTCCAGGTACATTGTCCGAATGGACATGGCTATTTCGTAAGTCAAAGTATTACATAGGCTTAGGTGCCATCGGATTTTGGCAATGGAAGTGCCCTAGTATTAGCAGCAAGGTAGGGATTCTTCCGATGGCACATTTAGCACCGAATTACGAAGAGCGGCAGGAGTTCTGGAAACCTGCAGTGGCTCCCCGGCAGGAAGTATCGCCGGCGGAAACCACCGAACAGGTTTGCCAGGAGTGCGGGACAGATTTTGTCCTGGGCTCACGCTTCTGCTACGTGTGCGGGTCGGACAGAAACGCCAATCTGGCCAACACAACGGTCGTGGGCGTGCAATCCTGGATAGACGTTGCTGCTTTGCGGGAGGCGCTGGGCCAGACCAATGCTTCTTTAGTAGCGCTGGTTCTGGGATGTGCCTGCGTAATTGCCGCGATTGTAACTGGATTTGTTTTTACCGCTACCACGCTGCTGGACTGGCAAGCTGTGCAGCTGTGGCGAATTGAGTGGCTCCTGGGATCCGTGGCCATGTTTGCTGCGGGATTCCTTCTCAAGAAGAAATAACCTCACTTCAGCAAGATTTAAAAAGAGGCGGCGCATATGCGCTGCCTTTTTATTTGGTTGAAGAGCTTCCAGCCAGATCGAGTGATCATCTCCGCCTCGAATTCCGCCTGAATCCAGATTCTGAGAGAAGTAAAACGGCCGCCCGAAGGCAGCCGTTTGGTTTCATACAGGTTGTTTAAGCTAATGTCGCTAAATCTTAGCGAGGTGAAGTTGCGCTGCCAGCTGGGCACGGATTCGCTACAGTGGCTGAAGTTCCAGCAGGAGTTGACGTTGACGCAGTTCCGCTGCCCGTGGTTCCAGTGGAAGGCGTGGTGCCAGCCGAGGTAGTACCAGCCGAAGCGGTTCCAGCGCTAGTGCTGGCTGAAGGCGTGCAAGGCGCTGTGGTTGAGGTGGTTCCAGTGGTGCTTGTGCCCGTGGTTCCGCCGGTTACGCTGCCTGCACTGCCCGCGGTCGTGGGCGTACCTTGCGAAGCTGCGGGTGAGCTAGTTGAGCTTGCGCCAGGATTGTTGGTCTGAAGTGTTCCCATTGAACCGGTTGAGTTCGTGCTGGATGGCGTTGACGTGGTGCCGGAAGGCGTTGAAGTTGTTCCAGGCTGAGTTGACCTGGTTCCCTGTGGAGTTGAAGTTGTTCCGGGCGCCGTGGATGTTGCGGGAGCGCTTGTTTGTCCCATGCCGGGGCTCGGTGTAGCTGTGCCTGTTGTTTGTGCTGCGGCGATACCCAGCGAGAGTGCGAAAACGGATGAAGCTAACAAAATCTTTTTCATAAACCTGCTCCTTCTATTTGGTGTCTGCGCTTATACGCAGTGAAATGGGGAAGATACTTCGCTCTAAAATCCAGCTGTCTAATGAGATGCCATGCAGGTAGCAGGGAGATGCCGCGGGCAGAGTTGCTGGATGCACAATTCCAGCAACAAACGATCCCTGATTTTTTGGCGGCGCTGCCACAATGGACAAATGCAGCCGTTTGCTTCTATCCTTCGGCGTGTCCCATGCAATAAAATGAGAGTCTCTACTGTAAGCTACTCAAGCACTTGTACTCGCCATTGTTTATTACTTTTCATTGCGTGTTGAAGGGGAAGATATTTTGAGCTCATTGTTAATCGGTTGCCGCCTGCGGCTCGCCTTTTTGCTGGCGCTGGTGGTGTTCAGTGTTGTCCATACGGGAAAGTTATTTGCGCAGGATTCAGAGCTGACGGCAGACGAGATTATCCAGATCCTTCAGGAGAATCCTGATCTGCTGGCCGCAGCCAAAACAGAAATTGTGAACCAATTGCGCGACCGCGGCTACAACGTCTCAGAGAAAGATATTACCGACGACCGGCTGTTCAACCAGATCCGCACGGATGATCATGTGCGCCAGCTTGCCGCTGCTGAACTGGCCAGGCGCGGCTATGGTCCCGCGCCACAGGATACGCAGGCGTCGTCTTCTGATGACCAGTTGGCGCAGCAGCCGCTGATTCCTGATTCTGGCAATCGATCCCAACAGCCGCAGAATACGCGAACTGGCAATAACTCTGGGACAAATACAGGCGCCATGAACAACGGAACAACGGGCCGGCAGACATCACAACAGCAAGGTTCGCAGTCCCGGATGAATGGCCGGCAGACCCAGCAGAAGCAGCAGCCAGACGCAGGCAAAGGCCAATCACAGGACCAATATCCTTTCCGCAATTTGCCTGCCTTGCGCGACCTCTATACACAAGCCAAGGCGGACGAAACCAAGCTGGAGCGCTTTGGCGCGGCGCTTTTCCGCAACAGCGCTGCCGCGGCGGATAAATCTCCGTTGAGCGTGCCAGTAGGAGCGGACTACGTGCTTGGGCCGGGCGACGAACTGGTAATCGATTATTGGGGAACATCGGCGCAGCACATACAGCGTTCCGTGGACCGCGAGGGTCGTGTCTCAATTCCTGAAGCTGGTTCGGTGGTAGTTGCCGGACGCACGCTGGGAGATGTGCAGCAGACGATCCAGAAAATGCTGAGCCGCGAACTGCGTGGCATAACAGTGGACGTGACGCTGGGCAAGCTGCGCACCGTGCGCGCTTACGTGGTAGGCGACGTAAAAAACCCCGGCGCGTATGACATCAGCTCACTTTCCACGGCGTTAAGCGCGCTGATTGCAGCCGGCGGCCCAACCGAGACTGGGTCTTATCGCACTGTAAAACATTTTCGCGGCAAGACACTGGTGGAAGACGTGGACCTCTATGACCTGATGCTCAAGGGAGTAAATTCCAATGAAGTGCATCTTGAATCTGGCGACAGTATTCTGGTGCCGCCCATCGGGCCGCAGGTGACTGTGGCCGGTAAAGTCCGGCGTCCGGCGATTTACGAGCTTCGCAATGAACAGACGCTCGATCAGATTCTTGATTTGGCGGGAGGCGTCCCGGTCACCGGCGAGTTGAGCCGCATTAAGGTTGAGCGCACACAGGCGCACGTGCGCAAAGAGATGTTGAGCGTAAACCTGGCCGTTGGGGCAAATCTTCAAACCGCAGACGCCACCTTTAAGCAATTCCATATTCAGGATGGCGACGTTGTTACCGTGCTGCCGATTCTTTCATACAGCAATCGCGCGGTTTATCTTGAAGGGCATGTGTTCCGTCCGGGGAAATTTCCATTCAAGGATGGATTTAAAGTTACGGACCTGATCGCGTCATTTGATGACGTGCTGCCGGAGCCGGCTGACCACGCAGAGATTGTCCGTTTGCATCCGCCGGAATTTACGCCTGTGGTGATTCCCTTCAATCTGCGTGACGTGCTGACGAAACGCGTGGAAGCGCCCGCGCTGGAGCCTTTTGACACGGTCAGAATTTTTGGCCGCTATGACACGGATGCTCCCAAGGTATCGATTTTTGGCGAGGTGTTGCGCCCCGGCGAATATCCGCTTTCTGATCGCATGAGCGCGGCTGATTTGTTGCGCATGGCCGGTGGCTTCAAGCGCGACGCCTATCAGCTTGCAGCCGATCTCACCAGCTACTCCGTTATTGATGGCGATCACGTTGATCTGGAGCACCGCGAAATTCCAATCGACAAAGCATTGGCAGGCGTTGCCGATACTGACATTGTTCTTAAACCCGGTGACGTACTAACTATCCGCCAGATTGGCGGCTGGAATGATATTGGCGGAGCTATTGCAGTCACTGGCGAGATCATGCATCCGGGCCAGTACGGCATTCAGCGCGGCGAGCGGCTTAGCTCCATCTTGAAACGTGCGGGCGGATTCTCGAGTGAGGCTTATCCTTACGCCGCCATTCTGGATCGCGCGCAGGTGCGTGAAGCCTCGGCCAAGGGGCGCGAGGAACTGGTCACCAAAGTCCAGGCGCAAGAAGTTTCAGGAACGCCAACGGGAAGCTCCTCGTCGCGTACCACCTCCGCTGCTTCCATGGAGCGCGAGCGCCAGCAGCTCTTGGCCAAGTTGAAACAGATTCAACCGAGTGGACGCATGTTGATCCACATCAGCCAGCCTATTGAAAAGTGGGAAAATACGCCCCTCGACGTGGAAGTCCGTTCAGGGGACACGCTTTTCATCCCCAAGCGTCCGAACTTTGTGATGGTGGCAGGGCAGGTTTATAACCCAGTGGCCATTACCTTCAGCCCCGGCAAACATGCGGATTGGTATTTAAGGCAGGCCGGCGGTCCGAATAGCCTGGCTGATAAAAAAGATATATTCGTAGTCCGCGGCAATGGAACGGTAGTGGGTAAAAATTCTGGCGAGTGGTGGTCAGGCAAAGTACTGGCCACTACCTTGCAAGCTGGCGACACTATTTTTGTTCCTGAGAAAGGCGCGGGAGCCGGACTCTTTAAAAACCTGACCCAATCGATCTCGTTGCTTTCTGGTGCAGCTGTGGCCGTTAGCGTGATCAGAACGTTCTAACCCGGGAGAATGAGTTGATCCGAATGGCAAATCGCAAGCTTGCTCTCATCTTATTGTTCTTTGTTGCTTCCGCGGCATGGGGGCAATCAAGTGATAGTGCGGGAACATCTCCCATTCCCGCGGCTTCACCAACACCGCTGCCGCAAGTGGCGGATGACTCGCAAGAAGCCAGTGCGAATCCCGTGAAGTTTCTGCGCAATATCGGGCGCGACCAGAAAGCCATCTTGACCAGCCCTTTTAAAGCACGTATCGAAGACTTGAACTGGATTGTGCCGCTTACAGGGTTGAGCGTTGGCCTCATCAACGCGGACGCAGAAATTTCTTCCCGGATCAAAGGCACAGGTACGTTCAGCAAACACTCCAGCACTATTTCAAACGCTGGACTTGGAATTGCCCTGGCTGGAAGCGGAGGCATGTATCTGCTGGGCAAGATCAAGGCAGATGACCACAAAAGAGAAACCGGCATACTTGCAATTGAGGCCGCCACTGACAGCTTGATAGACGGAGAAGGCTTAAAGTTTATAACGCAGCGCGCCCGCCCCACTGACGGTAATGGCAAAGGTGATTTTCTCAATAGCAATTCGATTACGAGCTCCTCGTTTCCTTCTATACATGCCTTACTGACGTGGTCAGCAGCCAGTGTTTTAGCGCATGAGTATCCTGGCCCGCTCACGCAGATATTTGCCTATGGACTCGCTACCGGCGTAAGCGTGGCCCGCGTCTCTGGCCGCGATCATTTTCCCAGCGACGTAGTGGTTGGCAGTGCCATGGGATGGCTTATTGGACGCCAGGTTTACAAAGCGCACCATGAAACAGAAGTGCCAGCTGTAAATTATGGCAACTTTGCCAAAGACCCATCTTTGGAAGGCCCTGACGGTCCGGAGCGCGCCTCACCTTACGTCCCAATCGATAGCTGGGTTTACGCTGCCTTTGACCGGCTGGCCGGTATGGGGATACTCAATGACGGAATCGTGGGCCTTCGCCCATGGACGCGCAAAGAATGCTCCCGGCTGGTGGAGGAAGTTTCCGGAGACGTGGACGAATCCAATCCCGATGAAGCGTGGAGGCTCTATGCCGCGCTGGCTCGTGAGTTTTCCACGGAGCTGGATGGAAAAGAAACAGACTATATTGGGCTCGACTCCGTATATGCTGGCGTTACTTCCATCTCCGGCCCGCCACTTACCGATGGATACCATTTTGGCCAGACTATTGTGAATAATTATGGAAGGCCTTATGAACGCGGTACCAACGCGTATACCGGCTTTTCATCCAGCGGTTCCGCTGGTTCGCTCGCGTTTTATGTTCGTGGAGAACAGGAGCATGCGCCGTCAGCGCCAGGCTTTTCCCAAACCGTGCAGGATGCAATTCAGGCTACTGACCAGAAAGGTTTTCAGCCAGCCTCGCCGATTCAGCCTTTTAATCAGTTCCGCCTGTTGGATGCCTATCTCTCTTTGAACATTAAAGGTTGGCAAACCTCATTTGGCAAGCAAACGCTCTGGCTTGGTCCAACACAGGACCCATTTCTGTGGAGCAATAATGCTGAGCCCATCTATATGCTTCGCGTAGACCAGACGCATCCGCAGAAATTGCCAGGCTTTTTGGGATTCTTTGGGACCTATCGTACGGAATTCTGGGTAGGTAAGCTGACCGGAGATCACTGGGTGGATACACAGGACCCAACGGATGGACAAGTTTCATCCATCGGCCGGTCGCTGGCGAAACAGCCCATGGTGAACGGGGTGAAGGTCAGCTTTAAGCCGACGCGCAACTTTGAGTTTGGTGTGGGACGCACCGGCATGTTTGGCGGCCCTGACTTTCCCATCACTTTAGCAACGGTCAAACACTCACTTTTTTCCGCTACCAATGCCGTTGGGCGTAACACTGACCCAGGTGATCGGCGCTCGACGTTCGATTTCAGCTATCGTATTCCTGGCTTCAGAAGATGGCTGACTCTTTATGACGATTCGTTTGTCGAAGACGAGATTTCGCCCATCGGTTATCCGCGCACCTCTGCGCATAATCCGGGACTTTATTTGTCTCAGGTGCCCTTGGTGCCGCATCTGGACATGCGGGTGGAAGCGGCGTTCACCGATCTGCCCAACTTGAGGCAGCCTATAGGCGGCGGATTCTTTTACTGGAACGTGCGGTATCTTGATGGCTATACGAACCAGGGCAATATCATTGGTAATGGAACCGTGGGCCGGCAGGGAATTGCCGTGCGTGCTGATACCACTTACTGGGTAGCTTCAGACAAGAAGCTTCAGTTCGGCTACCGCAATGAAATCTCTGACAGTGACTTTCTGCAGGGCGGAAATCTGCGCGACCTCCACTTTAAGTCCGAGTGGACTTTCAACCCGCGCATTTCTGTTTCCAGCCTGTTTCAATACGAGTGGTGGAATTTCCCGATCCTGACAGCGGGCAAAAAACAGAATGATTTCACAGCTTCAATTCAAGTAACATATTGGCCTCACTGGAGGCTGAAACGTGGAATCTAGGGGTCAGGCCACTGTTCCCATTTACGCCCCAGCCATCCATCCGGAATTGGAAAAGCGATACTCGCCTGCGCCAGACCCGGAAGACAAAAAAGCAGAAAAACTTTGGGTGCTCTGGCGGTCCCGAGGATTTCTTTGGGGTGTGGCGTGGAAGACCCTTCTTGCCTCGGTTGTTTTAGCTTTTCTGGTTCCTGCGCATTACAAATCAGCCGTGCGCTTTGTTCCCGGAGAAAACTCCGGTAACAACGGTGGCGGATCCATGATGGGGCTTTTAAGCAAAGCCATTGGCAGCAGTGATGGGCTTTCATCAGGATTTGGATTGGATGCCGCAGGGCTGCTAGGCGCCAAAACGCCTGGAGCATTCTATGTTGAGGTGCTCAAAAGCCGCACCGTGCAGGACCGGCTGATTAATCGATTCGATCTGCGTGCCCGCTACAGAAAAAAAACATATCTTGAGGCCCGCAAAAAGCTGACCAGCTTTACTGAGGTTGAAGAAGACAAAAAAAGCGGTGTGATTACACTCACCGTAATCGACTACGAGCCGAAGGTTGCGGCCCAGATTGCCAACGCCTACGTTGAAGAGTTGAACCGGCTGGCCGTTGACCTGAATACCTCTTCCGCGCATCGTGAGCGCCAGTTTCTGGAGCAACGGCTAGCTACCGCCAAAGAAGATCTGGCCCACGCGACCGCGGGCTTGAGCCAATTCACCAGCAAAAATTCCATGGTGGATCCGCAGAATGAAGGCCGCGCCGTGATGGATGCTGCCGCGCGGCTGCAAGGCGAACTCATCGCCAGCCAGACCGAGTTAAAAGGGCTGCAGGAAATCTATTCTGACGATAACATTCGCGTGCGGACACTCAAGGCGCGCATGGCGGAATTGCAGTCACAGATTAGAAAGCTTGTGGGTCAGAACGGTGACGTTGTTACGCAGGATTCAACTGCTATCGGTTCCGCACCGTATCCTTCCATGCATACACTGCCTGCTCTCGGGTCGCATTATGCTGATCTGTATCGCGAAGCCAAGATACAGGAAGCCGTTTATGCTTTTGTGACGCAGCAGTTTGAGATGGCCAAAATTCAAGAAGCCAAAGAGCTACCCATTGTGCGGGTGATGGATGCGGGCGTTGCGCCAGAGAAGAGATCGAGTCCCATCCGCAGTTTGATTGTCGTTGGCTGCGTTTCAGGCGCGCTGGTTCTGGCTTGCTTCTGGGTGCTGGGTAAATACCGATGGGAGCAAATGCCGGTGGATGATCCTTACCGTTTACTGGCCGCTGATGTTGCAGGGGAAGTGAAGTTCGCGCTGGGAAAATTGCAGGGCAAGGCGAGATAGCAGAGCAAGAAAACAGCAGGCGTTGGACAAAATTCTAAGTAGGAGCGCATATGCCTCCCGGACATGACAGCCGAGAATGGGATCTTCACAAAAGCGCGGGTCTCTCCATTGCAAAGTATTTTCAAGACCTGGGTGCGCTGGTACACCAACTGCCTTACAGTGCCATCACCAGAATTGTCTCTGTGATTCTTGAGGCCGTCGAGGAACAGCGGACTATTTTTATCTTTGGCAATGGCGGCAGCGCGGCCAGCGCTTCACACATGATGTGTGACATGAATAAAGGCGCAGTCGACATCGGCGCGACGAAGAGACCCAAGGTAATGGCGCTGACCGACAATGTTTCACTCATCAGCGCATGGGCCAATGACTTTGGATACGAACGCATCTTTTCCGAGCAGCTTAAAACTTTTATGAAACCGCGCGATGTGGCGTTTGCCATCAGCACCAGCGGTGATTCTCCTAATGTATTCCTGGCTCTGGAAACAGCGCGTGCATACGGCGCACTCACAGTGGGCCTGGCTGGTTGCCAGGGCGGACAAATGAAAGACCTGTGTGATATCTGTGCGGTTGTCCCTTCTGACAATGTGCAAGTAGTGGAAGATTTGCATCACGCCATGCTGCATTCTATTTTTACTGCGGTGAGAGAGTGCTTGCTTGCGGGAGTCCCGAAAACTCAGCTGGCACGGGCGGCATCGTTTTAAGGCCGGGGGATGAAAATTGCAGGATGAAAATTGCTTTTGACTTGCGGAGAATCAGCAACCCCGGCATTGGCAGATACATGAAGTGCCTGGTGGAAGCCATGGCTGCTCAGTCCCCGGAGCATGAATACCTGCTTATCCTGCCGCCGGATGGTGAAGGTCTGGTCAATGTGCCGCAGGCTGAAAAGATTTGTCCGGAGCTGAAATACTATTCAGTGCGCGAGCAGATTGAGTTACCGCGTATTCTGCGCCGCCATAAAGTTGATCTGCTTCATTCACCGCATTTCTTGCTGCCGGTTTTGCTGCCTATGACGAGGCCGTGTCCCGCCGTTGCCACGATTCATGATGTGATCTATCTGGCTTGTCCGCAGGATTTGGAGTCGCGCGCGGGGCGTCTTTATTACCGCGCCATGATGCATGCCTGTTCGCGCATGGCTGCGCGCATTATTACGGATTCTGAATATTCCAGGGCCGAGATCGTCCGCTACCTGCATGCTGATCCTGCGAAGATTGATGTGATTTATCCCGGCGTGGACCCAGCCTTCCATCGCGTGACTGACTCTACGCAGCACGCCGCCGTTCGCGCGAAGTATCGTCTTGACCGCGATTTCATTCTTTGCGTTGGCATCTACAAGCTACGTAAAAATCATGTTGGTTTGCTGCGGGCCTTTCAGCTCTTTCTACAACGCGGCGGAAATGCGCAACTGGTTATCGCCGGCCCGATGGCGGAGGGCGAAGCCGTGTTGCGGCGACTGGCCGTTGAATTAGGGATTGCTGAACGCGTTGTGTTTACCGGCTTCGTGGATGAGTCTGATCTGCGGACGCTTTATTCAGCGGCCAACGTTTGTGCTTGCCCGTCCTTCTATGAAGGATTTGGCTTTACCGCGCTGGAAGCCATGGCATGCGGCGCGCCAGTGGTATGCTCTTCTGCTACTTCATTACCGGAAGTCGCGGGTCAGGGCGCGCTCTACGCGGATCCTCATAAACCAGAAGAGATCGCCAATCAGCTTCTTACCATCGTTGCTGACGCTGATTTGCGAAGCTCGTTAGTCGAACGCGGGCGGCAAAACCTGCAACGATTCAGCTGGACCGAAACAGCAGCACAAACGCTGGCGGTTTATCAGCTGGCGTTGGGGAATTCGTTGTCTAAAGCGGCTTACGCATGAATGCCATCAACAAAAGCGGAAACGTCAGAGTGGCCTTTGATTCAGCAGCGCTCAAGGCGTGCTACCGCAACCATGGAATACAAGTTTATGCGCGCAACCTGCTGGGCTCGCTGCGCGAGGCGGCGCCGCGCTATGGCATGGAGATCAGGCCGTTTGTTTCTCTATATGGCGCCGATTCAGCGGTATTCACAGCGGCTATATCTAAAGAAGGGCCGAATTTTCTACCGCGCAAAACATTACTGCTTCAGTTTGATCGTCTGTGGCGTTACGGTGGCGCATCGGCCGCAGCATTCCTGGATGGCGCGGACATCATGCTGAATCCAAACGGCGCATCCTTGCCGATCGGCGCGCTGATTCCGACCGTCACCACCATCCATGACCTTACACCTATGGTGCAGCCCAGTTTTTCCCGGCGCATCACATTTCTACTCAAGCTTTTGCTGAGGCGTTCCGCAAAAGCATCGGCCGCGATTATTACGGTGTCAGAAAATTCCAAGCGCGACATTGTGCGTATCTGCGGCGTGGATGAATCGAAGGTGCATGTTGTCTATGAAGGCTATGATCGTGCGCTGTTCAATGATGCGAAGCCAGAGCCTGTTGCCCTCCAAGCATTGCTGGCGCGGATGGGAATTCGCAGGCCGTATGTCTTGCACCACGGTGCCGTGCAGCCTAGAAAAAATTTAGTGCGATTGATTTCAGCTTACCGTCTGATGCTGGAGCGAAATAGCGCATTGGATTTCGATTTGGTGCTGGCAGGGCCGTTGGCTTGGCAGTTTGAAGACGTAGTTGCGGCTGCAGAAAATAAGGCTGTAAGCCGCGGCAAGGTAATTCTGACAGGCGCTCTTAGTGATCAGGATTTATCTTTGCTGTTGCGCGGAGCCGCGCTGGAAGTAATCCCGTCGTTCTATGAAGGTTTCTGTTTGCCAATGGTAGAGGCCATGGCTTGTGGTGTTCCTACGATTGTTTCCAATAGTTCTTGTCTGCCGGAAGTCTCCGGCGGAACACTACGATACTTTGAGCCTTACTCGATTGAAGACATGTCTGCGTGCATGCAAGAAGCGCTGCAGTCCGCTGATCTGCGGGCCGAATTATCAGCGCGGGGCAGGCACCATGCGAAGAAATTCACCTGGGAGCTTTGCGCAGAAGAAACACTGGCTGTCCTGGAAAAGGTTGTTCACACTGTTCCGGTCAAGGCGCGAATCGCCGGAGCGTCGCTGTGAAGATCGCGATAGATCCGTGGACGCTGGCCAGCCGCTTCCGCTGCCAGGGAACGTATGTCTATCTGCAGAATTTGCTGCGTGAGTTTAAAAATATTGCCCGCGCCTACTCTGGTGTGAGCTTTTCTCTTTTTGCTTCTGGCAGAAATGGAAACGACGCGGTGCATGTTGCGCCTTCCGCGAGTTTTGCGTTGGATACCTCACGCTTGCTGGACCATGATCGCATGTGGAGGCTAGGTGGCGCAGGCTGGTCGGCGGCACGTTCCTGTGCGGATGTGCTCTTTATTCCTACGGCAGCTACCTTGCCGATAGGGCCAGTTCCGGCTGTTTGCACGATTCATGACGTGACGCCGCTCACCATGCCGACGCACTCAGGCAAAGTCACGGCAGGGCAGAGGATTTTCTTCCAAGGATGCGCAAGATTGTCCCGGGCTATCATTACGTCTTCTGAATGCTCAAAGAAAGATATTGTGGCGCTGCTGGGCGTTGCTGAAGAAAAAATAACGGTCATACACGATGCTTGTGACCACGCAGTTTTCAATACGATGCCTGTTGATTCAGAAGCGAGCAAAGCATTGCGTGGGTGGTTGGATATTCAAAAGCCATACGTGATTCATCACGGCACAATTCAACCGCGCAAAAATCTGAAGCGGTTGATTGAGGCATTCCGGCTGATGCTGGCGCGCGACGGCAATCTTGATTTTGATCTGGTGCTGGTGGGACAAATGGGCTGGGCAAGCGAGGACGTAACGAACGCGGCCAGGAATGAAAGCGGCAGTAGGGGGCGCGTGATATTTGCGGGCATGCTGACTGATGCTGATTTGGCAATGCTTCTAAAGGGTGCGAGCCTGGCGGTGATGCCGTCACTCTATGAAGGCTTTTGCCTGCCGATGGTTGAGGCCATGGCTTGCGGCGTGCCGACCATTGCTTCGGGCACTTCCTGTTTGCCGGAAATTTCTGGTCAGGTTCTTCAGTATTTTGATCCGCTTTCTATCGTGGATATGGCTGCGTGCATACGCTCTGTGCTCGTGGATTCCAACCTAAGCCAGCGTCTGCGCGAAGCTGGCATTGCCCGCGCCCGGGAATTTAGCTGGGAGCGGTGTGCGCGGGAGACGCTGCAGGTTCTTATGCGCGTTGGAGGAGCAGGCCGCTAACTGCAATGGAGTATCCCGTAACATCACGCGCGGCTTTCCCGTTACGGCACAGAGTCAAGGAAGAGCTGTTGATTGTTGGGATTGCTTTGGGGCTGGCGATTGCAGCTTTGTTGAGTCCTTTGGCTTTGCCGCTGGCCATCAGCGGTGCTGTGTTCCTGCTTGCGGCAATGCGCTTCAAGCCATTGCTGCTGGCAGTGGTTTTCTTTTTGCCGATTACTCCCTTTCTTAACTGGGATTTTCCCATACGCGACCTGAGTACGCTTGTCCGTTTTAGTTTTTTTGCCGGCGTAGTGGTTTATCGGGTGAGCCATCGCCAGGAAGTGCGTAAATGGCTCTGGTCGGGCTGGCTGACGCGATCCATACTTTTCTATTTTGCCGTTGCCATTGCGTCTGCTACAGTTTTCAATCCCATCACTCTGGACGCGCAGCGCGAACTGATGCGGCTGATGTCGTACATCTGTTTTTATTATGTGATGACGGACTGGCTGCAAACGGCCGGAGACACTCGCGCGCTGATGAAGACCTTGATGGCGTCAACTGTGGTAGTGGCGTTATTCGGTTTCTACCAGATGGCGATAGGCGGGTATTCGCTGTTGTATGACATTCTTTATCCTATCCAGGAAGAGATCCGGCAGATTCCGCCATGGGAAGGACGCATTACTTCTTTTCTTGAGCACTACAACGGTCTTGCCGGATATCTCAATCTGGTAATTCCGTTCTGTATTGTATTTGCCGTGCGCAGCGGTGATCCTAGACTGCGCAGCCTCAGCCGATGGTGTTTTGCGCTGGCGAGCATGGCACTTCTGCTCACGCAGAGCCGTGGAGGTCTGCTGGCATATGCAGCCATGCTGGTTGTGAGCGCGTGTTTTTTTGCTCCTGATCGTAAAGCAAGAATGCGGCGGATTGCCGCGGTTTTAGTTTTTTGTTTGCTGGCTGGAGCGGTGGCAGGCCTTTTCTTTGAGCGGCTCAGTGAGATCGACGACTTCACTACGGTCTCACGCCTGGCGATATGGGGCGGAGCGTTTACGGTCTTTGCGCACGCACCCCTGATTGGGACAGGTTTCGGCAATCTGCGGGCATTGCTCGGAGGGTTGTTGAACCTGCCTGATGGATGGACGGGTGACGCGCACAACTTATATCTGGAGCTGCTGGCTGAGACGGGGCTTGCGGGTTCTATAGTGTTTGCAGTTTTGATTGGTGTTGCTCTACGCGTGGCGTTGAAAGGATGTCGAGAGTCGTCTGGCGAGGTGAACAAAGCTATTTGCTTTGCTGTGTTTGTCGCAATTGTTGGTGTGCTGGTGCATGGAATGGTCGATTATATTTTCCACACAACACCGCAGGTGGCGGCGCTCTTGTTTCTGATATTCGGAATAGTTAAGGCGCAAAGCAACTATTCTATGGAGGAAAGTCTTCGTGGCTAGTTCATTGCGCGTGACTGAAACTGATGCTGCCATGTCTGAGCAAGGGCTGGAAGTTGTGCAGTCTTGTTGCGTATGTCAGAGCGAGCGCATTCAGAAAGTGGACCCATACTATAACTTGTGCCAATGCGAATCCTGCGGCTATGTTTTTGATAGTCCCCGGCCAACGGCTGCCGGAGTTTCTGCCTTCTATTCATGGCCCGCGCAATACGATTCATGGATACAGCAGGAGCGCGAGCGTGATGCGCTGTGGAGCCGTCGGTTGAAAAAGTTTTTGCCTCATAAGGCTGAAGGCAATCTGTTGGATATTGGCGCGGGCATCGGTCAGTTTCTCCATCATGCGCGGCCACTCTTTACGGAGGTTGCGGGCACAGAGATTTCAGAAAGCGCGGTGAGAATCGCAAAGCAGAAATATGGGATTGATCTTTGTGTTGGACAGATAGAAGAAATCAATTTGCCACTGGCCTCATTCGACAACATTACGCTGTTCCACGTGCTGGAGCATGTGCCAGATCCAGCACGGCTGATTGGCCGATGCCGGGAGCTGTTGCGTCCACGGGGTGTTCTGGTTATTGCGGTGCCAAATGATGTGCAGGCCTGGACTTCAAACATCAAGAAGCTGGGAAAAAGGATGGGGATGAAAGCTTTCCAGAAATTCAGTCCGGTACTGGGGATTGCGCGGGCAGGTGAGTCGCGGGAGATTCATCTCTCGCATTTCACACCGGCAGTGTTGCGGCAGTTGGTGAAGAATACCGGACTGGAGATCATAGAAGAAGATATTGATCCTTATTATGTTTCAAGCGGCGTGCGTCTGATTTTGGATAGCACTTACTACGGACTGCACCAGATGATTTACTCCATGATGAAAGCCAATCATTACGACACAATCTGGATGGTCGCGCGCAAGCCATGAAATCACTGGAGAAGCTGCAAAGCAGATGGGAGGACTTTGCACGAACTGATCCAATGTGGTCGGTCTGCAGTGATCCGGAAAAGCGAAACCGCAAATGGACGCGCGAAGAGTTTTTTGCCACCGGCAGGAATGAAATAAAAGTTGTGCTGGAGTGTGCTGCCGGACTGGGACTTAAGCTTGACTGGAATGCGCCGGTCTTAGATTTCGGTTGTGGCGTGGCCCGCCTGACGCAAGCGCTGGCAACATATTTTCCAGAATGCATAGGCGTGGATATCTCTCCAACTATGATTGCCCTGGCGAAAGAGTTTGGACGAGAGCTTGCCGAATGCCGATTTCTTCTGAACGAGCAAGACCATCTGGCAGGTTTGCAGGACGGTTATTTCGGCTTTGTCTACAGCAGTATTGTGCTCCAGCACATGGAAAGAAAATATAGCAGCAGCTATATCGCTGAGTTTCTGCGCGTGCTAAAGCCGGGAGGCGTGCTGGTTTTCCAACTTCCTGACAAGTGGCGTGCCAGCTTATGGAAGAAATTGCGCGTGAGGCTTGCGTTGCGTGCGAGGCTGCAAGCTGTTTTAGGCAAAGACGAGAGCCATGCCATGGAGATGCACTGCATACAAGAGAGCACGGTGAGAAATCTAGTGCAGGAGAGCGGTGGGCGTGTGGTGGATGTACGGCTTACCAATTCTACTGATCCTGCATTTTGCGGCAATCTGCAATATCTGGCTCACGAGCCAGAATACGGTTATGTGAGCAAGCAATATTGCGTGGTGAAGCTGTGAGAGAGAGCAGGGCAGCCAATGCGGGTAGGCTTTGATGCGCGATGGTATAACGATTCTGGAGTAGGAAGTTACGTGGCTGGGCTAGTGCCTGCATTGATACGCGGCGGCTGCGAACTGGTGGTTTACATTGACGCTAAGAATCCTATGCCGGGACTTGAAGCGTTTGCGACTGAAATTGTGCCGATACGTGCGGGAAGATATTCGTTGTTCGCATCGCTCGAATTTCAGCGCCGCGCAAAGCAGGACAAGCTGGATTTATTTCATAGTCCATTTTATGCAGCGCCACGGCTTGCGTGCCCTGTGATTGTTACGGTGCATGATCTGATCCCGTTCTTGTTTCCGATTTATCCGTGGCTGAAGCAAGGCTTGGTGCAGGCGGGATATCGCTCAGCGGCTCGCCGGGTTGCACACATAATCACAGATTCACAGCATACGGCGAATGATATTCAGAAGATTCTGGGAGTTGCGCCGGAGCGCATTACGCCGGTACATCTGGCGGCGTCGGAAATCTTTCATCCTTGCACGGCCGAGGGAGAGTTGCAGCGCTTGCGGGAGAAATTTGGATTGTCACAACCTTATGTGGTTGTGGCCAGCGCTCGCAACTGGCACACCAAGAACCTGGAAGGCGCTTTGAAAGCATTGGCGATGGCAGGCAGCGAATCGGGTGTGGAATTTCAGACTGTGGCGTATGGGCAGCCGAAGGGGATTGAGGCGGTGAGTGATCGTGAACTTTTACAAAACGTATGCCGCGCGAGTTATGTTGAAGTGGAAGAGCTGGCAGCGCTTTTTCGACATGCGCATGCGTTTGTGATGCCGTCACTCTATGAAGGTTTTGGGTTGCCGCTGGTGGAGGCGATGGCATGCGGATGTCCGGTGATTACTTCAGATCGCGGGTCGCTGCCGGAAGTTGCGGGCGACGGAGCACAGTGCTTTGGTCCTGCAGACATCACTGGCATGGCGGCTGCTCTGAGTGAACTTTTATGTGGTCCGCAGGAACTGGCAAAAAGAAAAGCGGATGCATTGAAGAGGGCCGCTGATTTTTCATGGGAGAAGACGGCGCAGGCCACGATGACGGTATATCATCAAATGCAAAGGCAAATACCCACGCCATAAAGCAATTATTTTACTGTGAGAGGTCTGCGTCCGCATGCGAGCTTTGATCACAGGAGTAACCGGGCAGGATGGTTCCTACCTGGCTGAGTTACTGCTGGAAAAAGGATATGAAGTTCATGGAATGGTGCGCAACGTTAGCCATGAAACACACAAGCGCATAGCTGGCATCGGCCACAAAATCAAATTTGCTGAAGCCGACCTGACAGACCAGACTTCACTCGATCGCGCCGTGCAACAAACCAAGCCAGACGAAGTTTATAATCTTGCGGGGCAGACGTTTGTCCCGGTCTCCTGGAACCAGCCGATCCTGACCATGGAAACCACCGGCATGGGCGCGCTGCGAATGCTGGAAGCCATACGCAGGCATGCGCCGGCGGCAAAGTTTCTGCAGGCGTCAAGCTCAGAGATATTTGGCAAAGTTGAGGGCGGAAAACAGACGGAGATGACGCGCCTGCGGCCGAGAAATCCTTATGGCGCGGCCAAGTTGTTTGCGCACCATATTGCCATTAACTATCGCGAGAGCTATGGCATGTTTGCGTGCTCATGCATCGCATTTAATCATGAGTCGCCGCGTCGAGGCGTAGAGTTTGTGACCCGCAAAGTTACGCAGCAGGTAGCGCGCATCAAGCTGGGTATGGCCAGCAAGTTGAAGATGGGGAACATTGAAGGACGGCGCGATTGGGGATTTGCCGGCGACTATGTGCGCGCCATGTGGCTGATGCTGCAACAGACGCAGCCGGACGATTTTGTGGTCGCCACGGGTGAAACTCATAGCGTGAAGCAGCTTTTGGAAATTGCTTTTGCACACGCCGGCCTGGACTGGAAAAAGTACGTGGAGATTGATGCCGCGCTGGTGCGCGCCGAGGAAGACATTCCACTTTGCGGTGATGCCAGCAAGGCAAAAAAGATTCTGGATTGGGAACCCAAAGTGAATTTCAAGGAATTAGTAGAGATGATGGTGGACTCTGATCTGGCATTCCTTTCACGGGAAACAACAACCACTGCCATTGCAGGGGATTAGTTTTGTCTGCTCTAGCTGCCATGCGGCCCGAACCTGGCATTCCGCCTCGGCGGCCTGCGATTACACAGGCTGGCCGCATAGCGAAGAGGGCCGTTGATATTTGCGGGTCGGTCGTTCTTCTGCTTTTGTCTGCGCCGCTTATCATTATCCTGGCGGCGAGAATCAAGCTGCATGATGGCGGCGCTGCGTTCTTCAGGCGTCGAGTGACTGGGATGCACGGTGAGTTTGATGCTTTCAAGCTTCGCACCATGCATGTGGATGCCGATGAAGTGCTGCGTCGCAATGTGGAACTGCGCAGGCAATTTGAAATCAACTTCAAGCTCAGGAATGATCCGCGCGTTACCGCGATTGGAGCGAAGCTGCGTACGTCTCGCTTGGACGAACTGCCGCAATTGTGGAATGTGTTGAAGGGCGAGATGAGCCTGGTTGGTCCCCGAATGATTACACCCGCTGAGCTGAAAAAATACGGAGAAGCGAGTTGGATCTTTGATTCGATGAAGCCGGGCATAACCGGTTACTGGCAGGTGCGGGGGAACCAGGACGCTGGGTACGACAAAAGAATTGAGATGGATCTTTTTTACATGGAGAAGTGGTCGCTCTGGTTTGATCTAAAGATATTGATGGCTACTCCGTTGCGCATGCTGCGCTGGGTGAGAGACTAGCATGACAAATATTTTAGTCGCGGGCGGCGCCGGCTATGTGGGATCCGTTTGCTGTGCTGAACTGTTGCGCGTAGGGCACGCGGTGACAGTGGTGGATGATCTTTCCACGGGATGCAGGGAAGCGGTGAGTGCCGGTGTGGACTTTTTTCAGGCAGACATTGGCGACCGGGCTGCGCTGCAACAACTGGTGAGCAAGACTAAGTTCGACGCGGTGTTTCATTTTGCGGCGAAGGCGTTGATACCTGAGTCAGTGAGTAATCCGGGGGCGTTTTTCCAGAATAATGTTGCGGTTGGCATTACGATGCTGGAGGTCTTGCGGGCTGCGGGCATCAAGAATTTTGTGTTCTCATCTTCCGCTGCCGTGTATGGGACGCCGGAGCGTGTGCCGATGGATGAAGATGATGCCAAGTGTCCGGTTACATCTTATGGTGAAACTAAGTTGATTTTTGAACGCATACTGAGCTGGTATGCACAGGCTTACGGGTGGAGCGTGACTGCATTCCGTTACTTCAACGCTTCCGGGGCGACTGCTGAGCTTGGCGAGCGCCATGAGCCGGAGACGCATATTATCCCGCTGCTGCTTGAGGCTGCTGTGGGTGAGCGTGAGGCTTTTACTATCTACGGCGATGACTATGAAACGCCGGATGGCACCTGTCTACGTGACTATGTGCATGTGCTGGACATTGCTGGTGCTCATATTTGTGCATTGCAAAAACTAAACGCACCAGGGATGCGGGCTTACAACATTGGATTGGGGACGAGCTATTCGGTGCAGGAAGTCTGCAAGGCGGTGGCTGAGATCACTGGCCGGAAGATTCCGGTGCGTATGCAAGCGCGTCGCGTGGGCGATCCGCCCGCGTTATGCGCCAGCCCGAAACGCATTATGAATGAACTGGGCTGGAAGCCGGAACACTCTACGCTGCGCGAGATTGTTGAGTCAGCGTGGCGATGGAAGCAGAAACAGATGGCTTCAACCGCAGCCATTTCGTTGTCGTCACGTTAGCTTATGAAGGCATTCATTTTGGCGGCAGGCAATGGTACGCGACTGCGTCCTATTACTGACAGCAATCCAAAATGTCTGGCGCCGATTCAGGGCGTGCCGCTGCTGGAGATCTGGCTTAACAACTGTAAGGCTGCGGGCATCAGTGAAGTGTTGGTCAATGCTCATGCGCACGTGGGTGCGGTGAAAGAATTTTCTGCGGGACAAAGAACTGGTGTGGTGGTACGCATTGCGGAAGAGCCGCAGTTGCTGGGTAGCGCGGGAACGCTGGCGGAGAATCATAAGTTTGTTGCGGGCGAAAAAGAATTCTTTGTTCTTTATGGCGATGTGTTGACCAACGTTGATCTGTGGAAGATGCTTGCGTTCCATAAGCAGAAGAAAGTTTCGGCGACTCTGGGAATACATCAGGTGGCTGAGCCCGCGCGGTGTGGCATTGTTGGTGTGGATGGAAACGAGATTATCCAAAGTTTTGTGGAGAAGCCTGCGCAGCCGGCAAGCAACTGGGCATTCACGGGTGTGATGATCGCTCGGAAGGAAGTTCTTGAGCTGATTACTGAGCGGCGTCCGGCAGATATTGGTTTTGATCTTTTGCCTCAACTGGTTGGGCGCATGGCTGCCTACAAAATAACGGAATATCTTTTGGATATTGGTACACTCGAGAGTTACAAAACTGCTCAGGAAACATGGCCGGGATTGGGGCATGCCCAGCAGGCAGACATTCATGGATAGTGGGGACCCGAAATGCTCGCTGGCGTTATCTTTGATTTTGACGGTGTCATTGTTGATAGTCACGCGGTCCACTTGCAGGCGTGGAAGGCTTTCTTTAGTTCGGTGGACAAGCAGATTGCTGACGCTGATCTTTTGTTTGTGCTGGAAGGGACCAAACGAGACGAAATTTTGTGGCATTTTCTGGGCGAGCTTACGCCTGAGCAGATCAAGCTCTATGGCGCTGAGAAAGATAAATTATTTCAGACGCGAGCGAGCGAGCAAAAGCTGGTCAAAGGCTTTACAGGGTTTCTGGAGCAGGTGGAAGCCGCGGGATTGCCCGCGGTGATTGCGACTTCTGGCGGTCGCGTGAGAGTGGAGAGCACACTCGATCGATTTAAATTGCGCCAACGTTTCCATGCAATTGTGACGGGGGACGACGTCGCGAACGGAAAGCCTGCGCCTGATCTTTTTTATCTAGCCGCGCGCAGCCTGCACGTGAAAGCTCGAAACATACTGGTTTGTGAAGACGCGGTTTCCGGCGTGATTGCGGCCAAGATCGCCAAGATGAAATGCCTTGCCATCGCTTCAAAAGGCAGAGAGGCGAAGCTGAGGGAAGCTGGCGCCGACTTGATTGTTGCAGACTTCACGCAAGCGAAACTGAGTGACGTCAGCAAGCTTTTTGTCGAAGCATAACCGCATCTTTAGTTTTCTGGAATCTGTGCTTCCGAAATCTATTCCCGATTCCAAAATAAATTTGTAGCAGACGAGCTCCCGGGAAGGAGCGTGGAACTCGTCTGCTGCCCTGAAGAAAGGAGCCAGCCAGCGCCAATCGCATGGACTGGCCGGCCAATCTCTTCAGTTTCGCGGGACGCGAACTTTATTTACCTTTAAACCGCGCGGGCCAGTTGTCCGGCTCCGGCCCTGATCACCTGGCTGGAGAAGCGTTCCATCTCTTCCAGTTGCGGACTGAATTGCAGCAACAGCAAGTCAGCGCCGGCATTTTCAAATTCAGCAACGCGCTCGGCCACCTGTTCCGGTGTGCCCACCAAACCAGAACGCAAGCCACGATTGGAAACCGAATAATCTTCCAGCGACACCTGCTGATCCAGTTGCGTGTTGGCCAGCCACTGCTGATAGTTCTGATAGCCAGCGGCATTTTGTTTTACGTCAGTAATGCGGCGCAGCTCTTCCTGCGCTTCACGCTCTGAGTCGCGGACAATGGCATAAGCGGCAACACCAAACTGCATTGGCGGAAGGCCAAAGCGTTCGCGACGCTCAGAGAGATCGCGGACCTTTGCGCGGATTTTCTCTGCCGGATCACCGTGCATCACGTAAGCGTCACACTTTTGCGCAATCAGATTTTTTGCTGCCTCTGATTCGCCACCGGCATAAATTACCGGACGCGGTCGCGACACCGGCTTCGGCTGCAAGACCAGATCCTGCACTTTGTAATATTTACCTTCGTAATTTACGTGGTCGTGTTTCCAGGCGCTGTCCACCACGTCAAGCCACTCTGAGGTGCGTGCATAGCGGTCGTCATGCTGGTCAAACTGTATGCCATACTTGCGCGCCTCTTCTGCCCACCAGGCAGAAACCACGTTGAGCGAGACGCGTCCATTGCTGATGTGGTCAATGTTTGCGGCCTGCTTGGCCAGCAGCGCAGGATTGTGAAACGTGGGCCGCACGGCGACCATCAATTCCAGCCTGTGCGTTACCGCAGCCAGGGCCGCCGCCGTGGACCATGCATCGAGCGACGGCTCTTCCGGGCCTTTAATATCATTCAGGTTAAGTTCGGCAATCAGCGTGAGATCGTAACCAATCTCTTCACTGCGGCGGGCGAGCCGGCTGATGTAAGGCCAGCTTGCCTCCATTTGCTCGTCTTCCACGTTGCGCAGCCAGCCGCCAAAAACAGGGAGCCAATATCCGTATCGCATTACGCGGCCTCCTTTTCCAGAAAGTCAACGAGCCGCACAAAAGGATCGAAGCCAATCACCTTGGGACCATCGGCCACAAAGTTGGATAGGGCATTGATGTCATAAAAATAAAGCTGGCCATCGCGATCATCAATGATGTACTCAATGCCGCCAACTTCAATTTGTGCCGCCTGCATAATCTGCTCTACCTGTTGAATGATTTCGTCGGGCGGAGTGTAGCCTTCCACTTTCAAGCCAGTCTTGGGAGCGTCCACGGCGCAAGCGCCGCGAGCCAGCTCCTGGCCACCGGTGGTGCGGCAGATGTCTGCAGGGCAAAGGTCAAAAGTTTCGCCCGTGAGGTGGACTTTAATTCCATAGAGAAACTTTCCGCCCACCACTTCCACGCGGACAATATGTCCACCGCGCGCGGGAATAAATTCCTGCACCAGCGCCGTGGTGTCCAGTCCCAGATCAAGCGTGCCGGCTTTTACGCCTGCTTCCAGATCGACGATGGTGTTGAACTTGGTTACGCCCGCGCCGCTGCCGCCGATGTTCGGCTTTACCACAATAGGGAAGCGCAGTCCCGCTGCGGCTTGCACCGCGTCCGCCGGGTTATTGATCACACGGCTCTTGGGATAAGGCAGCTTCAGCGTTTCCAGCAACGAAAGCTGAAGCGCCTTTGATGTTTCATAGCGAAAAGCCTTGGGGCCGTTCACCACGCGCTTGCCGCGCTGCTCAAGATGGTCAAGATAATAGAGCGTATAGAAGATGGCCTGGCCGTGGTCGCGGCGGTAAGCCGAGGGGCTCATGCGATTGAAGACCAGTGAGTATCCGCTTTCACCGTTCAACTGTGCGGGATCAAAATGGTGCTGCGCCGCGTCAATGCGGACGTAAGGAACGCCGCGGCGGTCCAGCTCTTTAAATAGCGGCACAAACCAGTGCGGATGCTCGTAATAAATGGCGATTGGCTGTTTCAGTTTTGACATACCCTTCCTTTTTTGTAGGTGGCCGACCAAGCCCCGTGAACGGCCAAAAGAAAAAGGCCGCTCAATTGAGCGGCCCCGGTATTGAATCTCTGAGTATTACTTAAGAAAAATTGCTCAGCACCGGCCGCTCCCATGTACACATACAGCAACACATGGCCATGGCCATGTTGTGTTTGGAGGCAGCGTTGGTGAATGACTGGTGCATTTGAGATTTTTAGCTTACACGGGGATTAAGGCAGAGTCAAGATGCTGGTTGAGGAGCACTTAATTGTAAGGAGATAGGGGTGCTTGAGCCGTGCGGCTTGAAAGGCTTAATGCCGGACGTTGGATTGTTCGCCTTGATGAGCCATAAAGTCAGAGTCTGCGGCCTCGTGATTTCTATGGACCGTGTTCAGGCCCAAAGCAACACGGTCACCCGAGAGCGGCTCTGCCACTCGATCAGGTACGATGCCGGCGATCTATAGCTCCCAATCATTTATCATCAATCTGCGTGCAAAAGATTCGTGTCAGAACAAGACCTAATGCTTATGACGTCACAATAGGCGCGGGATTATTGCGCCGAGTGGGGCGCGAAGTGCGTCGCTTGCTGCCAACGCCCAGCAGCCGCGTCTTCGTAGTAACCTCGCCCAACGTCCGACGGCACTGGGGAGAAGCACTGGAAAAATCTTTGCGGGTGTCCCGCCTGCCTTATCAAGTTCTTGAGATGCACGACGGCGAACCCGCCAAGCGGCTGCACACCGTGGAGCAACTGGCCGAGCAACTGGTTGACGCCAAGGCCGACCGCAAATCCCTGATTGTTGCTTTCGGCGGCGGCGTGGTTGGCGACAGCGCCGGATTCCTGGCGGCAATGTTTATGCGCGGCATTCCCGTAGTGCAGGTTCCAACTACCATTGTGGCGCAAGTGGATGCCAGCATCGGGGGCAAGACCGGAGTGAACCTGCGCGCCGGCAAAAATCTGATTGGCGCATTCCATCAGCCCAGAGCGGTGCTGGTTGATCCGCAGGTTTTGGAAACGCTTGATGATCGCGAATTTCGTTCCGGTTTGTTTGAATCTCTAAAGTGCAGTGTGATTAGTGACCGCCCGCTCTTTGATTTTATGGAGAAGAACGCGCAGAAGATTCTTGGCCGCAATGCCCGCGCAATACAGCGCATCATCGCAGATTCCATCCAGGTGAAGGCCGATGTGGTTTCATCCGACGAAAAAGAGTCCGGCTTGCGCCGCATCCTCAACTTCGGACATACCATAGGGCACGCTCTGGAAGCCGCCACCGATTACACACACTTTCTCCACGGAGAAGGCGTAGCCTGGGGCATGATCGCCGCAGCGGCCATCGCGCGTGATGCCAAATTCTGCAACGCCGAGACAACAAACCGCATCACTGCTGCCACTCTTGCCTATGGTCCATTGCCGCCTGTCACCTGTGGAGTTCAGGACGTAATGAGCCGCCTGGTGGCTGACAAAAAGACGATTGGCGGAACGGTGCACTTTGTTCTTCCGCAAAAAATTGGGAAGGTAAAAATCTCTGGCGATGTACCTGTGGAGATTGTCCGCAGCGCCGTGGAGATGATTAGAAACTATGCCTGAGCCGGCCAAAACCACCGTACCCGATTCCGCCAACACTGGCCAAGGCCCTTCTTTCGGCATCCTCGGTACTACGCCTTTGGGTGCGAAAGATGAACACTCTGCCTCAATGGCCGTCCGTGAGATGTTTGACGAGATAGCGCCGCGCTATGACTTTCTCAATCACGTCCTTTCCATGAACGTGGACAAGCTTTGGTGGCGGCGTACCGCTCGTTTCTTTACACACATTTTGTCGCAGGGCAATGCGCGCGTGCTCGATCTCTGCGCGGGGACTGGTGATATGTCTGTAGCTTTGCGCACCGTGGCCGCGAAGCAAAACAGCAGCGCTGCGATCATGGCTCTAGACTTTTCTCACCAGATGCTGCAACACGGTCTTACCAAGTACGCAGCCAAAAAAATCCAGCCCGTGGAAGCCGATGCGCTGCACCTGCCGTTGGCTGATAACACCATGAACCTTGTCGTCTCTGCTTTCGGCTTTCGCAACCTGGCCAATTACGATGCTGGCCTGCACGAGATCTTTCGGGTGCTTAAACCGCAAGGCGAGATGGGTATTCTGGATTTCAGCGAGCCCGGCGGCGCATTCGGCAAGCTCTATGGCTTTTATTTTCGTAACGTACTGCCGCGCATCGGCTCTTTGATCTCCGGCTCGCGCGGGCCGTATGAGTACCTGCCCGCTTCCGTTCACAAATTTCCCGCTCCGCAGCAGATGCTGGCGCGTATGGAAGCCGTTGGCTTCAAAGACGTAAGCTGGACACCCTACACTTTTGGCATCGCCGGTTTGTATCGTGGCAGGAAAAGCTAAGTGGAATAAAGCACGGTAAAAAACAGCAGGTATCGATACAGATCAAACAGCATGTACCCGCAAATGGTGAGCACAACTCCCTTGGCAATTCCAGCAATCAGCGTGTCGCCATAAAACCTTCTTCCGGCAAAAAACAGATAAACCCCCAGCCCGCCAAACTCCAGCGGAGTCGCTACGCCATCAATCAGGCGAATACCAACTGAATGGCCCGATAATTTCGACAGAACAAGCGTGAGCGACATCACCATCAGGATGGACAGAATCCAGAGCAGCCACCATGCATAAACATGCAGGCAAAAAATAATGTGCTCAGAAAAATAACGATGTTTGCGGAAATTTAGAATGGCCATCACAACCGCCAGCATCACGGCCAGAGCCAGAATCAAGCTCTTCGCCTGCAGATGCGAGTTGTGATAGAAACGGACTGAAAATTCCTCAAACTGCTCCGCATTCGCTCGCGACACATGCTTGTGCTCAAGCCTCTGGTCAATCAGGCGCCTGGTCATCGAGCCGTCATTGTCAAAATAACGCAGCGCAGGCGCAAGTATTTCCAGCCCGGTAAGCGGCTGCAGCAGGAAGAAAATCAGGTTGCACACAAAAAACGTCTGCAGCGGAGACATATAAGGCTTGCGGCGGCCCTGGAAAAATTCTGCGGTAAGCAGGCCGGGTTTTGTGATCAGCGTTCGCAACGTGCGAAACACTTTAGAGTCAAGATGGAAAAACGCCTCTGCGGCTTCAGCCAGCACATGTCCCAGTGAAAAGTCATGATCGCTATGCTGTTTCTCTCCGCAGTTGGCGCAAAAGCTTTCCGTCGCCTCCCGGCCGCACGTCACGCAAGTCCAGTGGGTTCCGGGAACGTCTGCTGCGGAGTTTTTTGTGAATGTTTTGTGCATCCCTGTTTTATGAAGATCGACTGTAACGGGCAGCCAATTGGCGTGCAACTTTTATCAGGGCTCTATTTAATCGCGCCGGTATAAATCGCCATGCCGACCACGGCATCCACACCCATGGCATCAAGCTCATCGATCTCAGTCCGCGAGCGAATTCCACCAGCAACAATCAGCTTTTTCTGGGTCAGGCCCGCCAGATCACGGGCGACGTTCATGGGAAAGCCCGTCATGGTTCCTTCCGTATCAATGTGCGTATAAAGGAAGGCGCTGCAGTGAGGATCCAGCGCGCCGATCATCTCTGCCGGCGTGATGCTGGTATCTTCTTTCCAGCCTTTGATGGAAATTTTACCTTTGCGTGAGTCGATGGCGAAAGTGAGATGCTCCCCGCCGAGAGCTTTTGCGGCGTCGATCGCCAGCGGCGTGTTGATTTTTCCATCTTTCAAAAGCGACGAACCAAAGATCACTCGCTTTGCTCCCAGGGCAAGTAGTTCAGCGGCGCGTGCAACATCGCGGATGCCGCCGCCGGTCTGGCAGGGAATACGCTTGCAGATCATGGCAATCAGTTCATGGTTGTTGCCGTTGCCCATGGCAGCGTCCAGGTCAATCAACTGGACCAGCGGATAGGCCGAGAAGCGCTGAATCCAATATTCAAAATCGTCAGACTCCAGAACTTTCTTCTCGCCCTGAACAAGCTGGACAATCTTGCTGCCCATCAGATCAATGGAAGGAATCAGCATGGCCACCTCATGGGGATGCCGTTGTTGAGCAGCGTCTGTTTGAGCTCGGCAACCGCGTGCGTACCAAAGTGAAATATGGATGCGGCCAGCGCTGCGTCTGCTCTGCCAGTGGTGAAGACGTCAGTAAAGTGTTGCGCGTTGCCAGCTCCGCCTGAGGCAATCACCGGAATGGAAACCGATTCGGCGATGGCGGCAGTGAGTTCGCAATCAAAGCCTGCGCCGGTGCCGTCACGGTCCATTGAGGTCAGCAGGATTTCTCCCGCGCCGCGCTCTTGTGCGTCGCGCGCCCAGGCCAAAGCTTTTTTGCCAGTGGCAGTGCGTCCGCCGGCTACAAAGACTTCTGCCGCGTCTGCTGGCTCTGTGCCGCGTCGTGCATCAATGGCGACAATTACGGCCTGCGAGCCAAAGCGCCCTGCAATCTCAGTAATCAATTCCGGATTGGCCACAGCAGCGGAGTTGATGCTCACTTTGTCCGCACCAGCGTCAAATATTTTAGCGGCATCTTCCATGGTGCGAATGCCGCCGCCGACGGAGAATGGCACAAACAGTTCGCGCGCAGTTCGGCGGACGGTCTCTACCAGTGTCTTGCGGCCGTCAGAGGTTGCAGTAATATCGAGCAGCACAATCTCATCCGCTCCGGCAGCAGCGTGTAGGTGCGCCAGCTCTGCGGGGTCGCCGGCATCCCGCAGCTGCTGAAATTTTATGCCTTTGACTACGCGTCCGGCATCCACGTCAAGGCAGGCGATAATTCTTTTGGCCAGGCGTTCAGAGGGCACAGAAGTTCTCCAGGATCTTTAGGCCGGTTTCAGCAGATTTCTCCGGATGGAATTGCACGCCGAAAATGTTGTCGCGCTCCACGGCGGCAGAGAACGCACCGCCGTAACTGGTGCAGGCAATTGTTTCTGCAACCACCGGTGCGCGGAAAGAATGTGTGTAATAGACAAATGCATTGTTGCTCACGCCTTTTAGCAGGCGCGAGCCGTTCTTTACGTCAATCTGGTTCCAGCCCACATGCGGCGATTTCACAGAGGCAGGGAAGCGCGAGCATTCTTCGGCAAAGAGCGCAGCGCCTGGTGTTTCAGGAGCTTCAGTGCTGCCGGCAAAGAGCCATTGCATGCCTACGCAGATGCCGAGAAACGGTTTGCCATTGGCGATGGCCTCAAGCACTGGCGCGCGCAAATTGGCGTTCAAAGACTGGCAGCGGATGAAGTGGCCGACTCCAGGCACAATCAGTTTTTCTGCCGCAGCAATCACAGCGGGATCAGAAGTTACCTGCGCGTCTGCGTGCAGATGCTCCAGCGCCTTCTTGACTGAGATGATGTTGCCCGCGCCGTAATCGACAATCGCGATCATAGAAGGCCTTTGGTGCTGGGCAGCATTTTGGCGAGTTGTTTGTCGCGAGAGCAGGCTACACGCAGCGCGCGGGCAAAGGCCTTGAACAGCGCTTCAATCTTGTGGTGGTTGGAGCGGCCATACATGGTTTTGAGGTGAACATTAGCTTTTGCGCCGCGGGCAAAGCCTTCAAAAAAATCGTAGACCAGTTCGGATTGCAGATCGCCTACGAGCCGCGTCTTTACCTGTGTGTTGATGACTGCGGCGGTGCGTCCGCTGAAGTCGACGGCGGCGAGACCAAGCGTTTCATCCATTGGCATAAGAAAATAGCCGGCGCGCATAATGCCGCGCTTGTCGCCCAGCGCGCTGTGAAACGCTTCGCCCAGCGCAATACCAACATCTTCCACAGTATGGTGCTGGTCAACATCTAAGTCGCCCGTGGCTTTCAGCTTCAGGTCAAAAGCGCCGTGGCGGGTAAACAGCTCCAGCATGTGATCGAAAAAACGTATGCCGGTTGAGACTTCATAGCGGCCCTGGCCTTCAATGGTCAGAGTGAGATTGATCTGCGTTTCAGTGGTGTTGCGACGGAGAGAAGCTTTTCTCATTGCGCCACCTGCCTGACAGATGAAAGTTGTGACAGCACTTGCTTGAGCTCCGTCATCAGGCGTTCCATCTCCTGCTGCGTGCCAATGCTGATGCGGACGCAGCCTTCGCAGTCCGCGCGATCACGTAAGGAAATGCCGCGTTTACGCAGAGCGCCAAGGATTTCTTTTTTCTCTGGGCCAAACCTGGAGAGAAGAAAGTTTGTCTCGCTGGGCCAGCATTTGAAACCGAGTTGCTCGAGTTCTTGCCGCAGCCATTCGCGGCTGAAGCGGATCTGAGTAACGTAGTCATTCAGGAATTGGTGGTCGGCCAGCGCTTCTGCCAGACATTCAATGGCGAAGGCATTCACGTTGAAGGGTGGAGCCATGCGCCGCAAGACCGACATTTGTTCCTCAGGGCCGGCGATCAGGCCCAGGCGCATGCCGGCGAGTCCATAGGCTTTGGAAAAAGTGCGGGCAATAAACAGATTGGGAAGCTTGTCAAGCTGGTCCAGCAAGGTCTGGCCATAGAAGTGGTAGTAAGCTTCGTCCAGCAAAATGGCGGCGTTGGGCGCGGACTCAATGACTTTTAAAATACTGGCGCGCGCCGCAGGAATGCCGGTGGGATTATTGGGATTGCAGATGACTATCAGTTTGGTTTTGTCTGTTATGGCATCAATCACCTGTTGCATAGGGAAGCTGAATTCTGCCCCGGTGGGTATGCGCACAACTTTTGCGCTTTGCGTCTGCGCAAAGACCTCATACATGGTAAAGGTTGGAACCACCAGAAGAATTTCGTCGTTCGCTTCAAGATAGGCACGGCAGAGAATGTCAATGGCTTCGTCCGCACCGTTGGTGAGGAGCACCTGCGCGGGCGAGATGCCGAGCTCAGCAGCCACGAGTTTTTCTCCGGCATCGCGACTGGGATAGGACGCAAGCGTCTGGGCATCCAGGCTGCGCAGTTTCGCCAGCACACGCGGAGAGCATCCGGTGGTGTTCTCGTTCATGTCAAGACGCAGTGTGATATTGGTGTCGCTGATCAAGGCGTCATATTCGGCCATCTCGCGAATGCATTTGCGCGCTTTAAGCATTGGCAGATCTCACTCGGATGGAGTCGGCATGCGCTTTCAGCCCTTCGGCTTCCGCCAGCGTGACCACGGCAGCGCTGATGCGGGCGAGACCAGAAGCTGAAAGATGTTGAACAGAGATGGTCTTCACAAAATCTTGTATGCCAAGCCCGCCACGGAAGCGTGCCGCAGCTCCAGTGGGCAAAACATGGTTTGGACCGGCAGCGTAGTCGCCGGCTGCTTGCGGAGAGTAGTCGCCGATGAAAATGGACCCCGCGTTGCTGATGTGCGGCAGGTCTTCTTCGTTCACGGTGATGTGTTCAGCGGCAATGCGGTTGGCGAAGTCGAGCGCTTGCTCGTGCGAATCGGTGATCAGAATCGCGCTGTTATTTTTCAACGATATTTTGGCGATTTCATTGTTCGCAGCTGCTTGCTTTACTTCTGTAGCGACTTTTTCTGCCAGTGAAGTTGAGGTGGTGATGAAAACGGCCAGCGCATCTGGATCATGCTCGGCCTGCGCCACCAGATCGGCGGCGATGAAGCGTGCTTCTCCGCTTTCACTTACGATTGCTACTTCCGTTGGGCCGGCAAGAAAATCTATGCCGCAATCAAAGGCCACCAGCTTTTTAGCGGCGGTCACAAAAAGATTGCCGGGGCCAACAATCTTATCTACCTTCGGAATCGACTTGGTTCCATAGGCCAAAGCGGCCACGGCCTGCGCTCCACCGATGCGGTAGAACTCACGCACGCCGAGAAAGTGGGCCGTCGCCATGGTTTCAACGGCAGGTCGCGGCGAGACGACGCGGATTTCTGCAACGCCAGCCACCTGCGCTGGAATCACGGTCATCAGCATGGTTGAGGGCAGGGGATAGCGGCCTCCGGGAACGTAGCAGCCTGCGGATTGCAGAGGACGGACTACCTGTCCTACCTGAATCCCGGGCACCACGCTGTTGCTCCACTGTTGCGGCTTTTGCCATTCGCAATATTGGCGGATGTTACCAGCAGCGGTCTTGAGTGCCTGTTTAAATTCATCGGAGACAGCGCTCCAAGCCTTTTCCATCTCAGCATCGGTCACGCGGAGTGGCTGACGGGATTTGAGACCGTCCCATTTTTCTGCGTAGGTGCGCAAGGCGCGGTCGCCGTTTTTTCGCACGTCGGCCACAATGCGGCTGACTTGTTTTTCCACGCGCGCAAGCTCGGTTGCGCCACGCTGTTCCAGAGCGCGAACAAACATTTCAGCTTTGCGGGCGCTGAGCGTGCGCATTACAGCACCACCTTGTTCAGCGGATATTCGACGATCCCTTCGGCTTTGGCGGCTTTGAGCTTGGGCATGATTTTCCATGCGGTGGTTTCTTCAATGATTGTATTTACGGCCACCCATTCGCCGTCACTCAGGGTTGAGATGGTAGGTTTTTGTAGCGCGGGCAGCACGGACAAGACAGCCTGCAGATCGCCTTTGCGGACGTTCAGCATCAACCCCACACGGCCTTGCGCGTAGATGGCGCCGGAGAGCATGAGCGCCAGGCCTTCAATCTTGCGGCGCTTTTCTTCATCGGCCCAGGCGGTTTTATTGGCGATGAGCTGTGTATTGGATTCGAGTACAGTATCGATAATACGCAGGCGGTTGGCGCGCAGCGAACTGCCGGTTTCAGTGATCTCGACAATCGCGTCGGCGAGTGTGGGCGGCTTTACCTCTGTCGCGCCCCAGGAGAATTCTACTTTTACCGGGACCTTGCGGGCGGCGAAATAATTTTTCGTCACGTTGACTAATTCAGTGGCGATGATTTTGCCCGCAAGATCTTCAGCCTTTTGGAAGGTTGAATCTTCCGGCACTGCCAACACCCATCGCACCTTGCCCAGGCTCTGCTTGGCGTAGGTCAACTCGGCGGCGGTCACCATTTCCAGGCCGCTTTCCACGACCCAATCTTTGCCGGTGAGGCCGCAATCGAGCGCGCCGTGATCAACGTAACGCGCCATTTCCTGCGCGCGAATCAGCATGCACTCAATTTCGGGATCGTCTGTCCCGGCAAAATAAGAGCGGCTGCTGGTGTAAACGTTCAGCCCTGCTCGCTTGAACAGAGCGATGGTTGCGTCCTGCAAACTGCCTTTGGGTAAGCCGATACGCAGCTTCATTGGCCGGCCCCCACGGTCTGGATGGCCAGCGGTTCGGTGAAGCAGGATTTTGTTCCGGTGTGGCAGACCAGGCCATCGCCTTCCACAAAGACGCGGACCAGAATGGTGTCGCGGTCGCAATCTGTGAGCGCGGAGATTACACGCAACCGGTTGCCGGAGGTCTCACCTTTCATCCAAAGCTTTTGCCGCGTGCGCGAATAAAACGTCACGTAGCCAGTCTCAGCGGTCAGGGCGTAAGATTCGGCGTTCATAAAGCCCACCATCAGCACTTCACCGGTGGAGTCTTCCTGCACAATGGCCGGGGCCAGACCATCCATTTTGTCGAAGTCGATCTGCATGTGTCCTCACCAAGTCGTTTTTCTATGTCTTTTATCTGAAAATCAGATGCAAAACAAAAAGCCCGCCGATTTTATTGCCGGCGGGCCGTTTCTCTTATGATTGCGCTGTATTAATTGATACAGGCCCCCGCCAACACGTGTGTCGCGTGATGATGGTGGTGGCGATGGGCGAAAGAAATCATTACGGAAATTATGCTAGCGAACCTTGCGCTGGCATGTCAATTAGAAAATTGTTATTTCCCCAGCAAAATCGCGTGGCGCTTATTCCATATAACCGCGGACGCGTCTTCCCGCCAGAACGTGTTGGATTGCCTTGATTAACTCAGCCGGTGAATCGCTCAGGATGAAATCCGCGCCGGGAATCTCAGGGGACTGGAAGCACATTTCCAGAATTGGCAGACCAGGGTTGTGATGGTTCACGATATGGGCGATTCTCCGCTTCTCAACACCGCGGAAGCCATGGCCAATTAAAGCCAGGTCAAATTTTTCCATCTTTCCCATGGCTTCAATTTCAGCCAGGTCCAGCGCGGAATAAACGGAGAACCCTTGTTGTTCCAGCAGCAATTGCCGGGTTGTTTTCAGAACTTCGCTAAAAGCCACAGAGAGGATTTTGGCCATGCTTTTTGAAAATGCTGGATTTTTGAGCGTTTGTTGGCCAGATTATAAACCACGCAGCGGATCTCGCGCATGTTCACTTCCTGTAATTTTTTTTCGCATTGGCAAGCTGCGATGGCCTCTACTTGCAAAGCCCGAGTGGAATGGTTTTTTCTTGTGGCAACATGCTTGTCAGTATTCTTAGAAATCTTTTAATATGAAATGGCTCGCTGGCGGAAAAGAGCTGCCAGGTCAGGAAAAACCATGCCAAAGAAATACCGGCCGGGAGAACTGGTGCCGGAAAATGGCGTATATCGGGTCATGCACGAGTCACATCGCTTGATGCATGAGGCCTCATTGCTCAAAGGCGATCGATTTCCTATCTGCAAGCAATGTAAAACCAGTGTTCGTTTTGAGCTGCGCCGCGCGGCCAAGAATCCCTCACAGATTTCTTCTGGTTATCACGCCATTCTGGAAGATTATCCAGATAGCGAACCCTTCATTATTCAGTAACTTTACCACTCGCTAAGAATCTACCAGCCTGATATCGCAGCCAAGTGTGCTCCGCTCCTTTTCCTTTATGTTTGAATCTTTGTATTTAGAATCAAAGCCATGCTGAATACGCGTGACATCGGCCAGGAATTTCGTCCCATGTTGCGCCTGGCTGTGCCCATGGCGCTTACAGAGTTGGGCTGGCTGGCCATGGCATTTGTTGACACGGTAATGGTGGGCCGCCTGCCTAATAGCGCCACGGCTATTGGCGCCGTGAGCCTGGGCAGCACTTTGTTTTACACCATTGGAGTTTTCGGCAGCGGCATCATGCTTGGCATGGACACTCTGGTAGCGCAAGCCTATGGTGCGCGGAAGCTGGAAGAGTGCCATCGCACCATGTGGAATGCGGTCTATCTGGCCTGCGCCATTACGCCGATTCTGATGATATCGGTGCTGGCGTTTCTTCCAATGTTTCCAAAATTTGGATTGCAACCAGATCTGGTTGCGGCAACTGTGCCGTTTTTAAAAGCGCTGGTCTGGAGCACGCTTCCGCTGGCGTTATATTTTGCTTTGCGACGCTATTTGCAGTCCATGCACATTGTTAAGCCGGTGGTGTTTGCTCTGGTCTCAGCGAACCTGGTGAACCTGCTGGGAAATTGGGTCTTTGTTTATGGGCATTTTGGATTGCCCAAATATGGAGTAGCAGGCAGCGGCTGGGCAACGTGCCTTTCGCGGACATACATGGTGATTGTGCTGGCCGTCGCCGTGGTCTATTACGATCGCAAACGCCATAGCGGATTGTGGAGCGCTTCACGCAGACTGGAATGGCAGCGCATACGCGAATTGATGCGATTGGGATTTCCCGCAGCGCTGCAGCTGTTAATGGAAATCGGCGCATTCGCTTTTGCTACTTTTCTCATCGGCAAGCTCGGCGCAGTACCGCTTGCCGGACACCAGATTGCCCTGAACGTTGCCAGCTTTACTTACATGGTGCCACTGGGGATCGGATCGGCGGCGGCTATCCGCGTGGGACATGCCGTGGGTGCGCGAGACGTGCAAGGCGCAGCTCGCGCTGGATGGATGGCTATCTTCTTTGGCGCGCTCTTTATGTCCTGCTCAGGATTGATGCTGTTTCTTTTTGCAAAACCAATTGCCCGCATCTATACGCCGGAGCCTGACGTGATTAGCGCTGGAGCAGTCTTGCTGCTGGTTGCGGCAGTCTTCCAATTGTTTGATGGCCTGCAAGTGGTGGCGACTGGCGCATTGCGCGGCGCAGGCAACACGCGCATTCCCATGCTGGCCAATCTGGTTGGCTATTGGATTATCGGACTGCCACTGGGCGCGTTTCTTTGTTTCAAGATGAAGCTGGGCGCGTTGGGCATGTGGGAAGGGCTGTGCCTGGCGCTGATCCTGATCGGCAGCGCGATGGTGGGCGTGTGGCATTCCGTGCTAAAACGCCTGGTGATTGCTCCTGCAACAGCGACGCAGATGGAATCTTCGTCGGCAAAATAGCCATCGCAAAAAAATAAATAGTCGGGTGTGAAAGCTGCTGCCGACTTCCGGAAAATGTCCCAACGAACTTTGGAGCTTTTCAGAAATTTTAGACTTCTCTTTTTAGACACACGACCAATCTCATAATCCAAATGGAACATCCGCCGTGTGGTGGTCAGTTACGAAGGTAATCGCCCTTACCATAATGAAAATAAACTCTGCGGCAGGTCCGTTGCATAAGAAATTGATTACGTATTTTACCCCTGTTTTGGGGGTGTTTTATGCCTTCTAGCTGGAAATTTCAAGGGAGCCGGGCGAGCTCACAGCGGTCCATTAGCCGCCTCTTTTTTAAGGTGTATGACCGAATCTATGTACCTGGGTACTGATTGACTTTCGTTCACTTGTTGCTATATTCGCGCGTGAGGCCCCCTAAAACCATGACCAATCTATATGACGCGATAAAAGAAAAAGAAAACCAAATTGCCATCTTTCAGGCACAGATCTCGGGGTTGCAAGCGGAGATCGAAGCATTGCGCGTAGCTGCGCGCATTCTGGAAGGCGGTACAGTCAGTACGCCGGAAGCCGCACGCCCTGTGGCCGTGCAGACTGCCGCAGCAGCAACGAACGGCAGCGACAAAACAAAGCGGGTTTGGCCGTAAGAAGCCGGGCTGTTTTCAAGGCCCGCGTTTCCTCGCCGCAAGGAGAGTGTATTTGAAGGCAAAAAGTAGTAAGCGCCAAACGTCTAAACTTTTCGCCGATCCGTTTTATTTTTTGAACCATTTGTTCTTTGAACAGTAGTTTTGTGCCGATGTTTTTGTACCAGCTGTTTCTTGAACCAGGTAATACTAGTCACTTTGAGCCAGTGGCTTTTGCAAGATTGCTTCTTTAGAAATTTGAATGGCTTTGTCCGCGGGCTGCCGCAGGCAAGTTTTCGTTTGCAGAGATGCCTAGAGCGGGTCAACCGTCGCGTCTCAAGCAAGCGTAACGACCACTGAAGTATTTCCCGGACGAGTCCGGGTTGAGCAATACCAAATTGTGTAGAGGGACGGCGAATCATGGCAACACAGGCAGATACCACGAACAGCACAGCCAGCAAAAGAACGCGCGGCGCTTCGCCAGATGAACTGGCAGTAGTTGCGCAGCGTGCACAGGCTTTTACCAACGCTTCCGGAGTGGCCATTGCACTGAGTGAAGGGAATGCAGACGAGATTGTCTGCCGCGCCCGCAGCGGCGCCAGCGCGCCCGATATTGGCGCAGCCTTGCGCGTTGAAGGCACCTTTACCGGACTTTGCATACAGACCGGCAAAGAACTGCGCTGCGACGATTGCGAAACCGATACACGTGTTGACATGGCCGCTATTCGCGCCCTGGGAATCCGGTCCATGCTGGTAACGCCGGTCCGCGAAGAGAACCGCGTGATAGGCGTGCTGGCGGCATTTGCGCCCACGCCGCATGCTTTTACCATTACGCACGTGGCTGTTTTAAAAACCATGGCTGACCAGATTTCAGTGCTGCTGCAAAAAGAACGTCGCACAAGAGACGAGGGTGGTTCGCCAGTGGAAACACCGCGGCCTGCTACACCGGCGACCATGGCCCGTCCGGCAGTTACACCCATGCCCACTACGCTGCCAGTGGTGATTAAATCGTCTCCGGCTGCGCCTGCGTTTGCAAAAGTTGAGCCCATTCGCAGCACGCCTTTAGAAGTGGTCCCGTTGGCGACTCCGCCGAAAGCGGAGAAACGCGCGGATCTTCAGCGCGCAAGTTTTGAAACATTTGATTCAGCAGGGGAAGAGAAGCAGTCCGGCAATAAGCTGATGGTGGTTGGCGTGGTCGCGGTTTTGATAATCGCGGCGGCAGGAACATTTACTTTCCTGAAAATGCAGAAGTCAGGCGCTTCGTCAGCGCAGCATACACAAGATGAGCAGAACTTGCCGGCAAACCAATCTTCTTCTGCCCAATCTTCCGCCGGACAGTCTTCAGGAAATCAGTCCCAGGCAAATCAGTCCGCAGCCGGTGCGCCAGCAAACAATGGGCAGACTGCTTCGGCAGCCAATTTCCCGGCTTCCAGCGGTACGGCGGTGATTGTTGCTGCCAATACGGGTTCAACAGGTTCTAAATCCGCGGGCGAAGTTGAGGGTAAAAAGACTGGGAGCAAAGTATCACCAGATAAGACTTTTACTGATAGGCCAGCTTCCGCGGAAAAACAGGCAGACGTGGCCACACTCGCGGCTTCTGGTACGTCGAGAATTGCCCAGGCGGACAGGATACAGCAGTCGACTCCTGACGTCGCGCCATCCTTCACCGTGGTGAATGAGAATAGGGGCGCGCCGCTGGCGAATCTGGCGCGGCCGTCGGCTACCGCCGCTCCCAGCATCGCTGCAATCGAGCAATCCCAACTGGAGCCGATGCAACTGATCAGGGCGGGGACGCCGGTTTATCCTGCGATTGCCAAGGCACGCAGCATTACAGGTGTGGCAGTTGTGCAGGGCACAGTGGGCAAAGATGGCAGAGTGACCAACCTGAAATTTATCAGCGGTCAACCTATTTTCAAAGACGCAGCGTTTGATGCAGTTCGCCAGTACCAGTTCAAAGCAGCCAGACTCAACGGCCAGCCTATTGAACAGACTACGCAGATCAAGATGTCGTTCCACTGAGATATTGTTTTGAGAAAAATGAAAGGCGCATCTCACGATGCGCCTTTTTACTTTGGGGCGACTTGCTAAATTTAAGATTGATAGATCATGCGCGGGCTGGCTGCCGAGTGTTTGTGTCGCGTGCGCGTATACGTCCAAGCAGCCAGACAACGATGCGGTAGGCGAGCAGCACGGCGAGAATCGTGCCATAGGTGAGTGGGCGGCGCAGGTCGGCTTTGATGAGCCAGATGAAATGAATTACGCCGGCAGCGGCGCTGAAGTAGATAAGCCGGTGCAGACGCTGCCAGTTCTTGCCACCCAGGCGGCGAATCCAGCCTGTGGTGGAGGTGATGGCCAGCGGCAGCATCAGGAGCCAGGCGGTGAGTCCGGCGGTGATGAATTTGCGCTTGGCGATATCGTGCAGCATTTCATGCACGTCAAAAAATTTGTCGAGCCAGACGTAGGTCATCAGATGCAGGCAGCCGTAAAAGAAGGCGTAGTCGCCCAGCTGGCGGCGGAAGCGGATCAGCCATGACATGCCGGTGATTTTGCGCAACGGCGTGACGCAAAGGGTGATCAGAAGAAAGTTGAGCGTCCATTTGCCGGTGGAGCGCGTGATCACGTTAATGGGATCTGCTCCCAGATCGTTATTCAGGCCCTTCCATGTATTAAAGCCCTTCCACGCGAGCAGGAACACTGGCGCAAGGCAGCTTATGAACGCTACGACTTTTAACGCACGGATTATTTTCTCTGGCGGCGGCTTCATTTAGTAATTCTTCGTTAATAGTTTGTCTTTAATAGTTTTTCTGGAGATCCATTCCGGCGTACAGGCTGGCTACCTGATCGCCGTATCCGTTGAACATGAGCGTTGGACGCTTGCGGAATTCGCCAATGCGGCGCTCGGTAGCCTGGCTCCAGCGCGGATGGTCTTTCTGCGGATTCACGTTGGAATAAAAACCGTATTCATTGGCCGCCATTTTGTTCCAGGTGGTGGGCGGCATCTGGTCAGTAAAGCTGATCTTGGTAATTGCCTTGATGCCCTTGAAGCCGTATTTCCATGGGATCACCAGGCGCAGCGGAGCGCCGTCAACGTTGGGCAGAACGTCGTCATAGAGACCCACGGCGAGAATGGTCAGTGGGTGCATGGCTTCGTCCATGCGCAGGCCTTCTACGTAAGGCCAGTCCAGAACGTCGCGTTTCTGGTTGGGCATCTGGCCTGGATCCATCACGGTCTGGAAGGCGACAAATTTTGCGCTGGGCAGCGGCTCTGCCTGCTTGATAAGAGCGCTCAGCGGGAAACCGACCCAGGGAATTACCATGGACCAGCCTTCCACGCAGCGATGGCGATAGATGCGCTCTTCCAGCGGCGCCAGCTTCATGATCGAATCGATGTCAATCTTCTTGGGCTTCTTGACCATGCCCTCAAGCGAGACGGTCCACGGGCGCGTGCGGAAGTTTTTGGCCAGGCCGTTGGGCTCGTATTTGTCTGTGCTGAACTCGTAATAGTTATTGTAATTCGTAATGTCCTTGAACGAGGTCGGCGTTTCAGAGGTGCTGAGCGGGCTCTTTACAATGCCGCTGAGTTTCATGCCATTGGCCTGAACGCTGGAAGTGCCTTCGCCGTCCAGATGTTCACGCAGGTAGAAGCCGCCGGCCAGTGCCGCGCCTGTAGCGACTGCTCCGGCAATGAATTTGCGCCGGGTCATATACACCGGTTTGGGCGTGATCTCTGAAGACGGTATATCGCTTGGTTTTTTAATCAGCATATGAGTTCGTTTTACCTGTATCTATTTTAAGTCCTGCGGCGGGCAAAATATTCCCGCATATCTCTACAATCTTAGGATGAATGAATCCCCGGAAAGATACATATAAGGTACGAAATTACGTGGAAAGCGGATGTTTTGCGAGTGTTTGATATTAGTTCAAGGTTTGGCGGTTAAAACCCCACGAACACTGGTTCGGGCTGCAAGCTCACGCCCCATGTATCGAAAACCTTTTTCTGGATTTCATTTTTGAGCGTGAGAATATCCTGGGCGGTTGCGCCTCCGCGATTCACGATGGCTAGCGTGTGTTTGTGGGAAATTCCTACTGAACCGGTTCCATAGCCTTTGTGAAATCCCGATTGCTCCACCAGCCAAGCGGCTGCGAGTTTTACCTGTGCGTCACCGGCGGGATAACGCGGGAGTGGTTTTCCGGGTGCGAGCTTTTCTGCCAATGCTTGAATGCGGTCTGCTTCAGACAGCGTGACGATTGGATTCTTAAAGAATGAGCCGGCGCTGCGGCTGTCTTCATTCTCGTGGTCGCCTTCAACAATCAGCATGGCTTTGCTCTGGCGGATGGAGCAGACTGCGTCGCGCACCTGCTGCGGAGTGGGCTGAGCCGTTAGCGTGGGCTGAGTCGTGCTTGAGGCAAAGAATTTCTTGAGATCGGCGTATTCGATTTTTGGTGTGGCATTGCGATGCAGCAAATAGGCCACTTCAAGAACAATGTACCGGTCGCGGTGCGTGGTGTTGAAGACGCTGGTGCGATAGGCGAAGCCGCAATCGGCATTGGTCATTTCCACGCTCTTGCCGGTGGCGATCTCCAGCGCATGGACCCAGGTGATGGTTTCTGAAACTTCCTGTCCGTAGGCGCCTACGTTCTGAACCGGCGTGCCGCCGACGGTGCCGGGAATCCCGCTAAGGCACTCAATGCCGCCGCAGTTTTTACTTACGGTGAGGGCGACGAGGCTGTCCCAGCTTTCACCTGCGCCGGTCTGAAAACGCATTTTTTTGAGGTCGCCTTCAAACTCGGTGCCCACAATGGAAATCTTCAGCACCAGGCCGGGCCAGCCACTATCAGACACAACCAGGTTGCTGCCGCCGCCCAGAACGAACAGAGGCAATTTGTGCTCAGCGGCGTAACTTACTGCATCCTTGGCTTCCTGCTGGGAATGGGCCGCAACAAAATAGCGAGCTGGGCCGCCCACCTGAAAGGTGGTGAACGGGGCAATGGGGATGTTTTCCTGGACTCTCAAAGATTGGCTCAAGATTACAGCAGAGATGCGCACTAGGGAAATGAGTTTTTACTTGGTAGAATGGAGAAGAACCTGGGAGGGAACTGAAATGTATCCAGAGGGAATGGTGGCGCCCATGCGCCAGGAGTTGACCGCAGGCGGCATTGAAGAGGCTCGCACAGCGGCTGATGTGGAAAATGCAGTCAAGCAAAAAGGCACGCTGATGGTAGTGGTAAATTCCATTTGCGGATGCGCCGCCGGACGCATGCGTCCCGGTGTTCGCGCAGCAATACAGAACGGCATTAAGCCAGACCGCATGATTACAGTTTTTGCGGGACAGGACCGCGAAGCTACCGACGCGGCCCGTGGCCACTTTACAGGTTTTCCGCCGACCTCACCTTCGATCGGCTTGCTGCGTGATGGAAAATTGGTTTACATGATGCAGCGCCACGATATTGAGACAAGCGACCCGATGACGATTGCGTCACGGCTGAAGCAGGCTTTTGAAAAGCATTGCGGAGCGGCAGTCTCGAACTAGGTTCGCGTTAAGCAATTTAAAAAGGCACGCTTTTCAGCGCGTGCCTTTTGTTTTTGCTACGAATGCAGCGGTTGTTTTAGTTTTCCGCTTTCTTCTTTTCCATCTTCATCTGCGGAATGGTGATGTCAATGGAAGTGACCTTGCCGAAGGTGGCAAGAGCGCGGTCAAAGTCCTTGGGATTGCCTACGACGAGCACAGCCATTTTGTCCGGATGGACATATTTCCTGGCTACGCGATCCACATCAGCGACCGTGACCTTTTCAATGTTGGCAGGAAATTTCTCCAGGAAGTCCTGCGGATAGCCATAAAACTCATAGCGCATCCGCTCTGAGAGAACTTTTTCTTTGGAATCAAATTCAAAGATAAAGGAATTCAGAATGGCGTCTTTGGCACGCTTGAGTTCATCCGCAGTGACCGAGCCGGTGATGAGGCCGTTGAGCTCTTTGCGCAGCGCATCAATTCCGGCGGCGGTGGTTCCGCTTTTGGTGCCCATGGAAAAGCGCGTAATGCCGGCATGATCAGCGCCTGCGCCTACGCCTCCGCCAACGGAATAAGCCAGCCCCTGACGAGTGCGGATATTGATAAAGAGACGGGAAGAAAAGCCGCCGCCAAAGAGATTATTCATGACGGAAAGCGCATAGTAGTCTGGGTTGAGACGTTCTGTTCCCAGATCGACCATGGTGATGTCACTCTGGTTGACGTCATTTTTTTCAATAAAGTAAATGCCCGGCTTGGGATCAGGGAAAGTAATCTTGGCGGAAACAAATTTCTCGCCCCGCGGCATACTGCCGAAAGTTTCACGCAGCTTTTTTTCCATGGCAGCAGAGTCAAAATCGCCGGCCATGCCAAAAATCATGTTAGCGGGCACGACTGTGCGTTTATGCCACTGCAGCAGGTCTTCGCGCGTGATGGCGTCAAGGGTTGAGTACTCAACGGTACGGGCGTAAGGATTGTTTGCTCCGTAGGCCAGCTTGGCGGCTTCACGCTGCGCGATCTCATCTACATCGTCATTGCGGCGGGAGATGAAGCTGGCAAACTGCTGCTTGGTGAGGTCAATCTTGTTCTGGCGGAACTCAGGGTTTTCCAGCAGGTCAAGAACGACAGGGAAGACCTGATCAAAATTGTCTTTGAGTGACGACCAGGCAAGAAAAGTGGAGTCAGTGCTGCTGGAGGCTTCAATGCGGGCGGCGTGGGCTTCAAGGAAGTCATCCAGTTCGTCACCCGTTTTGGTTTTGGTGCCGCCGGTGCGCCATGCGTCAGCATAAACGCTGACCATGCCAACTTTGTCGGCTGGCTCTTCACGCGATCCGCCACGTATGCGGATGCTGCCTTCAATCAGCGGCAGCTCATGATTCTCTTGAAGAAAGATCACCATGCCGTTGGGCAGCTCAATGCGGCGCGGCACCTGCGGCTTGAATTTGTGCAAAGGCGGAATGGGAACTTTATTCCACGAACCGGGAATGCCGGAGGCTGATTGTGCAGGTTTAGGGGCATCCGGTTTCGCCGCCTGCGCAGTGGCCAGCGAAGTATTTAGAACCAGACTGGAGATGATGAAGAGCAACGCTTTTAGTTTGTTCATTTCTGCTCCTCTTTTGTTGAGCCTGGTGCGGTTGCCGGGGCTGGCGCAGCTTTAGGTGTTTCTGTTTCTATGGTAGCGACGGTGCGATTTTCTTCACTAAATATTTTATTGGCCACGCGCCGTATATCTGACTTGGTTACTTTTTCAATTTCATCAATCTGGCGGAAGAGCTGCCGCCAGTCTCCATAGAGCGCCTGATACTCGCCCAGTTGGATGGCCAGCCCTTGATCGTTGCCCAGGCCACGGATGAGATCGGCCTTGGCGCGCGTCTTAATGGACTGCAATTCTTCGTCGCTTACATCCTGCGTTTTCAACTTTTCAATCTCCTCATGAATGGGGCCGGCCATCTCCTGCGCGGTGTGGCCTTGTGAAGGAGCGGCAAAGAAGAAGAACAGGCTGGGATATTTACTGCCGGGGAACGTGCCGCCTTCGGCCCCAATGGCAATACGCTTATCGCGCACCAGCGAGCGGTAGAGCCGGGAGGTGCGTCCTTTGGAAAGAAGATCTGACATTACGTCATACACGGCGTCATCAGGATCCTGAAAATTGCCGCGATGATAGCCTTCCACATAAATGGGCTGGCTCTGGTCATGGATCAAAACAGTGCGCAAAGAATCCTGCGGCGGTTCTTGAATACGCTCAGGATCAGGCGCGGGCCGGGCAGGAATGCGGCCGAAATACTTTTCAATAATCGGCATGGCCTCAGCGGCTTTTAAATCTCCTACCACGGTGACTACGACGTTGGCAGGTACGTAAAACTTGTGGAAGAAATTGATGGCGTCTGTGGCGGAGAAGGCGTGCAGATCAGAAGGCCAGCCGAGGACGGGGCGTCCGTAAGGATGGGCAACGTAAGCAGCGGACAGGAACTGCTCTACCAGGCGGCCCTGCGGAGAACTGTCAACGCTCATGCGGCGTTCTTCATAGACGACGTCGCGCTCTTTATAAAATTCGCGCATCACCGGCTCAAGAAAACGTTGTGATTCCAGATAAGCCCAGAGCTCCAGGCGATTCTCTGGAAACGAATAGAAATACGTTGTCTCATCGCGGTCAGTGGATGCGTTCAGGCCCACAGCGCCCTGGCTTTCAACAATCTGGCCAAACTGGTTGGGGACGACAAACTTTTCTGCGTCAGCCACGGCAGCCTGCCAGGCTTTCTCAAGCCCGGCTACTTTCTTGGCATCACGGCCTACATCTTTCAGGTTCTCATGCAGATAAGCGGCATAAGCAGTCTCCACTTTCTCCAGCGCCACTTTTTCCGCGGGCCAGTTGGTGGTGCCAATCTCATGCGTGCCTTTAAACGCCATGTGCTCAAACATGTGCGCGAGCCCGGTAATGCCTTGCGTTTCCTGGACGGAGCCAGCGTTCACGCGCGTGTAAAAAGAAAAGACCGGGGCTTCCGGCCGCTCCATGAGCACGATGGTGAGGCCGTTGGGGAGCTTCTTGACGGTGACCCGCTTCTCAAAAGAAGCGATGTCTTGCGCGTGAAGGGTAAGTGCGATGGAAAAAAAGCAAATAACCAGAGCCAGCTTGCGGAGCAAATAGGTCTTCATAGAATGTCCGAAATAAGGGTAAAGGGTACGGCGGATGTTTTCAAATTGCGGAGCTTTCGCCGTCCGCACAGGTAGGAACGGTTGTGGTGGCGCGGCTTGCGTGCATCGGACAAAAATCGGGTAAAAATAATGTTGCTCCTGCACGGCGCTGAGGTTATAACAGTGGCAATCTTTTGATCGCCCAGGACCACTTAACATGTCAAAGCACCAGGAACTGCTGCAAGAGTTCCAGCATTTTTCCGTTTCCGCTCCGAACGCGGCCGCGCTGATGACGCACATTTCACAGCGTCTGCACGGCCAGATGGCACGCTACAACTGGGTCGGCTTCTACCTGGTCGATCCGGCGGACGCAGGCATGCTGATGGTTGGTCCATATGTTGGCAGCTTCAGCCCGAACGAGCGAATCCCGCTGGACAAAGGCCTGTGCGGCGCTGCTGCTTCCATGCGGCAAACCGTGGTGGTAAACGATGTGGCCGCCGATCCGCGCTATCTTTCTGGATCTGAAATTGTGAAAGCGAACCTGGTAGTGCCGATTTTTGTGCGCGACAAATTGGCCGCCGAGCTGGATATTGAAAGCTATTTTGCCAACACATTTACCAAGCCAGAGCAGGCTTTCGCTGAGGCGATTGGCGTGATGGTCGGCAAGTACATAGAGAAGAAGCGATAGCCAGTTGGTAATCGGCTGAAGTTTTGGTCGGTCCGCTGTGAGTGGTAAACAATTTCCCCTCCTAATGAACCCACAATGACAATTGTCTGACGCGGCGTATGGGCATATAAAAGCACCAAAGAAGTCTCAGTACGCAATTCGGCCCAGATCACTTCAGGTATAAAAATGTCAAAGCAGCAAGATCTACTCAAAGATTTTGGGTATTTCGTGCAGTCTGCCCGGACTGTGGATTCGCTCATGGAGCATATGGTGCAGAGCCTGCACGACACCATGACGCGCTATAACTGGGTGGGCTTTTATCTGGTGGATAAAACCCGTGTCGGCTATCTTGTGCTGGGGCCGCATGTGGGCAGCTTTGCGCCACTGGAAAGTATTTCTCTGGAAAGAGGATTGTGCGGCGCGGCTGCTTTATCAAAGAAAACTGTAGTGGTGAACAATGTGGCTGCTGATCCGCGTTACATGGCGGGCTCGGAGCTGGTGAAGTCGGAAATTGTGGTTCCGATCCTGGTGAAAGGCACGCTGTTTGGCGAGATCGACATCAATAGTTATTTTGCCAATACATTTGTTGTGGAAGACCAGGAATTTGTGGAAGGCTGTGCAACGCTGGTAGGTACCTTTCTGGAAAAACAGCGATAAGAGTTTCTGATGGTGAAGCGACGTGAGCGGGCTGCTATGATTTCTGGCCATGAAACAGCTTTGGCGATTTCTGCTCATTCTGGTTGTTCTGACTTTCTCTTTTACGCAAAGTTCTTTTGCTCAAGATGCTTCAGGGCAAAATGCTTCCGCTCAAAATGCTGGTGCGGCGAAATCGATCCGTAAGCAGATCACTTTTAAGCAGATCACTTTTGAGGTACAGAATGGCGAATATTATCGGCATAGAGGGCATGAGCCCGCAGGAAATAGTTTTTGAAATCCAGCGGGGCGGCAAGTTTGTGCGCTATCAGTGGTGCGTCTCGGCCCTGATTATTACGTTCAAGCGGTTTTCTGATATCCATTTTGTCCGCGCCGGCGAGAGCCGCCAGATGAAAGGCATGCAGTGGACTTTGCTTTCACTGGTAGCCGGATGGTGAGGCATTCCGTGGGGGCCAATCTGGACTATCCATTCCCTGGTGGTAAATCTAAAAGGCGGTGAAGACCTGACCGCCAGCGTTGCCAGCGTGCTGCGCCTGCCGTCTGAGGCAATCATGCCGGTACCGATGGAAGCAGCGAAGGCCATGGGAGCGGGGAGCGGAAGGTAAAAGCGCGCGCTCCGCTTTGCTGCGCGCGGATCTCCACCCCGTCACACGAAAGCCGCGTGAGCCGGGGGCCCCGGGCCTGCGGCGCAAGGAAGAAATTCTTTTTTATTTGTTACCCAGCATTTACCCCTTTCAGCGCGCGTTGCGCGCCTCGGGTCATGCTGCGCTAACTCATGTCGCGCCCTTCGACTTCGCTCGTCAGGCTCTACGGCGCTGGGTGCGCTCTTAGGTGCCTTGGAAATTGTGGCATCGCATTACATTTGATATCTCGCGCCTACCCCTTCGCCCATAATAAAGCACTATAAATTCCCCGAAAGCGATAGACATCAATGCAAAATGGTATGGCTGAATGAGCGCGGCGAGGCCGGGAAGTGGAACGGCTGGACTTTTCTTGT
>DASXZE010000146.1:0-18011 GCA_036502105.1 Candidatus Angelobacter sp. | reverse complement strand
ACTGCGGCTCCGGGCGCCAAGCGGCTGGTGGTTCTATTCCAGCGCGGCGCGGCTGATGGACTGAATATTGTTGTGCCGCACGGCGAGCAGGCTTATTACAGCATGCGTCCGAGCATTGCCATTCCGCGTCCGCGGGTTGGGCTGGAGAGTGCTATTGATCTGGATGGCTTTTTTGGCCTGCATCCTTCCATGACGGCGTTTAAGCCGTTGTGGGACCAGAAACATCTGGCCATTGTGCATGCGGCGGGCTCGCCAGATAACACGCGCTCCCACTTTGACGCGCAGGATTACATGGAGTCCGGCACGCCCGGCGTGAAGTCCACGGAAGATGGATGGCTGAATCGCGCGATTGCCGGAGTGAAAGAGCCGGACGCATCGCCTTTCCGCGCCGTGGCCATGGGCGGAGCATTGCCGCGCACTCTCGCAGGTTCTGTGCCTGCCGTTGCGATGTCTGATATTCGCGGCTTCGCCGTGGGTGGACGCGGTGGAGCGAATGTTGCCAGCAATACTTTTGAAGCCATGTATGAGAAGTCTGTCGATAGTGTTCTGCACGGCACGGGCAATGAAACTTTTGAAGCGGTGAAAATGCTGAAGTCGGCTGATCCGGAAAAGTATGCGCCGGCGGCTGGCGCAAATTATCCGCGCGGACGCTTTGGTGACAGCCTTCGCCAGGTAGCGCAACTGGTAAAAGCAAATCTTGGCGTAGAAGTGGCCTTCGCCGACATCGGCGGCTGGGACCACCCTGTAAATGAGGGCAGTACGCAAGGCCAGATTGCCCACTTGACGCGCGAATTCTCTGAATCAATTGCCGCCTTCTGGACTGACCTGGGCGACCTGGGCGAGAACACGGTGATTGTTACCATGTCAGAGTTTGGACGCACGGCCCGCGAAAACGGCAATCGCGGCACTGACCATGGCCACGCCAACGTGATGTTTGTTCTGGGCGGTCCGGTAAAAGGCGGGAAGATGTACGGTCACTGGCCCGGCTTGCAGCCGGGGCAACTTTATGAAGGCCGCGATCTGGCAGTGACAACAGACTTCCGCCAGGTGCTGGGTGAGGCTGTGGCCAATCATCTGGGAAATCCGCAGATCGCCAAAGTTTTCCCCGGGTTTGAGAAGAGCTCGCCGAAAGACTTCCTGAAATATCTCTGAAATATATCTCGGCTAGCAGCTTTCCAATACGCACTCTCAACGCAACGGACACTCCCCGTTGCGTTCTCCTTTTGGGTAATTAAATTTTGCCAGACGTGCTAACCTGTTAGCACATTACCGGTCAGATAGACGGAAGACTGTGCCCTATCCCCCTTGCCGGAGAAAAAAGATATGCCTATTGCTGCCTGGACTGAGACCCTGCTCAAGGACCTGCGCTACGCTGCGCGCCAGTTTTCCCGCAACCCGGTTTTCACGCTGGTAGCCATTGCGTCGCTGGCGATTGGCATTGGCGCGAACACGGCCATTTTCAGCGTGATGAACGTGGTAATGCTCAAATCTCTTCCGGTGCGCGATCCGCAGGGGCTAGTCATGCTGACCAACTCGAATGTTTCCGGCGTTTCTTCCGGCATGACTACCGGCGAGAGAAACATGATCACATACCCAGAATTTGCCCAACTGCGCGACCACGCAACAAGTTTCAGCGGCTTGTGTGCCGCGCAGGCTGAGTATAGCCGCGGGCATGCCCGGATTGCCGGCGGGCCGAGCGAAGAAGTGCTTTCACGATTAGTGTCAGAAGAATATTTTTCTGTGCTGGGCGTTGATCCCGCAATTGGCCGTTTCTTTACCGCCAGTGACGCGAAGAGTCCGGGACAGGACCCTTACGCCGTGATCAGCTATGACTTTTGGCAGAAGCGTTTTGGCGGCAACGTGTCTGTACTGGGCACGCCTATCAAGATGCTGGACGCAACGCTCACGGTAATCGGCGTGGCCGCGCCAGGCTTTACCGGCGAAAGCGTGGGCGACAAACCAGATTTCTGGATACCCATGATGATGCAGCCCATTGTCATGCCGGGCCGCGACTGGCTGCATGAAGACATGAGCCAGAGCATGGCAAAGGTAATGTGGCTGCATGCGTTTGGCCGCATTAAGCCCGGCTTTACCCAGGCCCGCGCGCAGACAGAAGTTGACGTATTGTTCCGCGGCATTATTGAAAATGGTTATCCCGCCACCATGCCTCCGGAAGATCGCAAGCAGGCGATGGACCAGCACATAAAAATACACGATGCCCGCACCGGTGCGTTTGGCGGGCGCGATGATTTTGCGCAGCAGTTAAAAGTTTTGCTGGGAGCTTCCGCCGTGGTGCTGCTGATTGCGTGCATCAACGTGGCCAATCTTCTGCTGGCCCGCGCCACGGCCAGGACAAAAGAAGTTGGCGTGCGTCTCTCCATTGGCGCTTCACGCGCCCGGCTGGTGCGCCAGTTTCTTACGGAAAGCATGGTGCTCTCCCTGCTGGGCGGTGCGGCGGGTTTGCTGTTTGCCTGGATCGCCTCGCGCGCGCTGGTGCTTCTGCTTTCTGAGCGGCGAGAAGATTTTGCGCTGGCTCCCAGCCTGGATTGGCGGGTGCTCTGCTTTACCGTGGGCGTGACGCTGGTTACGGGAATTCTGTTTGGCCTGGCTCCGGCCCTGCGCGGCACGCGCGTAAACCTGAATGACAGTCTGCGCGATAGCGGCCGCACCACGGCTTCAAGCAGCAAGCTGAATCTGGCCAAAGGGCTGGTCATTGTTCAGGTGGCATTGTCTTTATTGCTGGTGGCCGGCGCGGGACTTTTTCTGCGCACGCTGTGGAACCTGCAGTCGGTGAACCTGGGATTCCCCAAGGAACATCTGCTCATGATTAGCGCGGATGGAGTCACGGCCGGCTATAAAGGTCCGCAGCTTTCCAATCTCTGGCGCGATATTACAGAGCGTGTACGCGCGCTGCCCGGAGTGCAGGGTGCAAGCTATTCCGGGAACGGAATTTTCAGCGGCTCAGAGTCAGCCGATGAAGTGGATGTGGAAGGATTCACTCCATCCAAAGATAACGAAAAATTTTCCCGCATGGACGCGGTGGGGCCGCAGTATTTTTCTACCGTTGGCATTCCATTGCTGCTGGGCCGCGAACTGGGCCAGCAGGACAATGCCGGCTCTCCCCATGTGTGCGTGATCAATGAAGCGTTTGCCAAACTCTTTTTCAACGGACGAAACCCCATTGGCCGCCACATCACGGAAAAATTTGGGGACAAGAAAAATTTAATGGAGATTGTGGGCATTTCAAAAAATGCGCGCGACCACCGGCTGCGTGAAGATGTGCCGCCTCGCTTTTATATTCCCGCCGACCAGGGACTGGATGGGCCCAATGAATTTGCGGTTTATGAAATCCGCACGGCCGGCGCTCCGGAGCAGATGATTGATACTGTGCGCAAAACTATTTTGTCAGTGAATGAAGATTTGCCGGTGGGCCATGGACGCGCCCTGGTTGTCTCCATTGACAACACCAACGCACAGCCGCGCATGGTGGCCCGGCTCTGTTCAATCTTTGGGATCATGGCGCTGCTGCTGGCGTCCACGGGGCTCTACGGCGTGCTCTCTTACGGAGTGGCGCGACGCACCAATGAAATTGGCATCCGCATGGCGCTGGGCGCAGGCCGCGCGCGCGTGGTGAATATGATTTTGCGGGAGACCGGAGTCATGGTCGTTATGGGCGTGGTGGCGGGCGTGATTTTTACCGCCGTTGGAGTCCAGCTGATTAAATCAAAGCTTTACGGGCTGGGCGTGCTTGATCCGTGGGCCGTCCTGAGCGCCGTGGTCATTCTTAGCGTGGTGGCGCTGATAGCCGGATATATTCCGGCAGTCCGAGCGTCACGCGTAAGTCCCACACAGGCCTTGCGGCATGAATAAAAAACGGATGCTACCATATTTATATGGACATGACGTGGGTGACTGATCGGATTGCACTGGGCGGCGGGATATGGAACGACGAAAACATGGCAGAGGTGGTGAAACGCGGCGTCACGCATATTATCGATATGCAGATTGAGTTTGACGACCGCCCGCTGGCTGAGGGACACCCGGTAAAAGTCCTCTTCAATCCCACGGACGATGACTTTATGCCCAAGCCGCCGGCGCTTTTTCAGGCTGGCGTGAACTTTGCGCTGGAGGCATTTGAAGAAGATCCAGACAATAAGGTTTTTATACACTGCGCCGCGGGCGTGCATCGCGCGCCCATGATGACCCTGGCTCTGTTGCGGGTGCTGGGCTGGCCGCTCGCAAAAGCCAAAGATACGATTCTGGAGCGGCGCTACGTGGTGGACTGGGCTGAATGCTATGTCGACAGCGTAGAAAAATTCATGAAGGTCTATGAAGCCGCGAATAGCGATCCCAAGCTAAAGTAGCGCATTCGCTCACACCAATATTGCGAGTACAATCTTTCACCTATGCCAGTTGAGGCCGTCCAGCATATTCGGCGCATGCGCGGCGGAGCGCAGTCACATCTCATGCGCGCCGACGATGGCCATTTCTATGTAGTGAAATTCCAGAATAATCCACAGCACCTGCGCGTGCTGGCGAATGAGTTGATAGCCACGCGGCTGGCGGAGGTCGCGGGGCTGCCGGTTCCGGTGACGGAGATCATCACAGTCAGAGAGTGGCTCATACAAAATACGCCCGAGCTGCAAATGGATGTCGCGGGCCTTGCTTCGCGTTGCAAAGCAGGCCTGCAATTCGGCGCGCGCTTTGTATGCGATCCCGCTGAGGGCCAGGTCTTTGATTACCTGCCGGAGAGCATGCTGCCAAAAGTGCGCAACCTCACGGCGTTTGCCGGCATGCTGGTGGTGGATAAATGGCTGGGCAACGCCAACGGCCGGCAGGCTGTGTTCTGGAAAAAGCCGCAGGAAAGAAAATACACGGCGACGTTTATCGACCAGGGTTATTGTTTCAATGCTGGGGAGTGGGATTTTCCTGACTCCGCACTGCGCGGTGTTTATGCACGTAATCTGGTGTATCAGCAGGTGAGCGGATGGGAATCATTCGAGCCGTGGCTGACGCGCGTGGAGAATCTTGCTCCCGCGGTGATACATGAAATCGCCGGAGCCGTGCCGCCGGTGTGGACAGGCAATGACTGGAGCGAGTTGGAAAAACTTGCGGAGACTATGGTGGAGCGCAGAAGCAAAGTGCGGGAGTTGATCACGGCATTTCGTAACTCCACGCGCCAACCCTTCCCTGCGTGGAACGCGGACGCAACCGAAAAAGTTTCCGCAAAGAAATCGGTGGTGCAATAGTGGCGGACAAACAACAGTGCCGATTCTTTGTTCTCCGCTATGCGCCGGATGCGGTAAAGAATGAATTCATCAATATCGGGCTGGTGCTGCTGCCGCCTGCGGGCGGTGCGCAGGTGCGCTTTACACAAGACTGGTCGCGCGTACGCTGTCTCGATCCTGAAGCTGACCTGGAAGTTCTGCAAGCGCTGGAGGGCGATCTGCGGGAAAAACTGCGCGAGATGAACGGCGACCACGATTTTATTCTCCGCCGCATACAGGATTCTTTCTCCAACGCGCTGCAAACCTCAGAGTTCCAGGCTTGTCTGGCAGAATCTCCAGTGGCAGAAGCCGACGAACTGGCGCGTCTTTATCTGGAGCGTCCAAGCCGCAGGCAGAACCGCACACCAAGCACACGGCAGGCTATCTTCCAGCGCATGCGCTCAGAGTTTGAGGCGGTTGGCGTGTGGCCTGTGCTGCGCAAGGAAATTCCTGCTTCGCAATACACACGGAGCGGCGATCCGCTGAAGATTGATTGCGGGTACACTCCAAACGGCACAGTAAAACTCTTTCATGCAGTATCACTGGCTACTGATGTAAATGCCGCGAAGGTCCTGGCTTTCAGCTTTCCGCAGATCGCGGAAGGAATCCGCGTGGCGCAGAGCAAGCAGGTGCAGCTTACCGCAGTGGTGGAAGATGGCTTGCCTGAAGATGGCGAAGCAATTCAATACGCGCGGGAAACGCTCACGCGGCATGACATCAAGATTGCTGCGGTTGCCCAGATGCCGGACATCGCCCGCACGGCCGCGCGCGAGTTGGGTATCGGCTAGAAAAAAAGCCCCAGCTTGCGCCGAGGCTTCTATTGAATAAATTCTCTTGAACTTAATACGGTCTGATCTGCTGCCCTTCAAATATCTTTGTGCGGACGCCGTCAATCACCGGCGGAATTACCTGGTGGCTGACTCCTTGAATTACATAGATGGAAATTGCCGTCTCGGCCGGATTGTCGCCACTGACCGCAACACCCACCGCCTGAATTCCAGGCTGGCCGATGTATTCATCCACATGGGCTTCTTTTGCCGCGGTCGCATGATCAATCTGTGCCTGGCCGATGGAAGGCTGCGCACCGTCATAAATAACGCGGGTACGCACTCCATCAATCACCGCGGGAATTGGCTTACTGGAGAATTGCGACAGGTGAATGATCAAAGCACCTTCGCCGCGGCTATCCGCGCTGCCACCTACGGTCACGGAGGTAACGGCGGAATCCTGCATCAGCGTGCGGCTATGGAGCTGTTGTACAGATGTAACGCGCTGACGTTCGGTTGCGGAAAGCGACGCGGTGTCCGCAGCAGCACCCACGGTGGTTGAGTTGACGCTGGCTTCTGGTGAACAACCCACTGGATGATCACCACCTCCAACAAGCGTCAGAGTATTGGGAACTGAAGGAGAAAGGGCTGCGATGACATCCTGAATTGGATTTGCCACGGTGTCTCCCCCCGCCCCTTGGCTGCCGCCATAAAGCAGCGCCACGGGACGCGCATCGAGCTGCCTGACAATCAGCGAGCCAGAATCGCCAGGCCCGCTAAATGAACCACCATTAATCATGACTTGATTTGTGTAAGTAGCAGTGAAAGCAATTGGTGCGTTGGGGTCGTTGGTGCATATCGTGGGATAGGCAATGGGAATCGTCATGTTGATTGACTCCACGGTAGAGCACGTCAGACCAGTGGTGCGCCCACTTTTGGCAACTGCCGTTCCTATGGTTGCTGGAATAATGGTCCCGTTTGACGGAGCAGCCGCTGCAATGCTGCTGGCGCCGGCGCCGCCGGCGCCAAGATCAAGAATCCTTCCCTGTAAATCAACGGTACCTGGCACGATCTGGGCAATTGCGGAATCAGTATTGCTAGGCGAGGCGCCGGTACGACCCTGCGCGGTACCGGTAGGCGCAAGTGCAGCTTGCTGCGTGAGAGTCGCGATGGGCTTTGATGTAGGCCCGAAGCAAGCACTAGGGCCGGGCTGCGTGATGGATTCGCCGGGCTGTCCCAGGCTTGCACGTGCCAGCACGTGATTGTTACTCAAGATGACAGGTTGCGCCAGGTCGGCGCGCGTCCAAAGGCTGCCCAAGGTTCCAATGCAGCAGACAGCATTAGCTGCGGGGGTGCCTGGTGGACTTTGATCCAGCACGTTGCCGCCAGAGGTTCCGAGCTTGACCGGAATGGATTGCGCAGCTCCGTTGTCATTGGGAAAAACGATGGTAGCAGTGACGGCGGCTGTCTGCGCACCGGATGTCGCGGTGATGACCACGCTATTAGGCGTGGGAAAAGTCGCCGGGGCGCTGTAGAGGCCGGTGGTGTTATTAATCGACCCAGTAGTGGCCGGATTAATGCTCCAGGTAATTGTGCCGGAGAAATTGGCCGCTGTAAAAAGCTGCGTCGCGCTCAGTGGCACTGTGGTGGATGTTGCGCTCACGGTTGGCGTACCAGTCGATAACACAGGGGTCGGAGTAGGCGCGGCTGCAGAAGAACCGCCGCCACAGCCAACCGCCGCCGTCAACATCGCACAGCCCAGAAGAACTCCCAAAATTCTTGACATAAATGTCAAATCCCTTCGTAGTCAAAAAAACTTCTCCGCATAAATAAATGATGATGAGAGAAGCGGTATGGGAATTTTACCCCCAGTTTGAGTGGTTTATCCAGAGTAGTGGAACCTCAGTAACGTTAGGATTAAGGTCACTGGAAAGGGCATATTGTGCTGTAAACATGCGGACTCCGCAACTGGATCAAACCGTCGAGGAATAAGGTTTCTACGCGGAAATTCTGTAAATTCTAAGTAAAAAAGAAGCGGCGAGAGTGGTTGGTCTCGCCGCTTCAATCAGCGGATGATGATTCTAACGTCGGCTCAAGCAAAGCATTTTTTCAGCTCTAGCCAATATCTTCGTTAAAGTTTTCCAGATACTCACGCACCGCCACCATGAACTGGTCAGCGTCTGCGCCGTCAATAATCCGGTGATCGTAGCCAATGCTCAACCGGATAATATGCCGGATCGCAATTGAGTCAACGCCATCTTCATCCGTCATGACCACGGGCTCTTTAAAGATGCCGCCCATGCCAAGAATGGCGACCTGCGGCTGCAGGATGATGGGCAATCCAAACTGCGGCCCAAAGATGCCTGGATTGGTGATAGTGATGGTGCCGCCCTGCACGTCATCGGGGACAAGTTTCTTGGTGCGGGCGCGCTCGCCCAGATCGACAATCGTCCTCTGCAAACCAACGAAGCTCAGGTTTTCCGCGCCCTTGATCACGGGCACAATCAAGCCCCAGTCCAGCGCCACGGCAATGCCGATATTCACGCTCTTGTGATACTGAATGGAGTCGCCGTTGACCACGGAAGAGTTCATGATCGGCTTCACGCGAATACCATGCAGCATGGCCTTGGCGATGAACGGCAGGAACGTGAGCTTTACGCCGTTGCGCGCTTCCCAGGCCTTGCGGTTTTTCTCGCGGAATTTGGCAATGCGCGTCATGTCGATTTTGAAGACCGAATGCACGTGCGCACTGGTGTGCTTGGATTCCACCATGCGCTCGGCAATCTTCTTGCGCATCGCCGTCATGGGGACGCTTTCACCCGGTACAACCTGAATTTGCGGCGTAGCCGGACGCTGTGGCGCAGAAGGCTGTTGCGTTTGCTGCGGAGCCTGCTGTTGCGGAGCTGCCTGCTGCGGCTGAGCCGGACGCGCCTGCTGTTGTTGCGGTGGCGGAACGGCTTGCGGCCTTGCTCCACCTTGTCCGTGTTGCTGAATAAAGCTTTGAATATCGTTCTTGCTGATGCGTCCACCCAGGCCGGTGCCGGCAACCTGGCCCAGATCAACATTGTTCTCACGCGCCATTCTGCGGACCAGCGGTGACGAACGCACATTCGCGCTGTCGCCTGCAGCTTGCTGTGGAACGGGCTGCGGCCGTGGCGCTTGCGGTGCAGATTGCTGCGGTGCGGCTTGTTGTTGAGGAGCTTGCGGTTGAGCAGCTGGTTTTGCTGGCGCGGCTGGTGCCGGAGGTGCGGGTTTTGCTGATCCGCCTCCGCCACCAATCACAGCCACAACGCTGTTGACCTGCACCGTTGTTCCCTCTTTCACTTTGATCTCGCTCAACACACCAGCGGCCGGCGCGGGAATCTCGGCGTCCACTTTGTCAGTGGATATTTCAAACAGCGGCTCATCCCGCTGGACTTTGTCGCCAACTTTTTTCAGCCACTTGGTAATGGTGCCTTCAAAAATCGATTCGCCCATCTGCGGCATTACCACATCGATCCCCGCACCACCGTTAGCGCCGGCCGGAGCAGAGCTGTTTGCCTGGGGTTGAGCTTCTTGTTGGGCTGGCTGCTGGGCTTCTTGCTGCACGGGCGCTGACTTTTCCGTGGCCGGAGGCTGCTGCGCTGCGGGAGCGCCATCGGCCTGCGGTGCGGCTTTGGCCGGAGCAGACTGCGCAGGCGCTGGCGCAGACGCGGCACTACCTTCGGCATCAATCACGGCCACCACGGTATTTACCTGTACCGTAGCGCCTTCCTGGATTTTAATTTCCTTCAACACGCCCGCGGCGGGCGCAGGGATCTCAGCATCCACTTTGTCCGTGGATATCTCAAAGAGTGGCTCATCGCGCTGGACTTTGTCGCCCGGCTTCTTCAACCACTTGGTGATGGTGCCTTCAAAAATCGATTCGCCCATTTGGGGCATGACTACGTCAGTTGGCATGGAATCCTTCCACAAAGGTGCTGGTGCGCTGCTTGCTGCAACCTGTGATTATAAATCAGCCAATGGACATTTGCTGGGAACAGGTCTCCAAGAAAATCCTGCTGAATTTGCGGCTTGGGCGCGAGCGCAATCCGGATAAAATGCTTCCAGCAGGAGCTCACCATGAAATATCTGCTGATCTGCTCATTGTTTCTTCTTTCTCTGCCTTCGCTGGCCCAGACTGCCTGCATTCAAGGCCGCGTAGTGGATACCAACGGCGCGCCAATCGCGAGCGTTCACATAACCGGAACCAATTCAACGAAAAATGTATCCTTTAATACTACGGTACAAGCTGACGGCTCATTTGACGCGGACGGCCTTCCCTCTGGCACATATGTAATGACCACCAAAGATGACGCCCCCACCAGCAGTGCAGCGCAAGATACCGTAATGGCGGTAGAAAAAGAATGCAGCACGCTGACTCTGGAACGCCCGGTGCGGGCCAAAATCCACTTAGTCGCCAGGAATCTGCTCACTGGCGAAAGTATCCATGACGTGACTGCCGCCTACCAACATTCAAACCAGACTGAATGGATTTTTTCCGGCACGGAAAATAATAGCGCGCTGGTTCCTCCTCACACCGATTTGCAACTGCGGGTAGGCGCCCCTGGGTATGAACTTTCCACCATTGACGTGGCTGCTGTGCAGCCAGGCGAGCAGACCGAGCTTCCAGTGTCGCTCAGGCCAAAGGCAACCGGATGCATCTGCGGCAAGGTTCTCGACGATCAACGCAAGCCCATAGCTGACGCAAAGATACAAATTCAGCCGGAAGATAACCTGTATCCAACCAAAAGAAGCGTGACAAATAAAAACGGAGAATTTCATCTGGCACGGTTACAGCCGGGGCCGTATTCAATCCTTACAGAAGCATCGCCTGCGGAATATTCAATGGTTGCCACAAATAACAACCTTGCGTTTCTTGCCATACAGCCTGGCGCAGGATGCGGTGAAATTACCATCAACCTCGGCCCTAAAGCCGCTCAGTTGAAAATTACAGTGATTGACGCGCAGACCCAACAGCGGCTAAAAGATTTCGAGGGCTCAGTTTCAGGAGAGAACTGGACCATCAAACTGGTTGCCAACCCTCTGCCAGTGCCAGCCTTCGCAATGGCAAGCGTTTCAGTCAGTGCAGAGGGTTACCGCACGGTGAAAACCGAAATCCCGCCACTCAAGGCGGAAGAGGTGCGGGAAATCAAAGTGGAATTGATCGCACAGTAGCTCATGTGCTTACCAAAGATTGTCGATTTTAAAGAGCCCGCAACTATAAATCTTCGGATTCCGTATGATTACTGCTGATCCGCTGACTGAGAAATTAACCGCTTAGTCCTTTTGGAACTTTTTACTTCGCGGAGTTGCTTTTTGAAATCCTTAGCGAGAACTTTTTGATGATCTCGGCGCAACTCTAATATTGTGCGTCTAAAAGTGGTCAATTTGAGCTTTGCTTCAGCATCCGACACGGCGTGAGTATCGGCGCAAGATAAAAGCAAATCATCCATTTCGCGCTGCACATTTAATAGAGAATTTACATATAAATCAGTATTGCGATCTAAAGAAAACATTCCATGCGTCATAGCAAATACAGTAGTAAACGGACTATCGACATATGTCGAGGTCGACTCGGCTTCGCTGAGAATACGCAAGCCTACCAATTGCGCATGCAATGGCAAAAGATGCGGATGGTAAAGGCGTCTTGCTATACGCTCGTAAACGGGTATTTCTAAGCCCCTCAATATGTAATCCCTTACTGGCAGGACTATTGTTTTTGAAAACTTGAACAAGAAAACACTTTGCGTTGGAATGACGCGAATGCAAACCACTCCCGAGACATAACTATTGGCATCATTAGGATCTCGCGGATATGCTGCGACAGCATCGCTGTTATAAAATTCCACCAATATTTTTTCAATATACGCACGAAGCGCCAATTCTGTACGTTCTCTATATGCGCTCAACTCTCTTTCGAGTTTGTCATTAAGCGCATCAACAAGATCACTCAAGCCAGAGCCCCCAAACGCAACCTGATACAACCCATTAGCTATAGTCTGTGGCTTAATCTTTGTTACGGATGTTTTAAAATCGCCATAGCATTCTTCAGAATCAGCGCAAAGGACTGCCTGATTTCCTGCGCACCAAAAAGCGGCTATTAGCGTCATATGTTCCTTTCATAAAAAACGGGACGAGGCGTTGCTCTTTAGACTTCATTCAGAAGTCCATATGCTTTTAACTAAACCGCGTCGAGCAAGCAACCTGCAGTCTGAAAAATGCAGAAACCGACAATCAACAGTGCACCGATCAAGATCAACAATACACCCGATACTCGCAGTGCAATTGGTAGGGCTTGGATACGTGGATATGTTTCTATATTAAGTGCATTGCAAATCGCACCGAGATCCTGATCCGTATAATTGAAGCCTGTGCTCACGATGAAGAAAAATACTGCAAACAAGATACAAACAATTGCCGGCAACCAGAGTATCCAGCGCACATGCGGCAATGTTGAATGCGTAATGACGAAAGATGCAATCGCGCCTGTCACTGCATAGATGAATACATTAGCTTCCAACAGAACTTTTAAATGATGTTTATACAGCTCTAGTAGTACATCCTGCTGCTTGTACAAAGCGTCACGATCTAAGATTCCGGCCGCCAGCTTTTTTGTATATGAATCTGACTGTACAACAGTCTTTTACGCATCAGTTCACTGTCTCCATTCTTGCCAGTACCAGCCGCTTTTTATCATCTCAGAAATCTCATATATCAGGAATGCCATTGCTGCTGACGGCAATGCGTGTTGCAGCGGCCATCCGGCCAATGAACCATGTCAGGCAGTGGGTCGCAAAAGACATGTCCTGCACGAGTGAACTAGTTCGCGCGTGATTGCTGACGAGAAATACGCTAGAGTGAGGCTGCGCCACGGTGCGCAAGGTCTTTGACAATTTAGCAATTGGCAATTGGCAGTTAGCAACTGGCCAAACCAGAGTCAAAAGCTAAAGGCTTTACCGCTCAACCCCACGCCAAATGGGGAGCATGGGGATGAACTCTACGCCAATCTGGGATGAATTGGAACGACCCCTCTCAAGTCCACGCCAATCTGGGATGAGGTAGGAGGGGGGAGGGGGGCGAAGCGCGCTAGATCGGGTCATCGCCGTAATCGGGTGATCGGAAAACCAGAGACCTCTCGCTGCGCTCGAGGTTTCAGAAAAGACTTACCGTCCCGTGATCCACTCATACTGCTCTTGATTCAGCGGCACTACGGAGAGGCGTCCCTGGCGCACCAGCGGCGAGTCTTCAAACAAATCACTGGTTTTGATCTCCGCCAGCGTGACTGGATGGGAAATCAGCTTGCTGGCCTTGATTCTGACCTTGGGGACCTTGGGATCGGTGGCGTCAACGGACTCAACCGTGGCCGTGCCGACGGCGGTCTTTGCGTCACCCGTGTGATAGATCACCAGCTTGTCGCCTTTCTGCATGCCGCGCAGGTGCTTCACCGCGGCCGGATTGGTTACGCCATCCCATATGGTGGACTGGTCTTTTTGCAGGTCGGCAAAGCCGTAAACGGTGGGTTCGGTTTTGAGTAGGTAGAAAGACATGTTTTTTTAATCCCGAAGCATAGCGAGGGATCCCTATAGTCGCGACGCTTTCCACGTAAGATCACCAGCGCCGATTAGTGTAAATCAAGGAAGCAGGTTCGTGTGCATTGCAATCAAAGCAGACCATAGGGATCTCTCGCGCTACGCTCGAGATTTCAGAAAAAAGTCTATAATTTCGCTCGCCATGGCACACACACCCAAAAGCTCCGTTAGCATTTCGTCCCTGTGGATCGTACTCATTGTGATCGCTTTCACCAGCATGTCTTTCGGCCAGACTGCACCGGCCCAAACTGCTCCTGCACAAACGCCCGCGCCCAAATATCCCAACTATCCCAGCGAAACTCCGAACGACTTGAAGCCGGCGGACGCAACTTTTGATTACACGCGCCGTGAAGTAATGATCCCGATGCGCGATGGCGTAAAGTTGCACACGGTGATCCTGGTGCCCCGCAGCGCCACCAAAGCAAAACCGGCGGCCATCCTGCTGACGCGCACGCCTTACAGCGCCGACGATCTCACAACCCACGTTGCCAGCTCCCATCTTGGCCCTTCGCTCTGGGGTTATGACAATGCCACGGACGTGATTGTTGAAGGCGGATACATTCGCGTGGTGCAGGATGTGCGCGGCAAATACGAATCTGAAGGCGACTATGTAATGAACCGTCCGCTGCACGGGCCGCTCAACCCAACGCCGGTGGACCACTCAACCGACACCTATGACACGATTGACTGGCTGGTGAAAAATGTTCCTGAATGCAACGGACGGGTTGGCATCATTGGCATTTCGTATGACGGCTTTACGCCGCTGATGGCGCTGGTGAATCCGCATCCGGCGCTGAAGGTTGCGGTGCCCATGAACCCGATGGTGGACGGTTGGCGCGGTGATGACTGGTTCCACAACGGCGCGTTCCGCATGGAAAACATGCCTTATATCTACGAACAGGTGGCCACGCGCAAGAATGAAGCGAAGTGGTGGACCGACCATTTTGATGATTACGACCTTTATATGCAGGGATCGGCAGGCGAGTTGGGCAGGGTTCATGGACTGGAACAGATTGGCTTCTGGCGCAAGATGCTGGCGCATCCGAGCTATGACGCTTTCTGGCAAGACCAGGCAATGGACAAAATTCTGGCGGCACAGCCACTCAAAATCCCCGTGATGCTGGTGGGCAGCCTGTGGGACCAGGAAGATATTTACGGTGCGATTGCCGTTTACAAAGCGCTCAAAGCAAAAGATAACGGAGGGAATGGCAAAGTTTTTCTGGTTCTTGGACCATGGCACCATGGGCAGGAAATTGAAGAGGCCAGCACGCTGGGCGCGCTTAAATTCTCAAGCGATACCGGGCTATATTTCCGGCAGGAAATTCTGAAGGCATTCCTGGATCAGTACCTGAAAGGCGAGCCGGTCAAGAAAGTTTCGGCGGTGTCAGCCTTTGAAACCGGGACCAACACCTGGCACTTTTATGCGACATGGCCGCCAGACAATCCGGCACAGTGCATGGAACCGTGCGTTCCCAAGCCGAAGCCGATCTATCTGAATGCCGGAATGAAGCTGACCTTCGACGCACCGAAACAAGGTGACACGGCTTATGAAGAGTATGTTTCTGATCCGGCCAAGCCAGTGCCGTTCCGCGCCCGGCCGATTCGCCCGGTAGGCTATGACATTGATAAAGGATACACCTGGCCGCTGTGGCTGGCCGACGATCAACGCGAAGCCTCCGGCCGCACCGATGTGCTGGCCTTTACCTCTGACGTGCTAACCGCGCCGTTAAAAATCAGCGGACAGCCCGTGGCCAACCTGGTTGCTTCCACCAGCGGCACCGACTCTGACTGGGTAGTGAAGGTGATTGATGTTTATCCGGATGAAGTTGCCGGCCAGCCAAATATGGGCGGCTATCAACTGGCGGTAGCAATGGATATCTTCCGTGGACGCTATCGCGAAAGCCTTGAGACTCCCAAAGCTATCACCGAGGACAAGCCGCTGGTCTATCGCTTTGAACTGCCCACTGCGAATCACGTCTTTCTGCCCGGACACCGTATCATGGTGCAGGTGCAGTCAAGCTGGTTCCCGCTCTATGACCGCAACCCGCAGACGTTTGTGCCGAATATCTTCTGGGCCAAACCCGACAATTATAAAAAAGCCACGCAGAGAATTTTCCATGAGCCGGGAAATGCCAGCTTTGTGGAATTGCCGGTGGTGACACAGTAATTGATTTCAAGTAACGCGGGGTGAGCAGAGAAAAATTCAATGGTAGAGACGTAGCATTGCTACGTCTTTTTACGGTAAGACGCTGGAAGCCTTTGAAGTAATATTTGGCGAGCCATAGAGCTTGCTCTTTATCCAGGCATATCCCGCTGCACCCACGGAAAGAATGGCTGAGTAAATGACTGCTGGCATCCAGATAAAAACCACAATACCAGGAATCAAAGAATGGATTGCAACATGGCGCTGCAGGAAATTGTCCACCAGATTAGCGACCGTGGAATCCAGAACGGTGCTGCAAGGATATGTCCAGAGAATCAAATAGCCCGGAATCTTACCGTGCCAACCAGCGTGAACGAAATATAGATTTATGGCCGCTGCTGTTAACAGTGGAAGAGCAGCGAACATCAGCAGCCATTTCTGATATCGCGACATTTAATATCTATGCAGCTTCTTCGCCTCGCGCACCACATCTTCTACTTTCGGCAAAAAGAAATGCTCCAACGGAGGTGAGAACGGCACCGGCGTATCGAGCGACGTGATCCGCACGATCGGCCCGTCAAGATCTTCAAACGCTTCTTCATTGATGATGGCCGCCAGTTCGCCGGCCAGGCCGCCGGTCTTGGTGTCTTCATGCAGAAGAATTACTTTGTTGGTCTTCTTCACTGTCTGCGTAATAGCTTCGCGATCCAGCGGACAGAGCGTGCGCAGATCAATGATTTCAACTTCAATTCCCTCTTTGGCCAGCGCGTCAGCGGCTTCCTGCGCGGTGTGGACCATCGCCGCATAAGTAATGATGCTCAGATCACGGCCTTCACGATGCACACGCGCCTTGCCGATGGGAACCGTGTAGTCGCCTTCCGGCACCTCGCCTTTAATCCGGCGATAGAGAAATTTGTGCTCGAGAAATAGAACCGGATTATTGTCACGCACCGCAGACTTGATCAGCCCCTTGGCATCAGCGGGCGTGGAAGGCGCTACAACTTTCATTCCGGGCGTGTGCACAAAATACATTTCAGGATTCTGCGAGTGAAACGGCCCGCCATGAACGCCGCCGCCAGCCGGTCCTCGCAACACCATGGGAGCCGGCGCGCCCCAGCGATAATGCGACTTGGCCACCATATTCACAATCTGGTTGAAGGCACAGCCAATGAAGTCCATGAATTGAAACTCCGCCACCGGACGCATGCCGGTCAGCGCCGCGCCAAACGCCGCGCCCACAATAGCCGACTCAGCAATGGGCGTATCAATCACCCGCTGCGGACCAAAGTGGTGGACAAATCCATCGGTCACTTTGAACGCGCCGCCGTAAATGCCAATGTCTTCACCAATACAGAAAACTGTGGGGTCAGACTCCATCTCTTCCCAAAGTCCCTGCCGGATTGCTTCAAGATACGTTGCTTGGGCCATAAAATCAGTCCTTAGTAATTAGCAAATAGTAGTTAGCAATTAGATGACATATTGAAATCTGTGTAAATCAGTGTGATCCGTGTTTATCAGTGGTAAGGTTTTGGCTAATTGCCAATTACTAATTGCTAACTGCCTTACTTAAAATGTATCGCCGCCTCGCTCTCCTTCAGCTTGCCCTCACTGCGCCGCGATTTTTGCGGCATGGCGTACTTCGGTTTGATTGCATGGCAGCCATCTTCGCAAAAAACGCCTTCCGCAGCCGTATGTCCTTCCGGCATCGGAGAGTTTTCAGCAAACTCACGCTCAGCATCAATCTCTTTATCCACGCTGGCGATCAGCTTTTCATCTTCGGCGGTCGTTAGCCATTTTTTGTCGAGCAGGTACTTGCGGAAGCGGTCAATGCAATCGCGCTTGCGCCAAAACTCATGCATCTCTTTGGGCACGTAAGCCGCAGCGTCGTGAATGGCGTGGCCTTTCATGCGCATGAGCTTGGCTTCAATCATGGTCGGGCCTTCGCCGCGATGCGCTCGCTCCACCGCTTCATAGGTCGCATCGTAAACCTGGCAGGCATCGGTGCCGTCAATAATGATGCCAGGCATGCCATAGCCAATCGCGCGGTTGGCCAGGTCTTTTACGTTGACCTGATATTCCGTGGGCGTGGAATAAGCCCAGAGATTGCTCTCAATAATCAGCACCAGGCCCAGCTTGCGCACGGCGGCAAAATTGATGCCTTCATAACTCACGCCGGTAGACTGTCCGCCATCGCCGATCCACGTGAGGCACGCCAGCTCTTTGC
>DASXZE010000145.1:0-13200 GCA_036502105.1 Candidatus Angelobacter sp. | reverse complement strand
GCTTCCATCCGTTGGGTGATCTTCAAACTCTGGCTCTGCGGCAGCAGAGATTTAGAATGTTATTGTTGAGCATACTGGCCGCGCTGGCCTTGATGCTTTCTCTGGTTGGCATCCATGGCCTTGTTTCCAACATGGTGGTTCAACGCACGCGTGAGATCGGAATCCGCATGGCCCTGGGATCAAGCACGCGCCGGGCGATGTTGGAAGTGGGAAAATCGGGCATCATTGCCGTGGCGTTTGGGCTGGCGGGCGGATTGGCTCTGTCTGCGCTCACTTTACGTGTGATGAAAAGTGAGCTGTACGGCGTGAAAATCTACGATCCTCTAACGTTTGCCACCGTGCTGGCTCTTATCCTTCTTGCCGCCACACCTGCTGCATTTTTACCCACACGCCGTATTGCAAGAATCGATCCTGCTTCTACCTTGCGCTCAGAGTAAAGCGCTTCAGTATATTTGTACGCAGGGTCACTTCATTGCAGAAAAAATGCCTTGCCTCGGCGCGTCTCTATTAGACTGCCCACCGTTTTGCCGATATTTAACAAGGAATGGGCACCTCTCTTATTGATATCGCGTCGCAGCCACTGATCAAGCCAGATCAGGGGACTGATCTACAAACCAAGCTCCAAATGGCGGCAAACTCTGATCTGCTGGCTAATCTGGTGCGTGGCATTTATTACTATCCATTTCTGATCGTCATACTTGCAACCACCACCAATTTCAGGGCAGACCATCCTACGCTGTTTTGGAACTGCACCGGCATCCTCACTGTGGCCCTGGCGTTCCGCATGGTGCTTTCTTTTCTGTGTCGGCGGATTTACTCCTTCAACTCATGGCTCTTACACTGGCCGTTACTTATTTCAGTGGGGATTTGTTCCGCAGTTTGTGGCGTGATTTACATTAGCGTAATTGGGTTCTATGGCTTTACAAGCTGGCCTTTCACGATTGTAATGATTTGGCTGGTGGGTATTGCATCAGGAGCCACCACGTCATTCACGCCCAATTTCCGGCTGCTGGTTGTTCTTCTCACTTTGACGTTCGGCCCTGCTCTGGTGATAAGCCTCTATCTGGGTGGCACGCAGGGTAATACGGTTGCGTTTACCACCGTCTGCTTGTGCGCCTATCTGTTGATGCTGGGGAGTCGCATGCATAAGGTCTATTGGACATGGCTGCGCCAGCGCGCAATGGAGACCGCACGAACCCATGAACTGGAAGCCGCCAAGCTGGCCGCCGAAAGCGCCAGCGTTGCCAAAGGCCTGTTCCTGGCCAATATGAGCCATGAAATTCGCACTCCCATGCACGGAATCCTTGGCATGGCGAACCTGGCGATCGAGTCGGCTTCGCCGGATGAGGCGCGGGAGCACATGAAGATGCTTTCGCGGTCCGCTGAAGGGTTGCTGTGCGTGTTGAATGACATTCTGGACTTCTCCAAGATTGAAGCCGGCAAGCTGTCACTGGAGAGTGTTCCCTTTTCTTTGCGCGGAGTCATTACGGAAACTAAAAACATCCTGATGCCGCAGGCGAATGATAAGAAGATCACGCTGGAGTGCAGTGTGGATTCCAGCATTTATGACCGGCTCATAGGAGATCCAGCCCGACTGCGCCAGGTGCTGATCAACCTGGTGGGCAATGCCGTGAAATTTACCAATGTAGGACATGTAACCCTGGCAGTGACCGAGAGAATGTCAGACAACAATGGCCACGCAGACCTGCTTTTTCGAGTCACAGATACGGGCATCGGTATCCCAAGAGAACAGCAGGAACTTATTTTTGCTCCGTTCTCCCAGGCAGATACCAGCGTTACCCGCTACTTTGGCGGGACTGGGCTGGGACTTTCCATATGTTTTCAGTTGGTGGAGCTGATGGGAGGCCGGCTGGCGGTGCAAAGCACGCCGCAGGTTGGCAGCACGTTCCACTTTACCAGCACGTTTGCTCACGCCACTGAGGAGATACCGGTTGCGCAACAAAATGCGCCGCTTGAGCCCATGCCGCCCTTGCGGATCATGGTGGCGGAAGACAACCTGATCAGCCAGAAGCTGGCGGCCGCGCTTCTCAATCGTGCTGGCCACCATCTAACAGTGGTTGCCACCGGCAAAGACGCTGTACAGGCCTGGGAAGACAAGGATTTTGATCTGATCCTGATGGACAACCAGATGCCGGAAATGGACGGAATGGAAGCGGTGCGAAACATACGCGTCCGCGAAACACAAACCGGCCGCAAACGGACGCATATTGTGGCCTGCTCGGCCAGCGCCATGGCTGGGGATCGTGAGCGCTTTCTTGCCGCCGGCATGGATAGCTACCTGGGTAAGCCATTCCGCCCTGACGAACTTTATGCCGTGATCCGCGAAGCCTGCCAAGCCACTCAGCTGGCATAGTTATCTATTTACCTCGATTGGATGTAAATCCTTCTATTTCTCGGCTTAAATCCTTCCGCATTGCGAGTTAGGCAAGCTAATAGCACTGAATCGTCGGTGCGCCGATCGTCATCTAATATTTTGTTGAGACTCTGTCATCTGCTAAGGTAGAGACAGTTCTTTTGGACCATGTTCTTTCTGAACAGACGATCTTTGACAACTGGACTTGGCACAAGTCCTTTTCCGTAACAAATGGGGGCGTCACGGCTTCGACGGAAATGCTTGCGGCCAGGAGGCATACCGGGGCGCATTCCCCCGTAAGTGGTGCAAAAACAATAATTGCTAACTCTAATCAGTTCGCATACGCAGCTTAATTAAATAAGCAGCCGCTCTCCACAGCTTCGCCTATGGGCTGTGAAAGGGCGTCACACAGTAGGCTGGTCTTCTCTGCTAAGCCAGGGCGGGAGGACGAGACATTCGGGCTAGCGTTTTACGTTTCTTGTCCGTTCTAAGCGTAACGCGCGAATCTGGCGGGGTAATTCCCGTCGGGTGAACTGGACTAAGTATGTAGGCTCTTGACCAGTAACGTTTTCGGACGTGGGTTCAACTCCCACCGCCTCCACCAATTTTTCAATAACTTACGCTCTCTCACGTGCCGTTTACGTGAACGTGGGCCCTCGACCTTGCCCATAACAGCAGCGTGCGGTGAGCGACCTTGAGATATACGGACGCCTCTTTAGCCGTTACGGCGTGCCGTCCTCTTGCTCCTACCGCTTGTTCTTTCTACTGGTGCAGTGGCGTTAGTACGCCAACTAAAAACGCCCTTACAAAATGCCGCGACCAATGGGGCGACATAATGCCGTACTCCAGGAGTTGGAGCTTGTCACCGTTTTTAGCAAAGCTGAACTGCTCCCCTCCATCGCCTTGTTCAAACGTCGCACCATAGTCGATGCGGACCTGGAGCGGTGGGCCAATAATCAAAATGAGAGTTTGAGACCTCTTCAACCGGTATAGACCTAAATCTTCCCGCGTCTCCCTCATGTGCCGGAGCCATTCTTGCCTGCTTTCTGCCTCTCGAAATGCAGGGTGCGCATCGTCGTACATTTCGTCAAAATGTCCTGGGTTCATGCGCTCATGAAATAGCGCAATCATTTCCAGCGACTGTTTCTCGTCACTAGAGAGAAAGCTGAACCCCACGCCTAACCGCCAGAGTATAAGACCAGCCAGGGACAAGAAGGCTAATATGACTATCCACTTCAGTTTGGAACGTGATGTGGACAAAGCCGTGCCTTGAGTGTCGCCTTGCATAATTCCCTACATAATAACTGTTGTGCAGGCGATTACACTGGGCGTGGCAGACATTTCTTCTTACTCCTACCCTCTTGAACTGTTCCTACCTACTGATCAGCATGGACCAAGAGGACCCGTTTGTTTTCGCTATACGTACTTCCAATGACTTACATGCCGTCCAATGCCTTGCAAGTTGTTGTATTTACGTCATATGGCAGTTTCAACTCCCACAGCCTCCACCATATTTTTCAATCATCCTGATCCTGAGCTGGGTCGAAGAAGAGGGGTCCTTACCCCATCTCTTTAATCACTGAGGGTAAAACACTCTGGCGCTTGCGATCAGTAACCTCAACAACTTATCGCAATCATAATCCCATTGTCTTGCAAATCGCCATATCCTGAGCGGCTTTTTCTTCAAGTTCTTTCTTGCTCATGGAGTCATAATTGGCTGGCTTACGGTACCCAGTGCCGATTCCCTGGGTAACGTTGTTCCAGAACCTGGCGAAAAATGGGGCATTCTGCAAGGAACTGTTTGCTTTGGTGGAATCAAGATTACGAGCTTTGGCGGGCTGTGCTGCAATATTCATTGGGACTTCCTCTCTCACTTATGTAAGAAAGATCGCCACAATTCATTTCATGCGATTTTTAGATATTTTGATTAAGAAGTTGAATAGCGATATGTCCCACAAAAGCTAAACGGCAAGAGCCCGTCTTACGAGGTCGCTTGCCGCCTAAATTTGCCATGGAGTAAAAAACCTTATTAGTCTCTGTCTGTATATTCTTCCGGCACATCATCTTCCGGCACTTCTCTGGTGTGTACTTCACTTTCGTCGGCATCAGGGGCGTCTTCTGCTCCGCTGACGGCTGCCGCTTCCAGATACTGTCCTTCTTCCAACAACTCTTCCACGCTCTCTGAATCGACACTTTCCCTGCGTGAAAGCCCCTGTGTATCACCGGATTGTCCGCCTGACTCTGGCCCAAGACCACGCTGATCGCTGAATGAAATCGGCTCTGGACGGCTCTGGCGTGTGGTGGTGCTGTGTGAGCGCGAAGCTTTCGTTTTCACCGGAGCTTTCTTTTTAGCAGCAGATTTCTTCACTGCGGCAGTCTTCTTTATTGCCCCCTTCGACGCGGGCTTTTTGGCCACTGCTTTCTTTGCCGTTGCCTTTTTCTTGGGTAAAGCCTTTTTCTTAGGCGCAGCTTTCTTCCTGGCTGCCGGCTTCTTCTTGGCTATGGGCTTCTTAGCGGTTGATTTCTTTTTGCTGGTAGGTTTTTGGGGTGCTGGTTTTTTCCGGGCCATGCGGAGAGTCTATCAAACTCAAATCATACTATGCCATTCTAATGCCCGCTGCTCTAGTGCTTCGCCGGCTCCGGCTCATGTTTCTCTGCCGTCTGCTCTGGCTTCTTCTCGCCTTCCTTCGCTTCACTGCCTTCGTGCTTGGCGCCTTCCCCTTCAGCGCCGCCTTTTTTCTCATCTTCGTCCCGGTCTTTCATCACGTATTGCACAATCATGGAAATGCGCCGGTTCGAAGAATCCTCGGGATGTGCCGGATCGCGCAGACGCTGATCGGCATAGCCGCGCACCTGTGAAACCTGGTCTTCGCGCACGCCGTTTTCCTGGATGATCCGTCTGGCTGTATTGGCGCGATCGGCTGATAGCTCCCAGTTGGAATATCCGTTCTTGCCCGGATACGGAACAGAATCCGTGTGTCCCTCCAGGGAAATCTTATTTGGCAAAGCGCCCAGTTCTTTTGCCAGCAGCACCAGCAATTCTTTGCCTTTGGGTGTAGGCTGTGCGCTGCCTGTATCAAAGAACGTAGCTTTCGAACTCTCCAGCAGCTCCACTCGCAAACCTTCTGCCGTCACCGTCATCTCAACCTGACTTTTTAATTTGTCCAGATCCACATTTTCCTTGATGGTCTTTTGCAATTGCTCTTTCAGGACCTTCATGTTGTCTCTGGTGATGGTAAAGTTCTCACCCGACCCGGTCTGGTTGGTACCAACTTTTTTTGACGTTCCCGTAGGATCTTTAAAATATCCGCCAATCACCTTCTGTACTTGCTGGCTGGTGTTCATGAGCCAGAGCACAATAAACAATGCCATCATTGCCGTAACAAAATCGGCATACGCCACTTTCCACGCGCCACCGTGGTGGCCTCCGTGAGAGACTTTCTTTTTGATGACAATGATGGGGCGTTTACTGTCTGACATGATTTAAAGTTCCTTATTGAGCTGCGGCTGCTGCCGCTTCTCCGCCACCGCGACAAGCCTTCTCTAGTTCCTGGAAACTGGGCCGCACACGCGATGGCACCGCTCTCCGCGCCACTTCCACGGCCATTATCGGCGGCGTTCCCTTGATAAAAGCAATAATCGCGACACGCAGTACATGCTGGTAACAGTGCTCATCTTCCACTGTCTTCTGCATATTTGCAGCGACTGGGCCTACTAATCCGTAGCAAAGCAGAATTCCCAGAAATGTTCCCACCAGCGCCGCAGCTACCTTGTGTCCGATTTCTTCCGGCGGTCCACCCAGCGCGCCCATGGTTACCACAACGCCCAATACGGCTGCTACAATGCCCAGTCCTGGAAGTGCGTCGGCTACGCTGCTCAGCGCAGAAACCGGCAGTGAAGCTTCATGATGGTGAACGTCCATATCCACTTCCATCATCTGATCAACATCAAATGGATCAACGCCGCCACTCACCGCCATACGCAGTGTGTCGCAGACAAAATCGCAGGAGTGGTGGTCTTTTACAAACTCAGGATACTTCGAAATGATCGGGCTCTTGCTCGGACCATCCACATCGGCTTCCAGCGCCACCAGACCTTCTTTGCGGGCTTTATTGCAAAGATCAAACATCATTTTCAGCGTGGAAAGATAGCGTTGCTTGCTGAAGGGAGAGCCTTTAAGCGCTCCCATAACTCCTCCAACAATTTTCATCACCACGTGCAACGGGTTTGCAATCAGCAGCGTGCCAAGGGCCGCTCCGCCGATAATCACCAGTTCGGCAGGCTGCACCAGCACTTTCATGTTTCCGTGTTCCATGAGATAGCCGGCGATAATGCAGCCGAAAACAACGACAATTCCAATAATGACAAACATGATTAGCTCTCAGATCTCCCAAGCGCGTCTTCCGGAAAAATCATGACGCGGTTTCCACCTTCTTTAGAACTGCAATTCAGGGCAGCCTGTGCACGCTCCAGCAGCAGTTTCACCTGATCACCCTCAGCTACTACCGTTCCTCCAATGGATACGCTTACCGGCAACTCGTCTCCCCACCACTCAACTTCTGAATAACTTTCCATCTTGCGTACGCGCTCGCCAACTTTCTTCAGCACCGAGCGATCGCAATTTTTTATGATTGCCAGGAATCTGTCCTCATGCCAGCAGCCAACAATGTCCCCTGGCCGCAACGCGTTACTCAACGTTTGCGCCACCACGGCGCGCGCCGCGTCCACTGCGTCTTTGCCGTGCTTATGAAATTTTGGTAACTGGTCAACCTCGGCCATCAGCACACAAAAAGGCAGGCGATGGTTTTCAAATTCGGCAAAGCACTCCTGCAGGCGCAGCGTCATTGTGCTGGTGTCCGGCAATCCCGTAGCTTTGTCGGTACAGCCCGGACTCTCCGGCCGTCCCCGGCGTTCATCATTGGCCGGATACCGGCTCTCTTCAAAACACTCTGTAGCGCCGACAATTTTGTTTTGGTTGTTTCTGAGTGGGATCGCACGCACATGCACCGGGATGCGATGGCCCGCCCGATGCCGCAACAGAACGTCTGCTTCCCTGGTCTTGCCATCACACATGCTGTCTGTTAGTTGGCACGCTTGTCCGCAAGCAATGGGATTGCTTTCGTCCAGATCAATCAGGAATTTTTCCCGGCATTCGCGCCCGAGCACTTCCTGCGCCAGATAGCCACTGATGAGTTCTGCACCGTGGCTCCAAAACACAATCCTCCGGTTCGTGTCTACCATGTACACGCCAACCGGCAGATTATCGAGCGCAGCTTTAAAGATTTCTGGATCTTGAAACATGGGCGTATTGCACTCCCCGTTAATCTATCGGCGAAGCTACACACATCTTCAAGCTAGGCAACGTTTGCCTAGTCACATGTATTCAAGAGCTTAGGAAGGGTTTTGGTTCATGGGGATGGAAAAGATTTGCACGATATTTCGTTCTGGCGCTGCCTTCATTTTGAAGGATCTAGGTATTTTTCTCCAGGATCATTACTAATCTCATCGGCCCATGCGCGCCTTGCACCAGAATTTTTTCAATGTCGGCCGTGCGGCTGGAGCCACTGATCATGCAGCCATATGAGTTCTTCTCCAGCTTGCCCTCAACTGTGGCATTGCGCAGCGCCGTTACCAGATCCGGGACAAGCTGGCTCGTGGTGGCATAAACAATATGTACTGGTGCCGCCACAGTTGCCGCACGACCGCCGCATCCTGAAGTCACAAAGATTGATCCCGTCTGCGCTACCAGCGCTTCGGCCAGCGTCACAGTTGCCTGCGCACTTTCTGCCGGACGCCCCTCGCTCGACCACCGCAGCTGTCGCGATGTTCCAGCCGCACCAACCATTTTGCGCAATGCCGGATCGTCCTGCACAAAAACCTCGCCCTGCGGCAATGAATCAAATGCCTGCCGCAGAATCTGTGCGCTGGCACTTGCGTCTGCAGTTAAATGGAATTCCATCAGGTTTGCCTTGCATTCCTGTTCAAAGCGCTCCAGCGGATTCGCAATTGGTTCAAAGATAGGACCATCAAAGGTCTTGGCTTCAATCGGAACAATCGGCGTGCGCAGTCCTTCGCGTATGCGTGCCAGTATGGCTTCACGGCTGGGATTATTTATTGCCAACCGAATTCCCTCCCAGCTCTTTCTTCCCTAGCTCTTTCTTCCAAAGCCCCCGGAAAGACATCTCCGGCAAAGGCACCGGCGTCCGCTTCCGGCTCCATGCGCGCATCGGATCTAAAATAGTTCCGGCCAGTCCCATGCCGTAAAGCAGCCGCAGACTGCGCCGCATCATCCATCCACCAAAGGCGTAGAGCCGAGGATGTTGCATAACCGTCCGAAACAATTTGAACTGTGTCCGCTCGGCAGAGTGCCCTTTGGCGGCGATCGTAAAATCCCGGCGGTTATGCAGCAGATGATGATGCAAATTGATATTCACCGGGCAAACACTGGTGCACGCACCACACAAAGAAGACGCATACGAAAGATGCTCAAATTCACTGCCGCGCAAATGCGGCGTAAGCACGCTGCCAATCGGCCCCGGATAGGTCGTGTTATATGTATGCCCGCCAATATTTTTGTACACGGGACAAATATTCAGACATGCGCCACAGCGTATGCAGGTCAGCACTTCCCGTTCTTCAGCATTCGCCAGCAAGCCGCTGCGTCCGTTATCCAGCAGGACCACATGGAACTCTTCCGGCCCATCCACTTCACCAGCCTGCTTTGGCCCCGCGATCAACGTACTGTAAGTCGTAATTGGCTGTCCCGTGCCAGATGTCGCCAGCACCGGCCACAAAGTCCCCAGGTCTTCCAACCGTGGAATCACCTTCTCAATGCCCGTCACAGCAACGTGTATGCGCGGCAGGCTCGTGCTCAGCCGGCCATTTCCCTCGTTGGTAGTCAGCGCCACAGCGCCGACATCTGCTACCAGGAAATTAGCGCCGGAAATTCCCATCTCGGCAGCAAAGAACGCCTCACGCAGTTTGCGACGCGCCAGCGCCACCATCTTTTGCGGATCGGCGTCAGCAATGTCTTCACCCAGCTTTTCGCGGAAGAGCTCGCGAATCTGGTGACGGTCCAGATGCATGGCCGGCGTCACAATATGGTACGGAGCTTCATTGCGCAGCTGCACAATGTATTCGCCAAGATCCGTCTCCCAAACCTTGATGCCAACCGCCTCCAGCACAGGCGCCAGGTGCATCTCTTCCGTGACCATTGATTTTGACTTCACAATAGTCTTCACGCCGCGGCTTACCGCCAGGTCTTTGATGTAATTGCAGGCTTCCTCATTATTAGCCGCCCAGAAAACATGTCCGCCACGGGCAATCACCTTCTCTTCAAATTGAAGGAGATATTTATCCAGATGCTCGACGGCTTCGCGCTTGATCGCCTGGCACTTGTAGCGCGCAGCTTCCCAGTCTTTAAACCGGCTACGGCCGCGCTGATGGCCGGCTTCATAGCTCTCCATGTTCTTGCGGATAATCTCGCGATGCCCAAGATCAGCCGACTTGGTCGCCGCGTCACGCAAAAACTTCTGCGCCGCTGTAAGCGCTTGCGGCTGATCGCCCGCCGGTGTCGGATTTGCCGTAGATGTGCTCATGAAATATTTATGACCGCAATCTTTACGTCTGCAACAGTGCTATTTCAACACCAAAATCTTAACTAAAAAACACGTTATCCCGACGACCGTAAAGCAAGCCCGCGCTTTCTTCAGCGGGTGAAGTAGGGCGGAGCGACCTTGTGCTTTTGCATAAACGAACTCAGCGTCAGAATTCAGCTCTCAAGACAATTAAACTCAAGCCCAGGTTTTCTCCGCGCCTCCGCGTCTCCGTGGTGAATCCTTATTCCGCGGCCAGGATACTCGCCAAATGTATCGCCTTTGCCCGGTCTTTCCGATGTCCCAGAATTCCCTGCACATGCATCAGGCAGCTGGGATCAATCGCCGTAACGTACTCCGCTCCGGTCACCGCAATGCTGTCGGCTTTTGTATCGCCCATCGCTACTGAAATGCTTTCAAATTTCGTGGCAAACGTTCCACCAAAACCGCAGCATTCGTCAAAGCGCAGCATATCCACCAGTTTCAAGCCCTTCACGCCGCGCAGCAGCTGCAAAGGTTCATTCTTCAATTTCAATTCACGCAATCCATGGCAGGACGCATGATACGTAACGCTGTGAGGGAACGTTGCACCCACGTCAGTTATGCCCATTACTTTCACCAGAAATTCTGAAAGCTCAAACGTCCGTTTGCCCAGCGCCACGGCTTCATCATGCAGCGGACCAGAAGCCATCAGTTCAGGATAGAAAATTCGCACCATTGTGGTGCAGGAACCGGAAGGACATACGATCGTCTCAGCATCTTTGAAGACACGCAAAAATCGTTCCGCGCAAGGCCGCGCCTCATCCCAAAAGCCGGAATTAAAAGCTGGCTGGCCACAGCAGGTCTGGTCCTGAGGAAAGTCCACGTCGCAGCCGAGGCGTCGCAGAACTTTCACCGTATCCACAGCCACCTGGGGCTGTAGCTGGTCAACAAAGCATGGAACAAACAGTGAGATTTTGCGTGGCATGAATGATTTGCGATTCTAACAAACATTAGATGCCGAATATAGAGCCACGCTCGCACCGATTCACCGGCAGCTACAGCGTCTTGCGGTAATGCACACAGCGATCCACTACTTCATAACCTAGGGCGGCATGCGCCTGTTGCGATCCATCGTTGGCTATGAGTACATCAGATGCCATCTCCAAGCACTTCAACTGGCGAGCCCAATCTTCTGCCGCCCTCGCAAAAGCTTTGCCCACGCCGAGAGCCCGGAATTCCTCGCGGACAAACCAACCCTCTATATATCCAACCGGCTGCGCAGGATCACATCCATCGGCGTGGGAGCGGAGATCGACCTCAAGGAATCCAATCACTCGCTCACTCGCGTCTTGAGCTACAAGAGTTGCAGCAGGCAGTGTCGCGGTAATCGCTCCACTGAGAAACGCATGAACTTCTCTCCGATGTTCCTCGATTGAGGTATCCGGCCAGAGCAGCTCTCGCATCTCTGCCAAATCTTCCGCGTCTGATTGCTGTGCATGCCGGATAATCCAGGTTGCCATGGATAAATTGTAATTAGGTGAGGACCACTTGTTGCCATCCAGCCAAGGCTTTTTCTGCTTCCGCTTCGCCACTACGAATCAGGCTGCGCATTCCTCGCCGCCCCGGCACAATACCTGGCGCCGGAATTCGCGGATGGATCACAAGATCGCTTTTGCGAAACGCCTCCATGTATTGGCAGGAATAAATCTGCTCAGCAAAACGGCCGCTGGTCCTGAACCCAGACTTTCGAGCGACCGAAGCCCGCCACCAAACGTCAGAGCTTATAACCTTTTCGCAGCCTCGGTCGCGGCAAACCTTTGCCGGCAGCACACAAGCGCATCCTCCATCCATGTAAATGCCATCTCCAATTTTTATGCGGCGCAACAGCCACGGCATGGCGCAACTTGCGGCGACAGCAGGAGCCAGTTCACCAGAATCCAGGACTGCCATGGCCCTCGATGGAAGGGCGGTAACAACAACGCTCAATGGGATGGCCAACTCAGCGAATGTGCGTGGAAGATTGGCGCGGCAAAAATCAGCCAGTCCGCGCGAGCCCAGCAGCTTCGGCCAGAAAATTTTGCTTGCCAGAGATTCAATGGCCGCCGCGGATTTGCCAGAAGCATATAAAGCACCCACTAAACTGCCGGCGCTGGTGCCAGCAATAAAATCTGGCTTGAGCCCATGCCGCTCCAGCGCTCGCAATACACCAATGTGGGCCATCCCTCGAAATCCGCCGCCACTCAGAGCAATACCTAAAGAATAGCTGGCAGCTGCGTTAACACTGCTCATGCGCTTAAGTCTAGCAGCCAGTCACAATACCTTTTGTCATCCTTATGTAACAATTGGAAAGCAGTTCTGTAGTCTTTAAAGAGGAAACTCTCATGCCCTGGCTTGAGCCAATCACCCTGCACGGAACGCACGTTATCCTGGAGCCGCTCGCGCCCGCTCATCACGACGATCTGGTTGAATCCGTAAAAGATGGCGAATTCTGGAAGCTTTGGTACACCATTGTCGCGGATCCGGGAAACATGCGGGCTGAGATTGATCGCCGTCTGGACCTGCAGTCCAAAGGCATGCTGCTTCCCTTCGCCGTTAGAGATACGCGCACAGCTAAAGTTGTGGGGATGACGAATTACATGAATGTTGAAGCTGCTCATCGCCGCGTGGAGATCGGCGGGACCTGGTATCGCAAAAGCGTACAGCGCACGCCGCTCAATACAGAATGCAAACTGCTTCTGCTTGCGCACGCCTTTGAAAAACTCGACTGCATCTGCGTAGAACTACGCACTCACTTCTTTAACCACCAAAGCCGTAAAGCCATAGAGCGTCTGGGCGCCAAGCTCGACGGCATATTGCGCAACAACCAGATCGCTACCAACGGAATTCTTCGCGATACATGTGTCTATAGCATCATCGCCAGCGAATGGCCAACAGTAAAATCACATCTCACGTGGAAGCTGGCAGCGCCTGCTGGTAAAACGCAAGAATAAAGCCCATCTTTATGGGACCACAAAGATGGGCTCTATATTATTTCGCTGCTTTTCTATTTCGTCGCTTTAGGCGCGCTGAAGTCTTTCTTCCGAATCAATCCGTGAACACCCTTCGTTCTATCCACTACTTGTGAAACTTCAAAATCAGTGGCGGCACTCAGATAAGCAAATGCCGTGGCGCGGTCCATCCCCATCTTCTCTGACAAAAAGCGTATGGCTTCGCGCGTCGCTTTCTTCATTGCTTCATTCAGGTCCGGAT
>DASXZE010000144.1:0-30283 GCA_036502105.1 Candidatus Angelobacter sp. | reverse complement strand
AATTGCATGGCCAGAGCTGCTATGCTAGCGTGGAAGGGTATTGAGAGGCGTTTTGCGAACCATTCCTTCAGGGCTGGACCGAAAAGAAGCTGAACTCTACAGCCAGCTCGATCCAAACCAGTTCCCTAAACATGTCGCCATAATCATGGACGGCAACGGCCGCTGGGCCAAACGCCGCCATCTGCCGCGTATTGCCGGGCATCGCAGAGGTGTGGACGCGCTGCGCCGCGTTGTGGAAACGGCCTCCAATATTGGATTGCCTGCGCTCACGCTCTATGCTTTCTCGGCGGAAAACTTTACCCGCAGGCCGGCCACGGAAATACACTTTCTGATGAAGCTGCTGCATCGTTATCTTAAAAATGAGCTGCCGCTGATGCAGAAAAACAATGTTCGGCTGTCATTTATCGGCCGGAGCCAGATGCTGCCGCAGGAAGTGCAGGAGCGCATGGCCTGGGCCAAGGAACAGACCGCGCAAAACACCGGCACAGTGATGACGCTGGCGCTGAATTACGGCTCGCGCTCAGAGATCGTGGACGCCTGCAAAGCCATGGTGACCGCCGCGGCCAACAACGGCGGCATGGAGCATTTTAAGATCGACGAAGAGTCCCTGAATCGCCACATGTACACCAATAATTTGCCGGAGCTGGATCTGATTATCCGCACCAGCGGTGAAATGCGCTTGAGCAATTTTCTGCTGTGGCAGGCGGCGTACGCAGAGATCTACGTGACTAAAACGCTGTGGCCAGACTTCAGCGGATTCCATCTGCTGGAAGCGGTGCAGGAATTTCAGAAGCGCGAGCGCCGCTACGGCGGACTGAATGAACCCACTCCCGGCGGCGCCAACTAAAAATGAAACGCGTACTCACAGCGGTAGCGCTTGTGCCGGTGGTGTTGCTGCTGGTTTTCAAGACATCTATCTTGCTGTTTGCTCCAGCGATTGGTTTGGTCACGGTACTTGCGCTGAAGGAATATCTGGGCATTGTCGAGGCTGCGGGAATCAAGCCTTTTCGCTGGCCTACTTACGTACTTGGCTTGCTGCCCGTGGTTGCCATATTGGCTGATACCCTACGGCTGGTATTGGATCCTCCCTATCACCGGGGGTTTGATTTCGCATTTGAACCCAACATGCTGTCTATCTGGGCAGGTGTCTGTGCTGCTGCGCCGCTGATTTATGGAGCATTGCTCGTCTTTCAGAAAGACATGCGCGGCGGCATGGCTTCTGTAGCAGCCTCCATGTTTGGCCTCTTCTATGTGGCGCTTCCGCTTTCTCTGTTGATTGACCTTCGCGGTAATCCTCTTCAGTGCTTTCTCATCGTATTCATCCTTTTTTCCGTTTGGGCAGGAGACATTGCAGCCTATTATGTGGGAAAGAATTTTGGAAAGCACAAACTGGCGCCGATTGTCAGTCCGAATAAAAGCTGGGAAGGGGCGTTTGCTTCGTCATTGGCCAGTCTTGCAGTTGCGGCGCTGGTTTTCAAATACCAATACGATCTGAATCATTTTTTCTCAGGTCCATTCGGCATTTTCTGGGGTGGCTACGATGTGCTTCGCACAGGGTTTCCCTGGACGCATGTGATTCTTCTCGGCCTGTTTACAAATGTATTTGCCCAGCTTGGCGATCTGTTCGAATCAGCCTTGAAACGCGGCGCCGGCGTGAAGGATTCAGGAACCCTTCTTCCCGGCCATGGCGGCGTTCTGGATCGAATTGACGCCTTACTCTTCGCAACACCCTTCGTCGTTTGCTACATTTGGGCCGTGATAATGGTTGGTAGGATATTTCATCGATGAAACGCATCGCCATTCTCGGCTCCACAGGCTCTATCGGACGCAGCACGCTCAACGTGATTGAGAACAATCCTGAGCGCTTTCAGCTTTGGACGATGGCTGCGGGCTCGAACACTGAAGCCGCTCTGCAAGACGCACGCCGCTGGAAGCCGAAAGTTCTTTCGCTCGCCTCAGAGCAGGACGCAGAAAAAGTCCGCAAGCAGCTCAAGGCGGAAGGGCTGAGCGAAATTGAAGTAGTCCACGGGCAGGATGGAACCGTGCGGGTGGCGACGCACAAGGAAGTAGATTTTGTAGTCAGCGCGATTGTGGGCGTTGCGGGATTGAAAGCCACATATGAAGCCGTCTGCGCGGGCAAAGAAATTGGCTTGGCCAATAAAGAATGCCTGGTCGCCGCCGGAGAGTTGATAACCGCGGAAGCGCGCAAGCAGGGCAAGCCGCTGCTGCCGATAGATAGCGAGCACAATGCCGTTCATCAGTGCATGCGCGGCGGGCGCGTTAACGAAGTCGAGCGTGTGTGGCTTACAGCTAGCGGCGGACCTTTTTTAAATAAACCAAAAACAGAGTTTGAGAGCATTACAGTTGAACAGGCGCTGAACCATCCCACATGGAAAATGGGCCAGCGTATTACGATTGACTCTGCAACCTTAATGAACAAAGGGTTCGAGGTCATCGAAGCCTGCCGGCTTTTCAATATGCCGCCGGCGCAGGTAAAAGTTGTCGTGCATCCGCAGTCGACGATTCACTCACTGGTTGAATTTAACGATGGCAGCATTCTCGCGCAGCTTTCCGTCACAGACATGCGCCTGCCGATTCTCTATGCGCTGACCTATCCGGAGCGAATCCAATCTGATCTGCGGTTTAACGTGCTGGACCTGAAGCGGCTGGATTTCTGCCCGCCGGATTTCGATAAGTTCCCTTGCCTGCGCCTGGCCTATGAAGCCGCTGAAGCGGGCGGCTCCAAGACCGTGGCCCTGAACGCCGCAGACGAAATTGCCGTGGCCGCCTTCCTAAAGCGGGAGATCGGTTTTACCGATATTTCTAAAGTGGTGGAACGCACGATTCATGAAACAAAAGACCGCCATCCGCAATCTATAGAAGAGGTCCTTGCCATTGATTCTGAGGCCCGCGAGCTGGCGCGACACGCTTTGTCCCACCAGTTAACTCGCTAGCTCACTGGTTCTTTTGCATTTACAATAAACAAATCATTCTTTATGCAGGCATTTCCTCTCAATATCGCTGCTTTTATCTTTGTTTTAGGCATTCTGGTTTTCGTTCATGAGTTCGGCCATTACGCGGTAGCCAAGCTGTTCAAGGTAAGGATTGAGGTCTTCAGTCTTGGCTTTGGCAAGCGCCTGATCGGTTTTCGCCGTGGCGATACTGACTATCGCATCAGTCTTCTACCGCTGGGCGGATACGTGAAGATGGCGGGTGAAAATCCCATGGAAGCCCGGACTGACGATCCCGGCGAGTTCATGAATCATCCTCGCTGGCAGCGTTTTCTGGTAGCCATTGCGGGCCCTGCGATGAATATTATTCTGGCTGTGGCTGTGCTCACCGGCGTGTATATGTTTCGCCATGAGTATCCGGCATATTTTGATCAGCCGGCGACGCTGGGCTGGGTGATGGATGACTCCGCCGCACAGAAAGCCGGATTCCAGGCCGGCGACAAGATTACGGTGATTCAGGGCAAGAGCAATCCCACATGGGACGATGTACGCTATCAGATTTTCGGCAACATCAACCAGAGCCTGGTGATGGATGTGGCCAGGGGCGCGCAAACCGTCCATCTGGAGATGCCGGTGCGTCTTCCGGAAAAAGAGGACGTAGATATTCTCCAGGAATTGGGGCTGGTCCCGGAAGGCCCGTCCGTGGTGGGAAGAGTGGAAGCTGGCGCGCCTGCGGAGAAAGCGGGAATCCAGACGGGCGACGAAATTGTTGCCGTGAATGACATCAAGGTCCAGTCCGGTAACGCGACTGGCCTGGCGGCGGTGCTGGAAAAGACCAAAGACCAGCCGATACGGCTTACCGTGCTGAGAAAAGGCCAGACCAAGGTATTTGACGTGACGCCGCAGCTGATGGCGTCATCGTATCCGGGCAAAAAATCCTACCGTATTGGCGTGGAAGTACCGCAGGATTTTCACATAGACAAGCTTTCGCTGGGAGCAGCATTTAGCGCGGCTACCATTGAGTGCAAGAAAGATTCGTCCTTGATCTTCAAGCTGTTGGGCCAGCTGTTCACGGTGAGAGGCACCTTGAAGCAGTTCAGCGGACCGGTGGGCATTATGCAGGAGTCCGGACGAGCGGCCCAGGCCGGCTTTAGTGTATTGCTTCAGTTCATGGCGCTTATCAGCCTGAACCTGGCCATCTTTAACATGCTGCCGATTCCAATTCTGGATGGCGGCCTGGTCTTGATGCTGCTGGTAGAGGCAGTCATGCGCCGTGATATTAAGCAAGAAGTAAAAGAGCGTGTGTATCAGGTAGCGTTTGTCTTCCTGATTTTATTTGCCGCTGTGGTGATTTTTAACGACGTTACTAAAACCCTGCACAAATAAACGAATTGGCGTCTGCTTAATTCTCGTCAGTTTTTAGTCAGCGTTTTTTGCGCGGGATCCCAGCGCCATTTTGCTTGCGCGCCAGTCAGGTGGACGCCACCAAGCCAGCGATCCACGCTGCCTTGCAGCTTGATCCAGTCAGCTTTGCCTTCCAGCAGTTCCCTGCCTGCCTCGGTAATGGTGAATTCATTTTTCTGCGCTTCCAGCAGCGCAGGATTCGGGCCAGCGGTCAGCCAGCCTATCCTCAAATAGACTGACATGTCTGCCCATGGCACATCTTCCTGCTTGCGCGATTCCATATAAATTTCCTGCTTCTTGTGCTTTCCTGCCGCAACGGCCTGCAAAACCTGGCGTTCGATGCGTGAGAGCCCGTCAGTTGTCCACGGATATTCTTCAAAAAATCGCAACAATGCAGCCGAGAGAAAAGGCATCTCCAAATATTTTGGCTGAAGAAATTCGAGCAGGTCGTTGGGATCACTGTTGCGGAAAGCCTGCCATGCGTCCGTGGCGATAGCGATTTGCTCCGGCATCACGCGTTTGCGCATGGGAAAGAGCCGCGCCAGCTGCGTGCCGCTGAGCTGTCCCAAACCGTGGAACGGGTTCACACCAGCATGAGCATTGATCTGAATGATGTCGAGATTCACGCCGCTCATATCCTGCCGGCCAAACCAGTCCAGCAATTGAATCAACTGCAACTGGTCGTAAAGATCGTGCTCAAACCAGAGAATCACGTCCTGATGCTTGCGGAAATCTTCCAGCGTCTTATCGCGATTGGCAAAATCGGCGCGCACTTTTTCGTAGTCACTCCAGCCGAAGCCAGTGAGTGCCTGGGCGCGAATGTCAGACAGGGCGCTCAGCGTTTCCGTCTGCGGCACCGGGCCGTCATGCAGAGCATCTTTCCAAGCAAGATAAATTCCAGGAAATCTGACCTGCCGGAAAATGGTGGTAACAGAGTCGCCGTTGGTGATGTGCAGCACGGGAAAAGGCTACCACGGCGACGCTCAGAAAGTCCCGCTTTTTGAGTGGGTGTGACTGATCCGCGCGGCCCGGCGGTTATTCGTCGCGCGGCGGCAGCTGAGGCTCAGTCGTTAAACCTTTTTTATGTTTATTGCTCCAGACTTGCATGCAGCTGTTGTCGTCAGGCACTTCCTGCCATCTTGTGCCATCCGCATAGAGGATGCTGGTAAGCACAGAGCAACTCCGCCATTGTGCTCGCGCTCAAAATTCCATCCCCAGGAAAGTTTTTTAGAGTCACCTTCTTTGATTTCTTTGTTCCAGCCCAATTGCTGCAATGGACGGCCCAGATCATAAGCCCAGTGCATCCATATCCAACGCTCCGTGGCATCAGAGAGTGCCACGTTGAAGACCAGTCCCACAATCCGCTTGCCGCTGATGTTTTTCAGGTGAACGCTCACATCCGATACATGAAGATTGGTGAGCTCAACCGGACACGCCGATGGCGCCACGGCCGGCGCTGTCTGCGCGCCGGCAAAAAGGGAAAAGGCAAATATGGCAACCATGGCCCCAGCAATCTTGATTCGGCTTCTCATAGTTCATCCCCACAGAGGTAAATCCAGAGCTGATTTAACCTGATGAAAGCAGAGTTGTGGGTGTTGATTCATAAAGCTTTGTAAAAAAGCGTGGTGGAACTCATTCCATCAAAACGGCTTACGCCGGGCGCAGCCATGCCGGGCGAAATCTTGGGCCCATTTCTTCCGGCTTTCGTTACACTAGATACATCCGCTGCTTGGGAGCTTTGTAATGGTATTCGTCCTCGACAATTACGATTCTTTTACCTACAACCTGGTGCAATATCTGGGCGAACTGGGCCAGCAGGTTGAAGTGCGGCGTAATGACCAAGTCACGCCGCAGGATGTTGAGGCCATGAACCCGGACCATATTCTTGTTTCTCCGGGGCCGTGCACGCCGCAGGAAGCTGGCATCAGCATTGAGTTGATCAAACATTTTGCCGGCAAGCGGCCGGTGCTGGGCGTATGCCTGGGCCACCAGGCCATAGGGGCCGCGTTCGGCGGCAGCGTGGTGCGGGCAAAAAAGCTGATGCACGGCAAGACCAGCCAGATACAGCATGACGGCAAGACACTCTTCCAGAACATGCCACTGCCCATGACGGCGACCCGCTATCACTCGCTCATTGTGGCCGAAGAAGATCTGCCTAAGGAGCTGGAAATCAGCGCTGAGACGCATGAAGCTGATGGCACGCGCGTAATCATGGGATTGCGCCATCGCCATTTTCCGGTGGAGGGTGTGCAGTTTCATCCGGAGAGCGTGCTCACGGATTCCGGCCGGCTACTGCTGAAGAACTTCTTGTCGCTGTAAGGCTTTAAAACCTTTGAAACGCAGAGGAACAGAGTAAGCGGAGGAACAAGAAAGATCGGGTGACCTGGAAATCGGGTGATCCGGTGATCAGAAAATCAAAAATCCTGCATAGATAATCCCAAGCCGCCGACTGTCAACATCATCCCCTAAAAAACTCTGCTTCCTCCTTTCCTCTGCGTTTCAAAGGTTTATCCCCATGTATGGAATCAGTAAAATTTTCAAAGCTAATGCTTGAATCGCGCCAAAACCCCACCTCATCAGCTAAAATCAGGCGAAAGCTTATAACCACTGGCCGTGGCCATTGATAAAGATAAATATGATTTTGTAAGTGAAGGGTAGCGCATTCTGTCTAACTACTTATTCGCAATCGCAAGAATCGCAGTTCTAAAAGCAAAGCCGTGGCGTGGAGCAAGGCTCTTCTCGCTTTGTCTTTCAATGCTTTGCCTTTCCTTGCTTTGTCTTTCAGCGTCTGCACAAGTAGTGCCGCCGGTGGGCGAACTTTTTGCTTCCGGCAGCGGCAGCAATAGCTCGGTGCAACTGGCAGGTTCGGGAATGAGCGTTTATTCCGGCTCTGAACTCGCGGCGGGAATTGCGCCGGCAACTCTGCGGCTGGCGCGCGGTGGACAGGTGCGCATATGCTCACGCAGCAGCCTCAATGTGTCTTCAAGCAATCAGGGGCTCATGCTGGCCACGGGCTCCGGTGCTATTGAAATTGATTATCAAGTGAGCAAGCAGACAGCGGATGTTGTGATTACCCCTGACTTCAACCTGACGCTGGTTGGGCCGGGGACGTTTCACTTTGCGCTGGGTATCAGCAAAAAGGGCGACACGTGCATGAAGCCGCTTCCCGGCAATAAATCTGAAGTTGCCTTCTCAGAGTTGCTGGGCACAGGCACTTATAAATCGCAGCCCAACCAGACTGTCATGTTCCGGAGCGGCAAACTGGATGCACCAGAGCCTTATACCAGCGACTGCGGCTGCCCGCCTGAAGCGCCGGTGATGAAGGCTGAAGCCAGTCCAAGTCCCACGCCTGTGCCGCCCAGATCAGACAATGCAAATTCCGCCGACCGGGTGGCAGTCGCCAGCAATGAACCGACTTCCAATATGCCGCCGGATAAACCAGGCCAGATTCACGTCGAGGTAGATGCTCCGTTTGTTTTCAGCGCGCGGCCGCCAGCTACAGGGCGGCCTTATTCGGTGGCAAAAGTGCCGCTTTCCACCTTGCCCAACACTTATTTTGTGCAAGAAAAGGTCGATCCGGTCGTTCTGGAAGAAAAGAAGCCAGAAGTGTCTTTAAAAGCGGACGCACAGGCGCCTAAGCCCCAGGACCAGCCCAGGCCGGAAAAGAAGAGTTTTATGGGACGTGTCAAAGGATTTTTTGGTTCTTTATTTCATCGGTAAGTTATTGGCTTACGAGGGATTAGGCTGATTATTTTGGCACCCACGTTTCAATATGAAACCTTTTCTTGAGTCGCGGAGTCTATACTAGATAAAACCATTATGCCTTTGCCTGACCCCAATAACCAGCCGACCCCGGAAAACGCATCTTCCGGTGATCCACAGGCTCCGCAGCAATCCGTGGTGAAGTTCACCAAGGAGGAGCCCATCAGCAACGTCATGCCGACCTTGATGGGTGTTGGTTATGGGACGTACCAGGCCCGGCCGGAAAACTTCCTCCTGTCTTTCGTGACGCATACGGCAGGCATTGGATTAATGCTGTGGCTGCTGCATCTTACGGTTCCAGCCAAGATCATTCCGCCAACAACCTCGGCCTCAGTTGATCTGACCCCTTATATTCCCATGAAGGTGGGCAAAAATGGCCCGAGCGGCGGCGGTGGCGGCGATGCTAACAAACTAAAAGCTTCTGCTGGTACGCCTCCCAAGGCAGCCAAGCAGCAATTCACTCCGCCCACGGTTATACCGCAACAGCAGAGCAAGCTGATGATGGAGCCAACCGTGGTAGCTGACCTGAAAGCTCCGCCCAGCACACAGCTGGGTGATCCTCTCTCCAAGCTGATGATGCCCTCAAACGGCGTGGGTGTTGGCGGTGGAATTGGATCTGGCAGCGGCGGTGGCGTGGGCTCTGGGCACGGTGGTCCTGGAGTTGGCCCGGGAATTTTTCACGTAGGCGATGGTGTAAGCGCGCCGCGTGCGCTCTATACGCCTGAACCGGAATTTTCTGAAGAAGCGCGCAAAGCCAAATATCAGGGCGTGGTTGTGGTAACGATTATTGTTGGCACAGACGGACACGTGCATAATCCGCGTGTGATACGTTCGCTGGGCATGGGCCTGGATGAAAAAGCCATTGAAGGTGTGAAGACCTGGAAGTTTGATCCTTCAAAGAAAGACGGCCGCGCGGTGGCAGTGGAAATGAACGTTGAAGTCGCCTTCAACCTGTATTAATCGGACTTGAAACTTAAAAAGGAGATGCTGACACTGACAGCATCTCCTTTTTTTATTTTTGGCTTAGAACCAGTTATTCTTTGGTCTCTTCGAGCTGGCCATTTTCCAGCTTCTCCTGGCACTCGATGCAGTATCGGGTCCAGGGCACGGCTTCCAGCCGCTTGGCATTGATTTCGTTCTCACAAGCTACGCACTCGCCAAAAGAACCCTCGCGGATCCGCTGCAGCGCGGTTTCCACCATCTGCAGGAGCTGGCGTTCGTTGTTGCTTTGAGAAAAAAGAAATTCTTTTGTGTAGGAGCTGGCTGCGCGATCGGCAATGTCCTGGGCCGAGTCCTGGTCCGCAATGCGGCCATCCTCTTCAGTTCGGCTTACCGTTTTGCGCAGGTTTTGCTGCCGCTCTTCCAGCCGCTTTTTGAAGGATTCGAGCTTCTTCTTGTCCATGGGTTTTGATAAGTGAGTAATCTTAGTCGCCATAATGATAACCGTCAAATTGCTAGGATCGAGGATTAGATGCAGCAGGGCTGCCAGTTGTCACCAACAAGATTGATTAAGTCGGCGCGCCCCGAAGTAAAAACCGTGCAAAAACAAAAAGCGGCCCATCGGGGCCGCCTTTCGGCAAAGAGGCGAAGGGGGAAGGGAAAATCTCTCAGGGAAGGCGATGCCCGATAGAGTCTCGACCGAGGCCAAGACACACGGATTGAAGAAGTCTCAAAGCTTGGAAAAGGGTTGAAGTCATTAAATTTTGCGGCCTCTTTAGTATGCTTTTATCTAAGCAACTTATAAACCAAAGATTTTCAGAGTATTTGTGGAATAAATGTGGAAGGTTAAGCCTTTTATTTTCTTTTAATTAGAAGTTTATCCGCCAGATGGGGCCGCAGGAGGAACTCAGGAAGTAAGTGTAACTAAGGCCAACATGTGGCATTCTGATGCCACTTTTAAGCCTCTTCAGGCTTAGCTTGTGCCTTGGTTTGCTCCTCCATTGCTTTCATTTTGTTCAAAAGAGCTTTGTAGCTGATCTTCAGGATCTTAGCGGCTTGCCGCCGATTCCAGCGGGTCTGCGCCAGAACACGCTCAATGGCTTCCCGCTCCGCCTGCATGGCCGCGCGACGCCCAATCTCCAGCAATGATGGCATCTCCATCTCCGTGCCATTGCTGGCCTGCATGGCTGGAGCTGCGGCTGCCGCAGACGCAGCAACCACTTGTGACGCCGCTCCGCCAAATGAACTTACAATTGGCTTGTGCGTGGAAAGTTCACGGATGATCTGCGCTTCATTGCCCACAATCACATAGCGCTTCACCATGTTTTCCAGCTCGCGGATATTGCCCGGCCACGCATATTCCATCATGCGGGTCACAGCGTATTCACTGAACATGGATGGCTTCTTGCCATAGTGCTCGCTATATTTTTCCAGAAAATATTTCAGGAAGACTGGAATCTCTTCACGCCGTTCGCGCAGTGGCGGAATGTGAATGGTAACCACATTCAGGCGATAGAAAAGGTCTTCGCGGAAAACGCCTTCTTCCACGGCGCGTTCCAGCGGTTTGTTGGTTGCGGCCAGGACCCGCACATCGACTTGAACATCACGCTTGCCGCCCAGCCGGGAAAATTCATGGTCCTGTAAAACATGCAGCAGCTTGGCCTGCAGCGCCGGATGCATCTCGCTGATTTCGTCGAGAAAAATCGTGCCGCCGTTGGCTTGTTCAAACTTGCCCAGCTTCTGCCGATTTGCGCCAGTAAATGCGCCGGCTTCATAACCAAAAAGCTCGCTTTCCAGCAGTTCATGCGGGATCGCGGCGCAATTCACTTTCACAAATGGCTTGTCACAGCGTGACGATTCGGCGTAAACCATGCGCGCAACCACTTCTTTGCCGGTGCCGCTTTCACCGCGGACCAGCACGGTAGCAGTAGTGTCTGCCACCTGCTCAATGGTCATTTTTACTTCCATCATTTTTGGGCTGGTGCCAAAAAGCATGGTGAAGTCGCTCTGGCGGCGCACGTGATCGCGCAACTGCGTAACTTCAGAGGTGACACGCTGGCTGTCTAAAACTTTGCCAATGCGCTCATCCAACTCTGTGGGATCCACGGGCTTGCTGATGAAGTCATCCGCGCCCAGCTTGGAAGCCTTGAAAATAAATTCAGGATCCTTGCTCGAAGAAAGCACGATGATCGCCACAGTAGGTTTAATCTGCTTGAGGCGCTGCAGAGTTTCAGAGCTATCTTCACCATCAATGGAAGTTTCCACCAGGACCAGCACAGGATCAAACGAACGGAAGACGCGCAGGGCCTCCTGCTCATTGGAAGCTACCGTAACCTCAAAATTGCGGCGTGTGAGGTGAGCGGCCAGATATTTGGCCATGGTCACATCGTCATCCACGATCAGCACACGGGTCTTCTGGCTCATTACCTACTCCATTTAACTATTCCTAGGGCACACAAACCTGCTCTCCAAGATGGAAGAGCAAGAAAAGGGTGAAGCTGAAACGGGGTTACCCAGTCGGCCGGAACACTGCTTGAGGCCCACTGACATTGTACTCCGATTCCATTTTCAGGCATTTGGATGCCTAACCGGGCGCGATTCGGGCTGAAAATGGCAAAAGGGGCGATTTTCTCGCCCCTTTGCTAATTCAGTTTTCAAAAACGGTTGAGCCAGCCTTAGGAAGACCGTTTCCCTGAGATGAAGTGGTACGGCGGCCATGGACCGCTCATAACAACTTCAATGCCGGGCAGATGGCGGGTCGCCATTTGATAGCGGTTCTGGTATTTCTCAACTTTTTTGTGATCAATGAGATGGGCAATGTCGATAAGCATGCCGCCGGAATCAATTTTGCGGCAACAGACGTCCTGGTCAAGCGGGGAGAAAATCTTGTGGACCTGAACGGAAAGGGCACGGGCCTTGGTTTGTCGTTCGCGTTGGCGGACGGCCTTTTCCCGCAGCTTGCTCAGGTATTCACTGCCAACAGAATCCGGAAGCTCAATTTCTTCCAATGCTTCACGCAACGAACCGTCTTTAATCAGCAGCTTCAGGTGCATCTCAGCCTTGCCTTTAAGCTTAGTCACGCTCTCCAGAAAGGTCTTGCGATTGATGCGAACGGCGCGACGCAGCGCTTCGTCAGTATCAAAAACTGTTCCAAAGCGGAATGGCAACACAGTGGTGCGCTTAAAGCATTCGCTGACCACGTGTGCATGTTGTAAAAGGGCCTTCTGGCCAAGGTCGCCGGTGGGAATATATTCACTCACCAGGACTGAAAAATCTCCGCTGGGATACGCAAATATCTGAGCATCAGCGATACCTTTAAGGCCTTCTACGGGGACGGGGCGACGTGCGCGGATACCACCTTGAACCGCTTGTTGCTCAACGATGCAGTATGCGTACCATGCCATGAGGGAGCTTCTCCTGTGGGAAAAACGTTTGTGGGCCGGCGTGAACTTTTAACTATGTTTGTAGCGAAGTTTTACATTGGAAGAGCTTTTACATCAGCGCCAGCGGGTTATCCAGCGCTGAATTCATCCTAAGCTGAGAATGAAAGAAAAGCAACAAAGACTGTGCACGGGAATGCAGAAATCGTAAGTTCCTGATTTCAGGCAGGCAAATATTACGCGCTATTTATGCGGCTGAAGCGGTATTAGCACGGCGCTCAACTTCATGAAGCCGTTTGTTTTCATCAATTTGGTTTGCATTTTTCAGAATCGCGGAGATGCGCGAGACCTCATCATCAGCCAGCCGGAGATAGTGTTTTAGCTCTGCATCATTGCTGCGAATCGAGGCAAGATACAGCGCATTGCGAATGGCCGCAAGCGGACTGTTGATTTCATGTTTCAATTCTCCAATCAATTCCTGCTGGGTGAGGGCCATCTTAATTACCTCCGTTAACACTCTTCCATGCAAGCCGCTAGCCAAAGCTGCCGGTTTGCGGTGGATGCCCAAAATGGAACGCATAGCTGCAAACAATCGCATGAAAGTTGTATCGAAGGTCCTTAGATTGGGTCGGTTATTCCATCAATCGGGCCCGCGCACCGTAATTTGACCGCATTTCACCCTGTACTTTTGGCCAGGGACGGGTAAAAACAACAGTCACACTTCGGTAAGTTTCCCTAAGGCCCGTGGCGGCATCTCACAAAATACCGGTGGTGTTATTTGCCGTGAGCGCCTCTAGAAAAATGTTACCGATGCCCGCCCCCAAACCCGCTGATCCTTCGTCGTCTCCCCCTGAGAGATTTGTTGTCGAGGTATTCTCAGAGCTACGCCCGGAAACCATCCAGAAACGGTGGGAGCACGTCAACGTGATCCTGCGTATGAGCATGCTTACGGGCCTGCAGATGCAACTGGAAGCCACGCTCAATCTGCTTTGTGACATGGCCGCTGATATTGTCCCGTTTGATAAAGCCATTTTTTATTTCTGGGACGAAAGTCAGGAGCTGATGGAGCCGCGCATCTCCCGCAACGTGGAGAAGGTGACCAGCGATGAGATTTCCCGTGGAAATATCCTGAATTTCTGGGCCATCAAATATGGTCGGCCACTGCTGGTGGAACGCAGCCACAACGTGCAGTCTGACGCGCTTTTGCGCGTGCTGGATTCCGGCTCTGCGCTGGTGGTTCCCATGTTTGTAAGCAACCGGGTCATGGGGTCCATGCAGCTTTTTTGTTCCACCGAAAATGGTTTCTGCAAAGAAGACGCGCAACTGCTCTGGATACTCTCGCTCGTGGCTGAAAATCTTCTCACCCGTGAATACGCCAATGAAGGCCTGCTGCGCTTTGCCTTTACTGACTATCTGACCGGTCTGCGCACGCGCGGCTATTTTGAACAGCAGCTGGAGCTGGAATTTAAGCGCGCTGAACGCAAACAGCAGAAATTTGCGCTGCTCATGATTGATATTGATCATTTCAAGATTTTGAATGACACCTTTGGCCATCACGTGGGTGACCAGCTCTTGCGCGACGTGACTTCACTGCTGATGAAAGATATGCGCGAGGTCGATACGGTAGCGCGTTACGGCGGAGAAGAGTTTGTGATTATCCTGCCGGAAACCACAGAGAGTGGCGCACGGTTTGTGGCCCAGCGCCTGCGTCGCGCCATTGAGCAGGCCAAGTTCTTTGCGGGATCGCCGCATTCCGTACAGCATCTAACGATCAGTATTGGCGTGGCCGTATACGATACTGACGCACAGTTCAAACGCGACCTGATTGAGTTTTCTGATGCCGCGCTTTACGCTGCCAAGCATGGCGGACGCAATCGCGTAATGTGTTATTCCGAACTGTCTCGGAAAGAGGGGAAAGAAGTTTCATAAACTAAACTTTTTTCATAACGTACGTCTTCTTTATTATGAGTGAAAGGTTTCGTGCAAAGCTTGAGAGCGAACAGTCTGGCGTGGGCACTTTGACCCGCGGCGTGCGGACCAAGGTCTGGCGGGTGATCCATGCCTGCGAATATGCGCGCGACGTGCTGCCGGTGGTGGAAGGCCAGGTTGCCGTCGGCATGCGGCCATACATCGTAACGCCGCAAGGCGCAGGCACGGCCGAATTATATCTTTCCGGCGGCAATCCAGATGAACCGCGCACGCTCTCTCTTCTGCGCTCATGGCAGGACGTGCGCAACTGGCGCAAATCTCTGCTCGACTGCGATCCGGAAACCTCTTCTGATCTTGTGCACGCGCATTGCTTTGCCGCCGGCATGGCCGCCGTGCGCAGTTGCACCTGCGTGGTCTATGACCTGGGCGCATGCATTGAAGAGCTGGCCATCTCCGGGCAGCTTTGTGAATCTGGCAGCTGGATGGCTCGCTCATTTCGCGTGGCCGAGCAATTTGTTCTTATGCGGGCTGCAGCGGTGATTGTCCACTCTGAAGGCTTGAAGCAGGCAGCGATTGAACGCGGCGCATTGCCGGACAGCATCTTTCTGGTTCCGCAACCAATCAACATTGATGACGATCCACCCACGCTTTCAGTGGACATGGATTTTCTGATCCGCAGATTCGGACTCTCGCCAGACACGGTTTCATTTTTTGTGCCGCAGTTCGCGCCCGATGGCGCAGAGCAAATTTCTGCCACCGCCATTTCCATGCTGGAAGGTTTTGCCCTGGCCTGCAATGGAATTCCTCCGCTGAAATTGCTGCTGGACGTTCCGGAGACAGCGCGCAAAGCCATCAATGAAAATGCCGCACGGCTGGGAATCTCACAGCACGTGGCGCTGGTGCATCCATTCGATCTTCCAGCAACTATGCAGAGCGCGCATGTAGTGGTGGCGATGGGCGAAATCCCCGCTGATCCCGTAGCCGCTCGGCTGCCCAATGAAATCTGCCTGAAAAGTTTATGGCAAGGCAAGACCTTGCTGGCTGCGGATATTCCACGCAATCGCGATGTCAGCCCTGAAGGCCGCGGCTGCCTGTGGTTTGAAGCCGATAACCCGCGCGACCTGGGTTATCGCATGGCGTTCCTGGGCCGCAAGCCGGAATTTCGCGCCGCGCTGGGCGCTGCCGGACGCATGTACATTTTTGAAACCCGCAGCACTGCCGCCGTAGGCGAGAAATATGACGAAGCGTATCGCCACGCCGCCAGCAAAAGAAAAGCTGGAAGCATTGGCTCAAACATGGCGCGGTTGGAGACGGCGGAAAATTGGGGATGAAGATTCAACCGCTCCGTTATCTCGGTTTCTTATCCGGCTTTTGAAGCAGAACCGCAAGGGCTCACGCGGGCCGCTTTGCCTCCGGGACTTCCAACAGTTTGCCTGTTTTCACATCGTATATGTAGCCATAGATCGCAATGCTAGCGGGAACCAGCGGATGATGGGCAATTCGCTGCACGTCGTCGCGCACACTCTGCGCCAGATCGCTGAAGGGAAGCCACTCAATATATTCACCTGCGCGTGATCCGGGACCTTTCCCAACATCCTGAAATCCCTTGTCAGTAAGGGCTGCCGTTTCCAGGCTGCTGGCCAGCAGTCCGCGCATGGTTTCATTGGTAAAAAATTCCATGCCGCAATTGGTATGGTGAATCACAAACCATTCGCGCGTGCCTAGCAGCTTATAAGAGATAACCAGCGAGCGGATGGCATCGTCACTGGCGCGTCCGCCGGCGTTGCGAATAATGTGTGCGTCGCCTTCGGCAATCCCGGCAAACTTAAAGGGATCGAGCCGCGCATCCATGCAGGTGAGAATGGCAAAGTGCCGCGCCGGTGGTATGGCAAGATTCGCTTTGTCGCCAAAGCTGGCGGCGTATTTCTGATTGGCTGCAAGTACCTCTTGAAGAACATTGCTCATAACGGCTCCTTAATATGGAAGAGAGGATGAACGTTGAGCGCTAATGGAAAGTCAGAATGAACCTTTGCGTTTAGCGCGATTGCGAATCAGGGTTGCACCGGACCAGCCGCAACGCAGGGGCGTATTTTAGCGGCAACAACAGCAACAGGATGGAAGACAGAAGCTCATGCGTAATAGGAAAAATGATAGTCAGCTACGGCAGCAGCAGTCAAGCGGGCGAACTCGTGAATCAGGCTCTTCATTTTGTTATTTTTCATCGGCCATCATGAATGCGCCGCCGGACATCGCCAAAGCTACCAGTCCGCTCGTCCATTCATTTGCACTGTGAGAAGCCAGAGCAATGCGCGGCGCATGCACAATCACAACCCACAGAAAAAACATCAGCCCGAGCAGCGCCGCGGCCAACGAACTTTTTATCTTGAAAATAATGCTCAGGCTGGCTGCGATAAAAGCTGCGCCTACAAAACATGCCCAGAACAGGCGCGCGGGTATCCATGCCGGGACGAGCATCGCCACAAATTGGGCATACATAAAATGTTGCGCAGCAAATACCACCAGCGGCAGCGCATATAAAAAACGTCCGGTATTGATAAGAGCACGACTCTGTTCTGATGCCTGCGCTTGTGTGCCTTGCGATGCTCCTGCGGCGACGAATGCAGCACCAGCCAAACATAAGAGTTCAGCAGCGCTTGTCCAGAAGCCGGGATTGCGCGGACTGCCAATGATACGCGGAAGGTAAATCGCAATTACATAAACCAATAGCACGCTCGCCAGAAACTGCGCGCCGAGCCGAGCTTTGTATTGAATGGCAATGCTCAGACCAGCCAATACCAGCACGATCCCAATGACTCCTATCAGGAATGGATTTCTCACGATCCATGGCGGGCCAAAAATCTGTCCGGATCTTAAGACGGCGAAGGCGCATTGCTGCAGGCCGAAGACGATCATGGTAATCGCAAAAAAGCAGCGGCCAATGGTGGCGAGTGAACGAATCATGTTGTCGGTTGTCTCTGTTGTTTCGTGGCATATTCCCGAATGGCACGCTGATTCATCGCTGCGATTTCGGGCTAGATAAAAGACTCAGCTCGCGACTATTAGTCAACAGCAGGTAGCAAAATTCAAAACGTCTCGGAAAGCGCAATCGGGACTACGCAACTAGCCCGGAGGCCAACTCATTTTTCTGCCGCCCAATAAATGCAGGTGCAGATGGAAGACGGTCTGCCCCGCATCCGGACCAACGTTATAGACGGTGCGGAAGCCGCTCTCCAGTTTGCGTTCACGCGCAATCTTTGCCGCCACAATCTGGCAATAGCCGGCAAGCTCGGCGTCGGCTTCCGTCATCTGGTCAATGCCAGCAATATGTTTCTTAGGGATAATCAGCACGTGCGTTGGCGCTTGCGGATTGATGTCTTCAAACGCAAAAGCCTTCTCGTCTTCATAGACTTTCTTGGCAGGTATTTTGCCGGCAATGATCTTGCAGAAGAGGCAGTCAGTCATAGTCAGAAAATCTTAGCAAATCTGCGGTGATGCTGAGACCGCGATCTCAACGAATTACAAAAACCTGAAACACAGAGGAACGGAGGCAGCAGAGGACTTGGGGATGATGTTGCCAGTCGGCGGCTCAGGATTATCTGTGCAGGTTTTGATTTTCTGATCACCGGATCACCCGATTTCCCGATCATCCGATCTTTATTGTTCCTCTGCTTCTTCTGTTCCTCTGTGTTTCAAAGATTTTTTACAACGCAACATCAATCCAGCCGCACCAGATACACGCCCGCGTCAGTATGTGTTTCTTTCATCACTTCCTGTGCGCGTTTCTTATCATCTTCCGCCACGCGTACGCGTATCCAATCTCCGCCCACCGGACTGCTGAACTGCAACACCTTGGCGTTCTGGTAGCGACGCGCCAGCTTCTCTTTCAGCTTGGTGGCATCGCTTTTATCGGCAAATGCGCCAATCTGTACGCACCAACGCCCGCCCTCCTGGATCGACGATGGCGTCTCCAGTACTTCAATTCTTACCAGCGCCGTGCCATGCTGGAATACGCTGAGCTTGCGCGCGGCGGCGCGGGAAAGATCAATCACGCGATCACCCACAAACGGCCCGCGATCTGTTATACGCAGCAGCACTGAGTCGCCAGTCTTTACGTCCGTCACGCGCGCAATCGTATTCAGCGGCAGCGTGCGATGCGCAGCGGTCATCGCATTCATGTCATACGGCAGACCATTGGCGCCATTGCGCTTCTGGAATCCCGGTCCATACCAGCTCGCGTAGCCAACTTCTGTGTAAAGCACTTTCGCGTTCTTGGGGACAACAATCTCTTCGTCTGGCGGAACAATCTTCCGCGTTGAAGGACTAGGCGAAGGCTTGGCCTGCGGAACCGGTGTGGGCGTTGGCGTAGGCACACGCGACGGCTTATTTGGAATCGACGACGGCGGAGGCGCAGGCATACTGGGCGGCGGTTCCCGATGAGCACAGCCCGCCAGCGCCACCAGCAGGCAGCATAGGGCTGCTAGCTGGAGTGATTTTTTTCCATATACTCGGCCAGCTTGCTGAGCTGTTCCGCGGCGGCACGTAGCGCTTTGCTGGAGTGCGTGCGGATCGCCGGCACCACTTCGTTGTTCAGGTAAGTGATGACCTTTTCTTTTTCCTTGTCGAACTTCTCCGCTGCTCCGCCAAATTCGGCGTCCATTTTGCGGCCCATATTTTCGAAAGGAGCTTTTGCCTTCGGATCGTCTTGTGGACTCATGGCTCTGTTTTACCATCGCAACCGAACGGTGGCCAGCTGAGATTTAAAATTTGCGCCCCATCCGGCTTCTTGCCCTACTGCCCCGCCCATGGTGCGCTTCTCTCAGTAGCTTAGATGATACCTGTCCGCTCGGCAAAGTGTGGTTTTTTGTACACTGCCAGTAACCGCAAAACAACACTCACCCGCTACGCAGGCATCATTCCGTCCCAGGGTCAGGGCGCACTCCGCGCTGCCGAGAAATATATCCTGGAGTTTTCTGCGTTTGGGGGAGGTAACACGCAGTCGTGCAGGCTCACTTACACGAAATCAGGAACAGAAGCGGACGCCAAACTTTACTTGTGTCTCCGGCCAGTTGCTCAAAATGCGGCGCACCACCCGGGCCACGCGCGTGCTTGACTTCACTTGCGGCATGTCTTTGCTTTGGAACGTAATCTGTACCCGGTCATCCACTTCCAGCAGATGGTCAGAGGTAAACAGCAAGCCAGATTCGCTCATGTTAATTGCTTCACCTGGCGACCAGTCCTGCTGGCCTTCCAAACGATAACGCAGGGGTATATGAAGTTCGTGGCGTGCAGCGCGACCATCCACATTTTGTAGCTCTGCCACCGCGCTCGGGTCTACCTTTTCCATATATTCTCCGACCAGTTTCTAACTGACCATTCTGGTTCCTAGTTAACGCCACTTACCCGGGAAGCCGTAACTAATTGCAAAGATTTTCTTCTGCCCGCCGCTCACTGTCAAGGTCTGAATGCCCCTGTTTGCCCATTTAATTTATTTCTAATTCGGGAAATTTTTGAAACGTTTTGCCCATAAGTTTCACCGCTGGTTGCCAGCGGTAAGAATTACCATCTTTACTTCTGCAACATTATGAGTGCAACATGGCTGCATCCTGCCAATAGTTGACTTCCTTGCAAGTTGGCTGCCAACTATCTCAACTACTACATTCATCTATCGTTCATCTATTTTTACTATTCTTTATGTTGATTTGTTTGCGTTTGATCAAAATGCTCCTTCTTGAACGCTCAATCCTGAAATGCCCCCGATCTTGAAACGCTCGCTCCAAATCGTGCCTTAAAACGCAGCGTTCACGCATCGCCGCTGACAAAGGCGTCAAAGCAAATCGCCACAAAACTGCAATCCATCCGCAAATCTCAGCCGATCACATCACCCACCACGTCTCTTGCGATCTCATTCTGCACCTGTGTTCTCAACCGCTTAGCTTGTTTACCCCGGTTTTACCCCCAGTTGATCTCCGGTGCATTGCCGGTTGATCGCCTGCCCGCGCAAAGTTGCACTCACAGCAAGCAGCTGGCTTACAGAGCTTGCGGAAAAGTGCGATAGCGTACGAGCGCTATCAGAGAGACGAACAATTGCCAGGATTGGCAATTGCCAAAGAATCCAAAATTGAGAAGCTGTTAAGCAGGCAATTTTGGATTCAGCCAAAACAATTTCGGCAATGTTTGGCACTCTTGGCAGTTTTTGGCAATTGAACAACGGCTCCTTCCAAACGCTTTTCCGCGGCCCCGCAAGCTGGCTCAACGCTCGCCAAATTTCAGAGGTGAAAACTATGCAGCCAACTCACTCAGCCCCGCAGCCATCCTCAGGCAATCCCAACTCCAGCAACACCAATCCCGGCTTTCGCGAAGCCAAACGTATCCAGCAGAGCGTTCTTGCCAACCTGGAAAAGCGGACCCTGATCTGGCTCGCCGCCCGCATGCCGGACTGGGTAAACTCAGACCATCTCACCCTGCTCGGCCTCTTTTCTATGGCCGCTGCCGGAGCAGCTTATTGGTGGTCCGCCACCAACCGCGCCGGATTGCTTCTGGTCATCCTCTTTCTGGCGCTCAACTGGCTCGGCGACTCCCTTGACGGCACGCTGGCCCGTTTCCGCAACCATTCGCGTCCGCGCTACGGCTTTTATGTTGACCACATAGTGGACGCCTTCAGCGCCCTCTTTCTTCTCGGCGGCCTTGCGCTCTCCGGATACATGGCCCCGCTCGTCGCTCTCGGCCTGCTCGTCGCCTATCTCATGCTGTCAGTCGAGATTTACCTGGCCAGCTACACCCTGGGCGACTTCAAAATTTCCTATTTCAAAATGGGCCCCACCGAACTGCGCATCCTGCTTTCCATCGGAAACCTGGCCGTACTCTGGAGATCCACGGTCTATCTTCTAGGCCGCGCCCACCGGCTCTTTGACGTAGCCGGTACTCTAGGCTTCTCCGGCATGCTCCTGATTATGGTGATTTCAGCCGTCCGCAACACTACACGCCTCTATCGCCAGGAACCATTACCCATCGGCAAGCCGGTTGCCCCAGCAAAGAAACAAAACAGTATCCATTCCCCGGCTTGATTCCAGATCGTTCTGAAGCTGGCTTTCACCCATGCACATGTGGCACCGCCGCCCTCGGCGGTGCGTCTTTGCCTTAGTGATCCTTCGTGTCCTTCGCGGTTGAACTCTTGCTTTCAATTTACCAACTTACCAACCCTACCCATTTACCAAATCCGCATTGATCCGTGGTAAGTTTTTGCTTTTCAATTCCGGCGATTACCCAATTTTGGCAATGCTGGCAATCTCTTTTGCGCCCCTCTGCCTGCATCTCTCAGCCAGAAACCCCACCCGGCTATTAAGGTTTTGTTGCAAACAAAGGAGAAATCCAATTCGACCGCGCGGTGACCGTGCGGTCGAAGCTCTTTTGAGGCCATTTTCATCAGTGTAATCAGTGTTCATCCGTGGTAAGTTTTGCCCCTTGCGACCCTCAGCCGACATCTCTCAGCCAGAACACCCACCCGGGGGTAGGGCGTTTTTTTGCAAATAAAAGCTCAACTGCCATTCAACAGCCTTATGACTGCCTTGTCGAAGCCACTTTTTCTTCAAGTTTCAGGTCAGTTTTGGCTGATTGCTGACAGCTCAATGCTGATTGCTATTTGCTCGGCCAATTTGCCAATTGCTAAGTTTTCAAAGATCAAATACGCTCCACGCCCCAAGGCGTTGCCGAAAATATAGCTAATTTTCGTAAGTGAATCAATAGCGAAATAGTACAAAGAACAGGCCCCTTCGTGGCCCTTCGTGTCCTTTGGGGTTGAGCTTTTGCTTTTCCGATCACCCGATCACGGCGATGCCCCGATCACCCGATCCTTCCCGCCTGTGCACTATTGCACAGCCAACCCCCTCCCATATGTGCGATGCTGTACCTAAATGCCTCAGTTAGTCGTTGTGGACAAAATCGACGGGACCCCCGTGGCATGGCGCTGCTCCATTTGCCGTCAGGCTTTTTCTGTCCGCGGCAAGCTCACGCCGCAAGAGCGGCTCCAGAAAGTAACTGCGGATTTCAAAATCCACGTGGAAGAAAGCCACAAAGCCAACGCAGCCTCTGCTGGCGTGGCTTACCCGCAACCCCTGCCGCGATGAAGTTCTTCACGCCCCCGGCCTGATATGCGTGAAGTGTTCCAAAAGGAACAGTTCTTATTAAAGAGGCAGCTGCTCAATATTGAACAGCGCATTTTCCGCCACATGGCTACCATCGGGAGAACTTGAATAAAGCCGTCAAAACACGCCGCAGCACTCGGGTATTTAATGCCCTCGCCTTCCTGGCTGAAGCTGGCAAGGGCCGGACTGTCTCTGACCTGAAAAAGGGCGACGCCATTTTCTCCCAGGGTGAAGCTGCCAATGCCGTGTTTTATGTCCAGAAGGGCAAGATCAAGCTCACGGTAATCTCCAAAGTGGGTAAGGAAGCCACCATCGCCCTGCTGGGAGAGAAGCAGTTTCTGGGCGAAGAATGCATCACTGCCCTGAAAATGTTGCGCATGGCCACGGCCACAGCCTTCACCCCGGCCACCGTGCTCCGTATAGAGCGCGCTGAAATGGTGCGCGTGCTGCATGAAGAGAAGCTGTTCTCTGAGCTTTTTGTGGCTTATCTGCTCGCCCGCAATGCCCGCGTGCAGGAAGATCTGGTGGATCAGCTCTTTAATTCCAGTGAAAAGCGCCTGGCCCGCGCCCTGTTGCTGCTGGCCCAGTTTGGCAAGGAAGGCGCGCCGGAAACCACCATCCCCAAAATCAGTCAGGACACGCTGGCGGACATGATTGGCACCACCCGCTCCCGCGTGAACTTCTTCATGAATCGCTTCCGCAAGCTGGGATTCATTGAATACAACGGCAAATTGAGCATCCACAGCTCATTGCTCAACGTCATCCTGCACGACTGAACAATCTCCATTCCCAGATTGGAACCTTTTAGTCTGGCTGCGCGGCAGTAATCATGCACTGCATGAAATTTTCACGCCATACTGTTCTTTTTAGAACAGACAAGTAATTTGCATTAGTACCAAAATTTGCTTTACTCGAATCTTTTCCCCCATCAGCGGGTCTAAAGAGAGGACGTTCCACTCAAGAGAGGATCATTCCATGTTAAGCGCTTCTCCCAAGCATGAAATTCTGGTAGTGGATGATAATGATTCCGTCCGGGGCAGCATTGCCATGCTGTTGCAAATGTCAGGCTATACCGTCACCACTGCCACCAATGGCTTTGAAGCGCTCATGGAACTGAAGAAAAAACTTCCTTCCATCGTCCTCTCTGATCTGAACATGCCGGAGATGTCCGGCTTTGAATTGCTCTCCGTGGTGCGCCGGCGTTTTCCTGAACTTTCTGTCATCGCCATGAGCGGCGCGTATGAAACCGGAGACGCGGTTCCCGGCGGCGCCATTGCCGATGCCTTTTACGCCAAGGGAAACAGCAATCCCGGAAAGCTCTTGAGCACCGTGGCTGCCCTGCTGGCCAGCACTGCGCCTGGCGGCGTGAAGAATGTGCGGAAATCCTCTCCCGTATGGATACCGCGCAATGCCGACGCTCAAAACGCTTCCTATGTAATGGTGACCTGCACGGAGTGCCTGCGCTCTTTCCCCCTTACCATGGGGAAGGATGACACCAACAAGATGCAAGAGACAGCTTGCCTCTTCTGCGCCAATACCGTCAGCTACATGATTGATGATTCTTCACCGGGCGCGGAGAAGAAACATCTCCTGGCCAAAAAAACCGTGAACTAGCAGGCTTGCCGGCGGGCGTGATTTCAGAAGCTGCGCGGCATTTTGTATCAGTCGTGAAGCACCACGCTCAATAGCGATGGATGGACTTCAATCTCGCCGTTGTAGGCAACGTATCCCAGCTTGCGGAAACGGTTCATGAAGAAGTTCACGCGCGCCCGCGTGGTTCCCACCATCTCAGCCAGCAGTTCCTGGCTGATCCTGGGGACAACTTTTTCCGGCTCGCCGTCCTTGCCAAACTGCGCCAGCAGCAACAGCACGCGGGCCAGCCGTTTTTCACTGGAATTAAAAAGCTGGTCCACCAGGTCTTCCTGCACGCGCGCATTGCGCGCCAGCAGATGCGCCACAAAAATATCTGAGAGCTCATGTTCTTCATGCAGCACGCGGATCATCTCTTTCCGATCAATCTTCAGCAATTCGCACTCGCCCACGGCGCTGGCGCTGGCCACGCGTACCGGTTGCGCCAGGGCCACGCACTCTTCTCCACAAAAATCGCCCTTGTCCAGCAGCGCCACCGTAGCTTCTTTGCCGGTCTTGGCCAGCACGCTCAGCCGGATTCGCCCGCTCTGTATATAGAAGACGCTCTCAGCGCGGTCGCCCTGCGTGAACGCCTTCTCTTTTGTGCCCAGATGCACCATGGTTCGCCCTATGCCGGCCTGGGCCAGAAAAGCTCCAGGATCAAAATCGCGTTTCTTCTTAAGTGGAATTTTGATAAAGCCCCCATTTCCCCACAAATGCTTCCCAGCTGCGGATCAACAATGCAATAGGTCAACCTTGCAATGGATCAATGCCGCCATGGGTCAAACGCAACAGTAGAGACAGTTAAGCCAACGGTATCACATCGTACATATAGAAAATGACTAAAAAGGGACACCGTGGGCGAAATAACAAGTTTCCAGCCTTACTTCCACGCCTTGTCTTGCAGTTTTTTTGACAACTACCCTAATACCCAGCCCGTCATCTCGAGCCGCGTTTTGCGCCGGCGCGCAGTCTTCAGCGCCGTCGTAGCGGCGAGAAACTTTGCGTTGCTTTCAACGCGCGGGAACACAAGGTTAGGAAGTCTCCGCGAACTGGGCGCGCAACGGCGCGCCCATGTGGGACGAACGGCAGCTCACGTATAATGTCGTCCACACGCCAAACAGCTCTGTGATGTGTCCGTTACTTCTGGAGGGAACAGGTTTTGAAAATCTTCCGCTCGGTCGTCTTTCTTCTTTTATCTACCACTCTTCTATCTTTAAATTCAGCCTTCGCTCAGCGCAGCTTTCAACCTCCTGCGGCTTATTCGCCGCAACTGAGCAATGATCTCAAGCAGCTCCAGGACGCGGCCCTGAAAAGCGACTACGCCTGGAACGAGCTGGCGCACATTACCAACAGCATCGGCCCGCGCCCTGCCGGATCCATTCAGGCCACCTTTGCCGCGCAGTACGTTGCCGAAGAGATGCGCAAACTCGGGCTCGACGTGAAGCTGGAAAAAGTCACCGTCCCGCATTGGGTGCGCGGTGAAGAAACCGGCGCACTGGTCGCCTATCCCGGCCAGGCTCCCGGAACCACGCAGAAAGTTGTGCTCACCGCTCTGGGAGGCAGTGAAGCCACGCCCGCTGGCGGCGTGACTGCAGAAATTGTGGTGGTAAATAACTTTGACGAACTCACCGCGCTGGGCCATGACAAAGTTGCCGGCAAAATTGTTCTCTTCAATTACAAATTTGATAAGCAGCTAGCCGCCACCGGACACGGCGGCCAGGCCTACGGACAAGCCGTAATCTATCGCGCCATTGGTGCCAGCGCCGCCGGAAAACTTGGAGCCATCGCCGCTCTGGTCCGCAGTGTAGGCGGAGCCGACTATCGCATTCCCCACACCGGCGCAATGTTCTACCAAGCGGACGCGCCGCGCATTCCCGCCGCAGCCGTGACCGCGGAAGACGCTGACACGCTGGCTTATCTCACGCAGCAGGGCGCAGTCCGCATGCACATGGTGCTGGCCACGCAAAAACTGCCAGACGTTGAATCATTCAACGTGGTCGCCGATCTCAAAGGCAGCGAGCATCCGGAGCAAGTTGTCATCGTCTCCGGTCATCTCGATTCATGGGATCTCGCCACCGGCGCAATCGACGATGGCGCTGGCGTCGTCATGGCCATGCAGACCGCGCAACTGATCAAGCAGCTAGGCCTGCATCCCAAACGCACCATCCGCGTAATTGCCTGGATGAATGAAGAGTTCGGCAACTCCGGCGGCATTGCCTATGCAGCCGCGCACAAGAGCGAAGCCCAGAATCACTTCGCCGCCATTGAAAGCGATCTCGGCGCTGGCCATCCCGTGGGGATAGCCGTGACCGCGCCGGAATCAAACGTAACGCTGCTCCAGCCCGCCGCGGCAATTCTGCAAACCAGCGGAGCAGGAATTGTGCAGCAGACAGAAGACTCTGAAACCGATATCGGCCCGCTGCTCGCGCTGGGTGTTCCCTGCTTTGCTCCGATCCAGGACAATCGCTTCTACTTCAACTATCACCACACGCCCGCCGACACGCTGGATAAAGTAGTCCCGCGCGAATTGCAGGAAAACGCCGCCGTGATGGCCGTGCTGGCTTACACGCTGGCCAATGTGCCGGGAACCATTGAGCGTCCCGCGCCCAAACCTGCTCCAACATTTTGATGGCTGATTTTTCTGATGGCCGATTTTTCCAGTGAACGTGCACGAAATCTGCAAGCCCCAAAATTGAATCGCTGAAAGCCAGGAGGATGGCTGAAATGAAAATTCATAACCTAAGCCGCTGGATGCTCGCGGCCTTGTTTTACGGAATATATATCGGCGGAATATTAATGTCCGGAGCTGCCGCTGCGTCCGCGCAGGAAGCAGCGCCCAAACCACCCGAACCGCCCAAAGAAGATTACGTAAAAGCACATTACACCAAATACGAATACCGCATCCCCATGCGCGACGGAAAAAAACTCTTCACCTCCGTCTATGTTCCCAAAGACACCTCGCAGCCCTATCCCATCCTCGTGGACCGCACTCCTTACAGCGTGGCCCCGTACGGTGAAGACCAGTACAAAAAACAGATTGGCCCGTCTGACGAATTTGAAAAAGCCGGCTACATCGTCGTGTATCAAGATGTGCGCGGCCGCTATATGTCAGAGGGAGAATTCGTCGAGATGCATCCGCACATCGACGCAAAAAAGTCTTCCAAAGATGTGGACGACAGCTCCGATATGTATGACACAATCGAATTCCTGCTGAAGCACGTGCCCAACAACAACGGCAAAGTGGGCATCTGGGGAATTTCCTATCCGGGCTTTTATACCTCCTCCAGCATCATCGATTCGCATCCCGCGCTGAAGGCCGCATCACCGCAAGCGCCCATGACCGATCTCTTTTTCTCTGACGATGGTTACCACGGCGGCGCGTTCATGCTCGCGGCAAACTTCGGCTTCTACGTTTTCTTCAAGCCCATCGCCGAGCCTTCTCTGCCGCCCAAAACGCCAGTCCAATTCGATTTCGGCACGCCCGACGGCTACAGCTTCTATCTGCAAGCCGGTTCCACCAGTCAGTTGGAAAAGAAATATCTGAATGGCAGCAATCCGCTCTTCACTGACCAGATGCGCCACACCACTTACGACGATTACTGGAAAGCCCGCGACATCTCGCGCCACATGAAAAACATAAAGTGCGCCGTGATGACCGTAGGCGGCTGGTTTGACGGCGAAGATCTCTCCGGGCCGTTCAAAACTTTCCACGCCATCGATCAATTCAATCCTGGCACGCCGAACTCGCTCGTCGTCGGCCCGTGGGTGCACGGCGGCTGGGCCCGCAGTGACGGTGACCATCTTGGCGACGCGCAGTTTGACGCCAAGACCTCTGAGTTCTTCCGCAAACAAATTCAGTTCCCTTTCTTTGAGTACTATCTCAAAGGCAAAGGCTCGCCGATGCCCAAGGCTTACGTCTTTGAAACCGGGACCAACGTCTGGCACAAATATGATTCATGGCCGCCAGCGCAGGCCGCAGCCAAGACGCTCTATCTGCATGCCGGCGGCAAACTCTCTTTCGAGCCGCCCGCAGCCAATGAAGGCATGGACGAATACGTGAGCGACCCCGCGCATCCCGTGCCATTCATCAATTACATGGCGTCTGCCGTTCCCCAGCGCTATATGACAGACGATCAGCGCTTCGCCTCACGCCGCACTGATGTGCTCACTTATCAAACCGATCCGCTTGATGAAGATGTAACCATCGCCGGTCCGGTCTCACCCAAACTGAAAATTGCATCTTCCGGCACCGACTCAGACTTCGTCGTGAAGCTGATCGACGTTTATCCTGATGACTATCCCGATCCAGAAGTCGCCGACGCCAGCAAGCGCCTGCTCGGTCCGCCGCCTATCCGCATGGGCGGATACCAGCAGCTTCTGCGCGGTGAACCCATGCGCGCAAAATTCCGCAATAGCTGGGAGAAGCCGGAGGCTCTGGTGCCCGGAAAATCCGCGAACGTCAACTTCTCCATGCCAGACGTTGATCACACCTTCCGCAAAGGCCACCGCATCATGGTGCAGATCCAGAGCTCATGGTTCCCGCTGGTGGACCGCAACCCGCAGACCTTTGTTGAAATTCCAGACGCAAAGCCGGAAGACTTCAAGAAAGCCACCGAGCAGGTCTTCCACAACAGCGGGGCAGCATCCGGCGTGGAAGTAATGGTCCTGCAGTAAGAATCAGCGGCAGAAAAATCGCAGGCGCTTTCTTTCAAACAGAAGGCGCTTGCGATTGCCGCACTCACCTCCGCATAAGTAGTCCCGGCACAAAAGAATTAAGCCGCCACCCGCTCCACTTCCGCAAGCCAAATCATCTAAAATATTTATCAATCCAAATTTATAGGAGCACTTTTATGGAAGCACGTTTCAACTCCGCCAAAGCCGCTCCCGGAGCATACAAAGCCATGCTCGGGCTGGAAACTTATCTTCACCAATGTGGACTGGAAGAATCCCTGCTGCATCTGATCAAGCTGCGCAGTTCGCAGATCAATGGCTGCGCTTATTGCCTGGATATGCACTGGAAAGACCTGCGCGCCATCGGCGAGAGCGAACAACGTCTCTACTCACTGGACGCCTGGCGCGAATGCCCTTATTACACTGAGCGCGAACGCGCGGCTTTGGCTTGGACAGAGGCTGTCACTCTCGTCGCCAACGATCATGTGCCGGATGCCGTGTATGAAGAAGTCCGCCAGCATTTCAATGAAAAAGAATTGGCCGACCTCACTTTCGCTGTTGCCACGATCAATGCCTGGAACCGCATGGCCATTGCCTCGCGCACTGTTCCCGGCCAATACCAGCCGGCAAAATCACAGGGCGTGGAGAAAAGCGCATAAGCTAGTCGCTCTTCCCCATACGCCTGCCAACCTGCGAAACTAATCAGTGATCCGAATGCAACCGCGCAGCATACCGCAACGCCAGACCGGATATCCACGATTGACCAAAGCAAGGCTTTCGCAGCGAATCATCGCTCGCTCCGCAAAAGTTTTCGCCACTCTGTTGATACTGTGCAGCGTTGCCTATGCCAGCGAGTTGCGCGGCCGCGTAGCCGATGAATCCGGCGCAGTCATCCCCGGCGCGCAAGTGCAACTCACTGCAGGCAGCCAGACCTACAACACAACTTCTAACAACTCAGGAGCTTTCTCCATCACAGCGTCGGCTGGCAAAGGCATGTTACGCGTTTCAGCCACAGGTTTTGCGTCGGCTTCTGTTGACTGGACTGACTCGGCTTCTCCAATCTCCATCACGCTTAAACCTGCCGCGATTGCAGACATAGTCATCGTCACCAGCGAACGCTCTGCCACCAGCATTGAGCAGACCGCCGCCAACGTTGTGGTGCTCAATGCATGGGAATTGAGCAATCACGCCGCGCCAACACTAGACGACGCATTGCGCCAGGTCCCGGGATTCACCTTGTTCCGTCGCAGCAGCAGCCTCACCGCCAATCCCACAACACAAGGCGCCTCCGCGCGCGGCGTGGGAGCCAGCGGCGCAAGCCGCATGCTGGTGCTGGAAGATGGCGTTCCATTAAACGATGCTTTTGGCGGCTGGGTTTTCTGGGACCAGCTACCTCGCATCGCTCTCGATCACGCCGAGATTCTGCGCGGCGGCGGATCATCACTCTACGGCAGCAGCGCCCTGGGCGGCATAG
>DASXZE010000143.1:0-7055 GCA_036502105.1 Candidatus Angelobacter sp. | reverse complement strand
GCCTCTGGCGCCGGCAACTCCACAGGTAGTTCAGGTTGATTTCTCCACGGGCGCGCAGGGCTGGGTAGGCGGATTTGCAGACTATCCCGCTGGCCAGGAAACATTCTTTCAGCTGGCTTCTGGCATCCAGCAGCTTTCAGCTCCCCTGGACCAGACAAAAACAGGTTTCTTCATGAGCGGCATTAATCACAGCGATGATCTGTTCATGTTCTTAAAGAGCAAGGTCACCGGTCTGAGGCCGAACACCGTTTATCAAGCCAGCTTTCACGTTGAGTTAGCCACCAATGCGCCCCAGGGTTGCATTGGGGTAGGAGGCGCTCCCGGTGAAGGAGTAATAGTCAAAGCGGGAGTGTCCATGATGGAGCCACAAGCCGTGCTTCAGAGCGATGGCTTTTTAAGAATGAATGTTGATAAGGGACAGCAGGCCGCCGGCGGGAAAGACGCAATCGTAATAGGAAACGTGGCCAACAGCTCCACTGACTGTGTAAATGCAGTCTTTCAGACCAAGGCCCTGGACAGTTCGTCTGCTCTTTCCGTTCAGACAGATTCAACCGGGGCCGCCTGGCTTATGGTCGGAACCGACTCCGCGTTTGAGGGTACAACCAGCCTCTACTATCAGGTGGTAAAAGTCACGTTCACGCCTTAAGACACATTTACGCGATCAGAATTTCAGTCGCTATTGGGCCAGGTCAAAATGCCTTCACATTTACCAAAACCGGAGACCGGCAACGTGAGAGGTAATTCTGGTTTCTGTGAGTCATCCACCAAAACATGAATCCATGCTTCATACGATTCATTCAGCCGCGCCCGATTCACTTTGAGATACACATGTCCATTTCTCCTGAAAGTTCGATCAACAATTTCAGCCGATTCTTCGCTGATGGGCCCCCATGCGCCGCGGAAGTGCTGCTGCAAAGCCCACATTTCTGAAGCGCCGGGCATGACTGGAAGCGGCACAAACACGCCTTCAGCCTGGGGATGTGAACAGGCCAGCCCTTCTACTTGTGCGGTGTAAAAGGTGCCTGACGAAGCTAAAACGATCAGCCCAACTCCGTGAAACTGTGAAAGATCAATCGTGCGCTCTGGCTGCTTTTCCATGGCCTTTATCTTAATCGATTGTTACGTAAGTGCATGTTTCCATTGAATCTGCGGCCTTTTGAACGTACCATCAAAGCAACCTCTCGCCGGCCATTTTATGATTCGTCCTCTTGAGCCCCGTGTTGACATCAGCCTTGACGTAAAAGTGTGGGGCATGGATCTGCACGGCAAACCATTCGTCCAGCATGCCCGCACAGTAAACACCTCTTCTGTGGGCGCCCGGCTGATTGGTATCGACTGCGTACGGGAAGGCACGGTAATCTCATTACAGCACGGTGAGCAGAAGGCGCGCTGCCGGGTGGTGTGGGTAGGGCATGACGCAGCTAAGTCCCGGCAGATTGGCATCTATTGCGTAGAGCCGGGCAAAAAACTTTTTAGCGCGCAATTGCGGATACCGGCTAAACCGGTAGTGAAATATTCGGCGGCGCCGTTGGCCAGCAAAACGCCCTTTGCAGGGAAAACACTCTTTGCAGAGAAAAGCAGGCTGATGCCGCCGTCGGGCAGAGTTAGGAGACCTATGCAAGATCCAGGAACCAGGCGAAACCAGGAACGGTTCCATGTTACCGGCGGCGTTGAGCTGCGCCGTAATGAAGGCGCGCCGCCCATGTTCGGCAATCTGAGTGACATCAGCGTGACCGGCTGCTATGTTGAAACCGTTTCAGCCCCGCCTGTGGGCACAGAGCTGCTTTTCATGCTGCGCGCGCATGAGACCGTGGTGCGCGGCCGCGCCATCGTAAAAGTTTCAAACCATGCCGTGGGCGTGGGGCTTATCTTCCAGCACCTGAGCAAAGAAGATCAGGACAAGCTGGAATTTCTGGTCGGCACCGTTGCCGGCTCACAGGAAATGACGCCGCAAAATCAGCGCCGCACCGTGCATGAAGATCCGCTGCCGCCCGTGCAGCCTTTGGCCCGCAGCGCTCCGCGCACAGCCGCCAGCGCAAATGCCAGCCAGCTTTCAGTTCAGGTCACGCGGACCATCGCCGATCTTAACCAGGTGGAGCAATCGCTGGTAGTGGATAAAGTTGATCCGCGCATCATCGCCCAGTTTCATGACGCCGTGGAGCACATGCGGCAGACCTCGTGGTCCATGGTGCAGTGGGTGGAATTGAATTCCACCGGCGGCGATCCTTTTGAAGTGTTGCCGCAACTGGAGGCAGAACGCATGCACATGATGCGCAAGCTCGCTCACAACGTTACCGCCGATCTGGATTCTGGCAGCGTCACCCGCTACACCGAAGGAATATCTGACGTGTATGAAGTGGTGCAGACGCTCTATCGTGGTCTGCGAAAAATTGTGATTGATTCGGCTGAAGACTAGATAAGCTTTCCGGAACTTTAAACTTTCAAAACATGCAGTGCAAAAGAAACTGCGCAATCGATTGAGCGCCAAATTGATAACCAGCCATACCTATGAATTCGAACGATAACGTCCCTAATCCTGGCCACATGCAGCCGCGGCCTGTGCGTGAATCGCAATCGCACATGGCGGAAGTTGTTCTGCCCAATGACGCCAACCAGCTCGGCAACCTTCTTGGTGGACGCCTCATGCACCTCATCGATATTGCCGGCGCGCTTGCCGCGCACCGGCATTCTCGCAGCCATGTGGTCACGGCGTCGATTGATCACATTGACTTTCGCCAACCCGTGCATATTGGCGACATACTTACGCTCAAATCTTCCGTGAACCGGGCGTTCAATACCTCTATTGAGACCGGCGTAAAGTGCTTCGCGGAAAACTATATCTCCGGCGTTACACGCCATGTTGCCTCTGCCTACCTTACGTTTGTAGCCGTTGATGTGCATGAGAAACGCCGTGCTGTACCGCAGGTAATTCCAGAAACCGACGAAGAAAAACGCCGCTATGAAGACGCCGGCCGCCGCCGCGATCTGCGCAAATGGGAGCTGGGCCGCAAGAACGCGGTAAAAAGCTAGCCATGAGAGAGCTCACTCTGGATGGCGGTAGCTGGAGAACAAAGGATGATCTCTACGATGCATTCTTTGCCGCAGTAGGCGCTCCTTCGTGGCACGGTCGGGGCCTTGATTCTCTCAATGACAGTATTGCGACTGGAAGTATCAACGCCGTTGAGGTTCCTTATCGCATCGTGATCAGCAATTTTGACCTCATCTCCGGAGAAGCCGCGAAGGTGGCAACAGATTTTGTTGACCTGATTCTTGAAATTGCTGGTCGCGGATGCCCGGTAGAAATTGAGCTCAGCGATTCGCGCGGCACACCGATGCCTGCTACTCATTCACGCCCGTAAAATTGAATCAGCGCGCTTCCCGTATAATCAAACACCTATGGCTCATGGACATCAGCACGGAGCCCCGCCGCAGGGACCAACACCGCTGCCGGGCGTAAGCAACATCATTGCAGTCGGTTCAGGCAAAGGCGGAGTCGGCAAAACCACCGTTGCCGTTAATCTGGCTGTGGCACTGGCAAAAATGGGCTACAAAACCGGCCTGCTCGACGCCGATGTTTACGGCCCCAACGTTCCACTCATGATGGCCACCAGCCAGCAGCCGCGCGTGCTGAATGAAAACCTCATTGAGCCTCTGCAGAATTACGGCGTAAAAATTATCTCCGTGGGCTTTCTCAACCCCGGCGATAAGCCAATCGTGTGGCGCGGCCCCATGCTGCACCAGATCATCCGCCAGTTTCTGCAGCAAGTGGTGTGGGGCGAACTGGATTACCTGATTGTCGATCTGCCACCGGGCACCGGTGACGTTGTAATTTCTCTCTTTCAAACCGTGCCGCTTACCGGCGCAGTGGTGGTGTCGACGCCATCTGACGTTTCCCTGCAGGACGGTCGCAAAGCCATTGAGATGTTTCGCACCGCGCGCGTCGATGTTCTGGGGATCGTAGAGAACATGAGCCACTTTCTCTGTCCGCATTGCCACCAGGAGATTGATATCTTCTCTAAAGGCGGTGTAGAGCGGACAGCCCAGCAATTCGGCGTGCCATTTCTAGGCTCAATTGAGCTCGATCCAGAAATCCGCAAAGGCGGCGACTCAGGCAAGCCTCCAGCACTGGACGGCGAAAACGGAACCCACTCCAAAGCACTCTACGATTTCACCAAACAGGTGTTACTGCGCCTGGCAGAAGTAAAAAGCAGCAGCGCTCCAGGAGATGTGATTCAAGTACAGTAGGCGGCTTTGCCGCCTTGGCTCTTAGCTCTTGGCCATTAGCCTTTGGCTTTGTCTTTTGATAAAGGCAGCCCGGTGAGCCAATAAACTCCTGCTTCTGCAAGGAGAAGAAGTCCGGCTTGAGCCGGACGAGCTGCGTACAGGCTCGATTCTTCCGAACAAAAGCCAAGGGCTAAAGGCTAAGAGCCAAGAGCTAAAAGCCAACAGCTAAAAACTAAGAACTACCGACTAATAACTGCATTTTTTAGCACTCTAAAGCTTTAAGTGCTATCTTGACAACAACCCACTAACATCCTTAAAATATGACTTGGCAGGAGCTTCGGATTTTTCTGTCAAATCATTACAAACAATAGCTTTAGCCAGATTGTCGTATGGCAAACCCAGGACAAATCGGCCCTCGTGAACGGGAAATCCTCACCGCCATTGTGGAAACCTATATATCCACCGGTGAGCCGGTAGGCTCGCGCACGCTTTCCCGTCACAATAAGGATGGACTCAGCCCCGCCACAATTCGCAACGTAATGGCGGATTTATCTGACAGCGGCTTTCTGGAACAACCCCATACCTCGGCCGGCAGAGTCCCGACCTCGCAGGGCTATCGCTATTATGTTGACCAGATTTCCGGCAAAGCCACCATCTCGCCTGCCGATCAAACGTTGATTTCAGACACTTTACAGGGCACCGTGGACGTTCAGGAGTTCCTGGAACGCACCTCTCACGTGCTCTCGCTGGTTTCAAGCGGCGTAGGCGTGGCAATTGGCAATGCCGGCCCTAAGAACGCTCTGGAGCATGTTTATTTCTCCCGGCAGGCCAATAATCGCGTGCTGGCGGTTGTGGTCACAAAATCCGGCGTAGTGCATGACCGCATGATGCGTCTGGAGCAGGACCTTGACCAGAGTGACCTGAACACAGCCGCGAATTACATCAATGAAAATTTTCGCGGATGGATCATCAGCAGCGTAAAAACCGAGCTGCGCCGACGCATTGAGCTGGAACGCTCCGAGTACGACCACTTGATGAAGAGCCTGCATGAGCTGGAAAAAGGCGGCGCGCTGGCAGCAGAAGAGCCCACCAAGAACATCTTTGTAGAAGGCGTGGCAAATCTGGTTGGCAATGACCAGGACCGCGAACGCCTGCGCGGCATGGTCAAAACTTTAGAAGAAAAAGAGCGCGTGGCTGATTTGCTTTCCGCTTATCTCGATACCCGTCAGGAAGCTGTGCGCGTAGTCATTGGCCTGGAAGAAGCCGTTCCGGAGATGCGTAATTTTGTGTTGATCGGCGCGCCGGCCCGTGTAGGTGAAGAGATGCGCGGATCGCTGGCCGTCATCGGCCCAACGCGCATGGATTATCAGCACACCATCACGGCGGTTTCCTATATCGCGCAGCTCTTTGACAAGCTGCTGAATGAGAACACGTGAAAATTCCTATCAGGCGGCCCGGAACGCACAAGACCAACGCACAGACTGAGGCCGGCCCGGGCAGCCCGTTGCAGGCAGAACCATTCAAAGCAGAACAGATGCAGACAAAAGACGAGCAGTTGAAAGACGAGCCATTGAATACCGAAGACCCAAAACAAAGTTTTACCAACGAGCTTCCCATTGAAGACCCAACAGACGGCTTCGGAGGGAATACCGTTTCCATCAGCCCAGAGGCCGTGGCTGCCGCCGGTGAAAGCGAAGTACAGAAGCTGCGCTCCGAGCGTGACGACCTATTTGACCGCCTGGCGCGGCTGCAGGCCGAATTTGATAACTATCGCAAGCGCGCCGCCAAAGAGCGTGACGAATTCCGCGACTTCGCCGTATCTGACGCAGTCCGCGTGCTCTTACCAGTCATGGACAGCTTCAACCTGGCGCTAAAGAATGCCTCCGCCAAGCCAGAAGACCTGCGCAAAGGCGTGGACTTGATTTACAAGCAGCTGCAGGATGTTCTACAAAAATTGAACGTAGAGCGCATTCCCGCGCAGGGCGAGCCGTTTGATCCGCGCGTGCATGAAGCCATTGAGATGGTGGAAACTGACGCTGCACCGGACCATCACGTATTGGAAGAGTTGCAACCGGGCTATCGCATTAAAGGGCGGCTGTTGCGGCCGGCCATGGTGCGCGTGGCCAAAAAGGTCGGCTAAGTCAGCAGGAAAAGAGAATGCTTCGGGTAACGTCTGGCAATCAACGCCGCGCCCAGAGACGGAGAATGCTTCAAGCCTCTGGCCCAAGAGTCCCAAGGCAGCAGCGCAGGCAGCCACCGCCGAAGCCTCCGGAGCGGCCAAGCCTGAGCGGAATACTGGAAATACTGGGCCTGCTTGATCTGCTGAGCTTCACCCCATGGTTTTGATCAAAAAATGATTGAGGGACATTTTGGCGACGCAAGCAAAACGCGACTACTACGAAATTCTAAGCGTGACCCGTACCGCGACAGAGCAGGAAATCAAAAGCTCGTACCGCAAGCTGGCCATGCAGTTCCATCCTGACCGCAATCCGGGCAACGCCGAGGCGGAAGAAAAGTTCAAGGAATGCACTGAGGCTTACAGCGTCCTCATGGACGCCGACAAACGCGCGCGCTATGACCAGTACGGCCACGCGGCTGTAAATAGCGGCGGCGGCGGGTTTGATCCATCCAACTTCTCCGATTTTGGTGACGTGTTCGGCGACATCTTCAGCGATTTCTTTGGCGTAAATGTTGGCGGAGGTGGCGGCCGGGGCCGCGCCCGTGTCCAGCGTGGCGGCGATGCGCGCGGCGATCTCAGCCTCACCTTTGAAGAAGCTGCTTTCGGCAAAAAAACCCAGCTCAAAATCCGCCGCTATGAAACCTGCGAAATC
>DASXZE010000142.1:0-7491 GCA_036502105.1 Candidatus Angelobacter sp. | reverse complement strand
CTCTTTCCTGAAGCATTTATCTCAGGCTATCCGCGCGGGCTCGACTTTGGCGCAGCGGTGGGCTCGCGCACCGAGGCCGGACGCGAAGATTTTAAGCGCTACTTTGAGAGTGCCGTAGAAGTTCCCGGGCCAACGGTGGATGCGCTCAGCAAAGCCGCGCGAGCGAATTCCGTTTATCTGGTCATGGGAGTAATTGAGCGTGAGCGCGGCACGCTCTATTGCTGCGTACTCTTCTTCGCGCCCGACGGAAAATTTCTCGGCAAGCATCGCAAGGTTATGCCCACGGCGTCTGAGCGGCTGATCTGGGGTTACGGTGACGGATCGACCCTGCCGGTGTTTGACACTCCGCTGGGCAAACTGGGTGCCGTAATCTGCTGGGAAAATTACATGCCGCTGCTGCGGACTTTTATGTATTCGCAGGGCATTGAGATTTATTGCGCGCCCACGGCAGACCATCGCGCCTCATGGACAGCCACCATGCAGCACATTGCCACTGAAGGCCGCTGCTTTGTCCTGGGCTGCAATCAATTCAACCGCCGCCGCGATTTTCCTAAACATTATTCTTCCGCCTTTGGCGAAGAGCCAGAAACTGTAATCTCACGCGGTGGAAGCTGTATTGTTGGCCCCTTCGGTGAGTTCATTGCCGGACCAAACTTTGAAGGCGAAACAATTTTGATCGCTAATCTTGATCGCGGTTTGTTGCCGAAAGCCAAATTTGATTTTGACGTGGTCGGCCATTATTCGCGCCCAGACATTTTCCGGCTCACCGTCGATGACCAGCCCAAACAGCCTGTCACCACGGCCAGCATGAAGGCCAAATCAGGAAGCCGAAGCTTTCAAAAGAGCGAAGCTGAATGATCTCACGCACTGAAATCCAGAATGCCGCCCGCAGAATTGCCATGCATGTGCGGCGCACGCCCGTGATGGCACTGGAAGAAAACGCCTTCGGCGTGGACGCCAAAGTTTTTTTCAAACTGGAATGCCTGCAACATACCGGATCATTCAAACCACGCGGCGCGTTCAACTGCATTCTCTCTTCCACCGTTCCTGCCGTTGGCGTGATTGCCGCTTCCGGAGGAAATCACGGCGCGGCCGTTGCCTATGCAGCGCACAAGCTTTCGCACAAAGCAGAGATTTTTGTTCCCGTCATCACGCCGCCGAACAAGGTAAACCGTCTGCGCCAGTACGGCGCCACCATCAACGTAACCGGCAATAATTATTCTGAAGCGCTTGCCGCCAGCCGCGAACGCGCCAGGGAAACTGGGGCTGTCCCCATTCATGCCTATGACGATCTTCACGTGCTCGCTGGCCAGGGCACAATGGCCATGGAGTTTGAAGAGCAGGTGCGCGGGCTGGATTCAGTGCTCATCGCCGTCGGCGGCGGAGGCTTAATTGGCGGCGCTGCTGCGTGGTATCAGGATCGAATTCGCGTGATCGCTGTAGAACCGGAGCGCGCGCCCACGCTGCATAACGCGCTGGCCGCTGGACATGTTGTAGAAGTGGAAACTGGCGGCATAGCCGCAGACTCTCTGGGCGCACGCCGTGCCGGTGAACTCATGTTCCCCATCGCGCAAAAATTCGTTCCGCAATCACTGCTGGTCACCGATGACCAGATCGTAAACGCGCAAAAACTCTTATGGCAAAATCTGCGCCTCATCGCCGAACCCGGCGGCGCTACCGCCCTGGCAGCGTTGATCTCCGGGGCTTACAAGCCGCATGCCGGAGAGCGCGTGGGGGTGGTGCTTTGCGGCTCCAACGCTGAACTTTCCAAGTTTCCCGCGTAAATTCCCCTTTATTTGCAGTGGATTGCCTGCCCGATGCTGCAAATCTTTCATAGTCAGCCCAAAAAGATTTGCTCATCGAAACGCAACGATTTTCCACGCTCGATCACTAGTGTCCTGCAGCCCAAATTTTGCTGAAACAGGCTGCCCCGTTCATTTCAAAAATCCAGGAACACAAGGAAAAGAGAGACTATGCAAATCTGTTCTTCCGGATCCAAACTGTTTTTTGCCTGTTCATTGCTTCTTCTGCTGTCGTTCCAGCCTGGCTTTTGCCGGTAGCGCAACCGTCGATTGCTCTGGAGCCACCCCCGGCGCCTTTACCTCTATCAATCAGGCACTCGGATCACTGCCTGCCGCGGGCCCAAACAACATCGCGGTTTCCGGCACATGCACGGAAAATGTCTTGATTGACACGCGCGCTGACCTGAATATGTTTAGCAATCCCACGGCCACAATCAATGCGGCAGATCCCACAAATTCTGTGCTGACAATTTCTAATTCGCAGCGAGTCAACATCACTGGGACCATGGTTTTTAACGGCGGCCAGGGCGTCGTCGTCGTTGCCAGCTCGCCGATTCGCTTCAATGGCGTCTCTGTGCAAAACAGCGGAGACATTGGTATTCAAACCGCTGACTCCCTGATTCACTTCTCCAACGGCTCTGTTACCGGCAGCACTCGCTCTGGCATCAGCTCAAGCGGCGGCAGTCTCTACCTTGAGGCCAATGTAAATGTGAGCAATAACGGGCGGCTGGGCGTCAGCGTGAACACCGCACATTTGACCGTAAGCAGCGGAGGTTCAGCGGCAAGTATTTTCACCCATAACGGCCTCGGTGGAATCCAGGTTTTTGGCGTTGGGCAAGCCGACCTTAGCGGCAATATTCAAATCACCAGCAACGGCGGATCTTATGGCCTTCTGGTTTTGAATAACAGCGGCGTGGCCATGACCAATGGAATCATCAGCGGCAATAGCGGGCTGGGCGTCCACTGCGGTGGAACAAGCCATTGCGAATTTGTTACTACGCAAATCAGCGGCAACGGCGCCGGCGGAATTGAAGTGGTGGAGCACTCTGATACTTCATTGGATAACGGCGTGATTATTTCCGGCAATACGGGCAATGGAGTTCTGGTAAATCAGGCTTCGTCGCTCACCAGCGAAGGCGGCAATACCATCGGCGGGAATACCATTGACGGCCTGGTGGTTGATACCGTCTCCGTAATCAACTTCCAGGCAACTGACACAATTACAGCCACGGCCGGCAACCTGGCGCTCAACTGTAATAACGGCTCTTTTGTCATGGGCGATGTGAGCACCTATAAACCCAAAAAATGCGGAGCCGCATTCCAGGCAAATCCAGTCCACTAGAATTTCATCCTGCAAAACTTTCACCCGGCAAAACAATGGGCCGCTGCGAAGCGGCCCGTTTCTTGAACGCTACTCTCTCCCCGTTGTTCCGCCAGAAGTGTTTCCTGCTTTTCTACATGAAATCTTATTGCAGATAAGTACTTATCTAACTGAACACATTTCCAAGACAATGAAAGGCTTGGCTCATATTGCAGGGCGGAAAGCCGCAATATCGCGCAAAAAGTCTCGACTTCTAAAAACTCATTCGGAGAGGAAAACAACTAATCAATGAAACTCCCTGCCTTTGGACCGAAATTACTTGCTGGTGTATTCCTGATTTTGTCTGTCAGTCTAACCTTTGCCCAAACCGAAAATACCGCCACCATTGACTGTTCAGGAGTTACGCCGGGAGCATTTACCTCAATCGCCACGGCGATTTTAAGCTCACCAGATCACACAGCCTTTACCATCTCCGGCAACTGCACTGAAAACTTGGTTTTGCTACAGCGCCGTAACGACTTGAGTTTTTTCGCCTCTGCACCAACCACCATCCAATCGGCCACACCCACTCAACAGGTAATGGACATTAATGGTTCGCAAAATATTAGCTTTTTAGGACCCATCACGATGAGTGGCGGCCAAGGTGTTTCCATTATTAACTCTTCGGGTATTTTCTTTTCCGGGGTCACAGTACAAAACAGCGGCAATTTCGGAATAGACTCCAACAACTCCCAGGTTCAGTTTGCTGGCGGTTCTATCAGCGCCAACACCCGCACCGGCATCGTCACATTTGGAGGCACTCTTGAGTTGGATGGAGTAACAGTCAGCAACAATGGGCGCCTTGGCATAAGTGCCGCTACCACACACTTGATCGTGTTCGATGGAGGTGACCTTCCCACTGTGATGAGCCATAACGGAGCTGCCGGAATCCAGCTAGTCAACCTCTCCGAGGGAGATTTTGACGGTAATCACCAAATTACCAATAATGCCGGCGGCGCATTTGGGCTTCTGGTTTCTGGCAATAGCACCATGGTGATGCAGGGTGGCGTTATTAACGGCAATAGTGGTATTGGCGTGGTTTGCCAGGCCACCACGGCCTGTGAATTCGGTGGAACGCAGATCAATGGCAACACTGGTGGCGGAATTCAGATTATGACCCATTCGGAGCTTGACTTGGATAGTTCTGTAGTAGTTTCTGGCAATACCGGAGTTGGTGTGTTGATAGATCAGGCCTCAACCATGGGCACCAATGGTGGCAATACGATTACCAACAATACTGGCGACGCTCTCATTGTGAATGCCTTGTCAGTGCTCAATCTTGTTGCCCCAGACACAATTACGGCCACAGCCGGCAATCTTGCACTGAACTGCAACAATGGCTCCATGGTGACAGGGGACATCGGCACCTTCAAGCCAAAAAAATGCGGCGCTCAATTCCAGGCGAACCCGATTCACTAATTCGTTCTGCAAGATTTCATCCTGCAAGGCTTCATTCTGTAAGGCAAATGGGCCGCTGCAAGGCGGCTCGTTCGAAAAACCTGAAACATCGAGGAAGGAAGGAACTGCTCCTCTGTGTTCAAAGGTCGGTAAATTTTTCGAATGATTGAATCACGCAGCTTTTCCCAGGCTCACGATTCCATCGTATTCGTCCACCGATGCTCCACTCACAAGCTGTTTCGCGGCGGCCACCATCGCCCTGCCCACGGTTTCAGCCCGCACTGAGTGATACTTGCGCAAAGCTCCCAGCGTCACAAGATCAAGCGCCGGAGCCAGCGCCATGGCAAGCGCCTCGGCCAGCCTGAACTCCGCTCGCTTACCTATCAACAAACTTGGGCGCAAAATATGGACAGCCTTGAACGGCAGCCTGGCCAGTTCGCGCTCCAACTCACCTTTTGTGCGTAGATAGAAATTCTTGCTCGCCGCGTCAGCCCCCACGGAGGACACTACAATAAATTGCTCCACGCCGGCATTCAATGCTTCCCTGGCCGACCGCAACGGCAAATCCAAATCCACATGCCGGAAGGCCGCTTGCGATCCCGCTTTGCGAATGGTGGTGCCCAGCGCGCAAAATACGTCCTGCGCGCCGCGGAAGTCTTCTGCGGTCAGGCTCTCCAGGTCCGCGACTCTTTGCGCTACTTTGGCCCTGGTAAATGCCGGCAACTCTTTGCGGCCAAACGTCACCACACGGGAATAATCCGGATCGTCCACCAGCGCCCGAAGGCAGAAACTTCCCACCAGGCCTGACGCGCCCAATACGACCGCTGTCCGTGTATTCATTCCCATGTTCCACTGCTCTGTTCCTGGTTGAATCTCATCTGCCTACTGTAGCAAGATCTGCCGATCATCGCTCAGGCTTTGACACACCGTTTCCGCCACTGCTAGTATCAAATGCAGGCCAGAATGGTCCCACCATTCTCGTTCCACCAGCGTCCCCGTCGTCTAGCCTGGCCTAGGACACCGCCCTTTCACGGCGATAACACGGGTTCAAATCCCGTCGGGGACGCCAACAAACCAAAGAGCTTCTGGTCGATTCAGCTTTCCCGCCCCACAACACTGCACAACAAATCACGCGCGCCCGACTTTCTGTTCTCGCATGATTAGCTCTGTTACCGCATTCTGCGCCAGGCGTTTCGGCTCGTCCATGGCCTGGGTGTAACTGTCCATCGTCGTCTTGAATGAGGCGTGCCGCAAAAGTTCTTGAACCACTTTCGCGTCAGTCCCCAAAGATTTCACCAGTGACGAGAATGTATGCCGGAAAGTGTGCCAGCCGATCTGCCTCTTAATACCGACATCTTTTGCCGCCGGCTGAATGTAATACCGCATGATGGTCGAAAGCCACAACGGCTGTTTCCCTTCCATCATTGGCGATGCCCAAACCCAATCAGCAGCCGCGGTATACGCGCTTTCCCGTCGCCACGCCGTAAGCACTTGCGCAATGTGCTCATTCATGGGGACTGGTTTGCGTGAGGCTTCAGTTTTGCATTTTCCAATGTCCTGATCTACGACCGAGCGAATAATGTTGATCTTGCCGCCGATGAAATCAATATCTTCCCACCAGAGGCCCATCAGTTCGCCGCGCCGTATTCCGGTCAGAGCGTCGGCAACGATCATTGCCTTTTCCCGCACCGCAAGAACATCGAACAACCGATGCAATTCTGCTACTTCCAGTATTTCCGGTATCCGCTCTCTCTTTGAAGATTGCCGAACAGAAAGAAACGGGTTCTCTTCTCGGTTCATGCCCAACAATTTATGGCGTACTCCGTGGTTGAACATTACTGAGCCGATGTTGCGGATCTTGGCTTTTGAAGCTGCTGCCAGGTCGAGAGTCTTAAGCCACTCTTCCCACGCTATAGCTTCAAAACTGTGGACATATTCATTGCCCCACTTTGGCCGCATCCAGTTATCGATATAGCCGCGATTGGTTTCGCGGGATTTGGGCGTCAGTGATTCGTTGCTTTCGACAAGTTCATGTTTCGCGTAATGGTCCGCGAGATCGTCGAACTTGAAGACTGCTGGGTTCTTCCGCCCCTGGTTGATGTTTGCATTCTGCTTGAGAACATGTTTCCGGGCTTCGCTTTTGGTGGGAAACTCCGCAAGAGTTCCAATGACCAGAGTGCGCTGATGCCGCTTGCCATCAGTCCCACTCTCGCGCCAAAGAAATTCCCACACGTTTCCATTTTTTCTTTTTGCCTTTCGCAAATGCCCGTTTTGAAACCGTTGCGCCATTGGTGATGATCCCTTCATTGGCGAACGGGCGGGTGGGTTCCATTTATACCACCCTGCATATAGCGATCAAGCTCTGAAAGCCTGAAGCGCCACTGTTTTCTTTTCCCCTCGCCCAGAGGATGCGCCGGTAGCTTGCCAGCTCGGGCAAGCCGGATAACCCGCGCCCGATCCAAACTAAGAAATTGCGCCGCCACTCCGATGCGCACAATGAATCCTTCGTTCTGCGCCAGCACCAGGGTTGTTGGAAAGTTTGAAACTGCTACGGTGCCAGAGACCGGCTGGGTACCCGAAGGAATATTTCTCGTGATGATGCCGTATTCAGTTCCCGCAGGCGTTCCATTAATGAACGTGGCGCGGTGAATCGCTGGCGTTCCTGCAGTATCGTACCCGCCGATTTCCACCGGGTTGAGCACGGTAGTTGTGCCGTCTGCCGCCAAGCCTTGAACGCGGGGATCACCGGGGATGTAGGTCGATGACGGCCCGTCGAAAATAAGCACCTGGCCGTCAGTGGCGGGGGTGGCTGAAACGTCGCTCAGGTCAGTCGAGGCCGCTCGTCCGCGCAAATAATTTCCACTCGCATCCACGCCGGTAACAAACTGATGTGCTACCGCCGCGCTGGCTGTGAGTTTGCAATCTGAAGAC